>NZ_JBXYJH010000003.1:0-437897 GCF_057396215.1 Psychrobacter sp. CX18 | reverse complement strand
ACACCTTAAATAAACAAGTCGGTAGTCTCTATGATAAAGGTCATATCAGCTTATTAAACACGGCTGGCTCTACAACTAAAGCCAATATCATCAATAAGGTCAATGAGATTAAATCGAGTGCAGACATGGGTGATGTGTTTGTATTCTATGTGGCAGGTCATGGTTATAACTTCCCTGATACAGGCTATCATTTATTTACCTCTGACGTTGGGGCAACCTCTAGTAGTAAAGTTGCTCAAACAGGGATTAATGCAGAGGACTTACAAGACCTATTGGCACAGGTACAAACAGATAAAAAGCTTATCTTGCTAGATACGTGTGATAGTGGTGGCTCTATTGATGCCGGTCAGCTCATCGCCTCTCGTGGCTTAGATGATCAAATGGTGATAGAGCGGATGCAGCGTAAGGCAGGGGCTACGGTGATTATGGCAAGCTCGGATAAGCAAAAGGCGTTAGAGGGTTATCAGGGTCATGGGGTGTTTACTTATGGGTTATTGCAAGCCTTTAACGGTGCTGGTGATATGAATAAGGATGGGTATATGAAGACGGGTGAGCTGTCGAGTTATATTGAAGATGAGATACCGACTATCGCGCAAAAGGCATTTAGTCAGCCGCAGTATCCGACAACCAGTACGGTAGGTAATGGCTTTGAGTTTAAGGTGTTTTAAGGCGCATTATAGTTAGATTCGATCAAACTCTTGTGATACTTATTAAAACTTTAAATTATAAAGCGACAAACAAAATTATTTTTTTAAACCTAGGAGTAATACCATGCATAATTTTATAAAATCCAAATCCTCAAGAGCTGTATTGCTAGTCTCGTCTTTTATGATGATAGGTATACAGGCTACGAATGCACAAGAAATAGAACTTATAGACTTAGCTACAGTACAGCCCATTATCATAGATGGTGGTAATGCAACAACGGTTAATAAAGCTATACAATTAACACTAAGTGCTATACCAACCAAATCTAGCTATAAAGTTAATGAGCCAATACGCTTTAAGTTAAGCTCAAATCAAAATGCCTATGTTTATATTTTATCTACAGAGCCTACTGGTAGAACAGTAATGGTATATCCAAACCAAATAGATAAGAATAACTTAATAAGTGCTGGCTTTACACAAATGGTACCTTCAGAAAACGCTTTTAGTGCGCCTTTATTTTCGGATAGAGCAGGTCAAGAAGCCTTTACCATTATAGCTTCAGCTCAACCTTTAGATATTACTGACTTATTTAACGTGATTAACTCAGGTCACATGACAGCTTCGACGGACGATGTACAAAGTATACTGAAAGATTACGGTATTGATATAGCCAGTGATAGTAGCACTTATAATCCCAGCATCGCCATACAAAAGATTAATGTAAAAATTACCAATGGTATGGTTCAAGTTGAAAGCCCAGAGTCAATGACAATGCGTGCAATGCCATCAGTTGTTGCAAAAAGTAGATATGGTAATACATTAATGTTGAGTACAGATAAAAATAGCTATCAGTCAAAAGAGACCGTCACAGTAACCTATGCTGCAACTGGTAGGAATAATATAAATTTAGGTATTCGCCTACAAGATGGCAGTATAAAGACGTTAAAGACACAAAAAAGCGATACTAAATTAAAACAACTGCGTTTTGTTATGCCTGAACAAATGGATAGTCTAATGTTATGGGAGTCAGAAAGTAGATTCACAAAAGTACTTCCAAGAGCAGATGAGAGTGTATATTTAAATCTAAAAAGTAACTAAACAGAACATAGGAATAGTTTTATGAGGATTTCACTTAAGAAAATTGCTCTATCATTAACATTATTAAGCCTGACAAGTATGAGTATTGCAGCTGATAAGGCATTAATTATAGGAGTTGGAGAGTATCAAGACTCTAGATATAATCTAAGTGGTATTGATCTAGATGTAGCAATGATGGATGAAATGGCGCAACATTTAGGTATACAAAAAAATAATATCATCCATCTGTCGAATCAAAATGCTAAGAGAAACAATATTTTACGTGAGTTGGATAATATTGCAAACTCGACTTCAAGCCAAGATAGAGTGCTAATCTATTATTCAGGTCATGGTGCTCAAGTCAAAGATACTAATGGTGATGAGCCCGATAAAATGGATGAAACACTCTTTGTATATGATGGTCATTTAATTGACGATGATATCAATATAGCGCTATCAAAGATCAAAAGTAATAACATGGTTGTCTTGATAGATGCCTGTCACAGTGGTACTGGGACTAAATCAATACCACCGAATTCGTTTAGTCCAACGAGTCAGAAAGTACAGGTTAAATCTACTGGATTCCAAAGTGATTTTACGGATAAAAATTTTGCGGTTATGCCATTAGATACGCCTCAGTCAACTACTCAAAACTATGTATCAATTGGGGCGGCGCAAGATGATGAACAGTCTCTTGCTACACCACAAGGTAGTTTATTTACTAAATCACTTTATGAGTCATTAGAAGAAGCAAGAAAAGGTTCGATTAACCCAACATGGCAAGCCTTATATGAATCAACTTCAAGAAAGATAAAAAATTTGCCATTAAAACCAAATGAGAAGTTTAGCCCAAAAATTGAAGGTGATTCAGAACTATTGAATAAACAAATTCATTTTGCTAGAGCTGGCTCTACAGCAAATGTTAATAAACAAAAGATTATAGATGCTGTTAACCAATTGCCTAAAAAAATCAATATTGAGGCACCAACTTCTCTAAATGTTGGAGAAGAGTTTGTTTTCACTGTGAATAGTCCAATGTCTGGTTATTTGAATGTAGTCACTGTAGGGGCAGATGATTCAGTGACTGTTTTATTTCCTAATAAATATTCTCAAGATAATAAAATTGGTACTCAAGATCTTGAGATGCCAGGTAATGGGAAATTTAAAATTGTTGCAACTGAACCTAGGGGTGAAACTTTGGTTGCTGCCTTTGTAACTAAGAAGCCTATTGACTTGACCAGTAAGGGGTTTGGTTTCTTAACTGCTAATGGTGAAGTGAGTAATCAGGCATTTGCAGCAATATCGGGAATAGCTGTAGAAAAAACTATGGATAACAGGAATTTAGCAATAGTACCAAGCGGTGCACGCACTGTTAATGAGTCTGTAGCAATCGCAAACTATGCGGCTGTTAAGATCAAATAGGCATGACATAGTTTGATAAAAAGCAGGGTATAATATTTTAATTAAAGTCTGTTGGGTTATAGTGTACAACAGGCTTTAATGTCAAGTTGAAATCGCTATATGAAATAGGTTACTTAAACCTTTCTTTATCTACAACTTGTAGAGATAATGTGAGGGGAGGTCAAATAGGAGATAAAGAACTTAAGTAAGCTCTAATTGCTTTAGATAAGACTTAACAAAATTTGCATCGATACCATTCTTAAGTAGGTAACTTTTAACCCCTTTCTTTGCATAACGCAAACGACTTTTTGCACACTCCACAGATACCTGAGTGATTTCTGATATCTCTTTAATTTTAAATCCTTCTAGATAACATAATGAAATGACCAATGCTTGTTCATTTGGAAGTGAGTTTATTGCATTATAAATTTCCACCTGAAATTCAGATTTTAAAATATCTAATACGAATTGATTGCTTGAAGTTTTAATGTTATCTGCTTCTTCTATATTTGACCAACTAAACCGATTGCTTTTTCTATAATAGTCAACCTGAGTATTATGCAGTATTGTGTACAAGTAAGTCCGAAACTTAGCCAGTGGCTTGTAGTTTGACTTACTCTTAATTAGCTTCTCCCAAGTGGATGCTACAATATCTTGAGCAACATCTTCTGAGCATCTGGATTGATGGATTAAAAACCCGATCATATTTTTATTATGTCTTTCAAACAAAATTGTAAAGGATTTCATACAATTTAGAGTGGCATAGTCATGCATTAAAGTTTCATCTTCAAATGAGTCTAACTTTTGCCTAATAGGCATTTGTGTACCCTAAATGTTTTTTATTGTATATTAATCATATTTAATCGTATTAATATAGTCAAGCACATTTCTAATATACACATATTGTTAATAGAGTTTAAACCCTCCTACGAAGCTGCTCACTAAAGTTATAGTAATTCTTTATATTATCGATAACATTAAAGTGTAGTAATTAAAGTCTGACCAAAATCCAATAGTAAGACCGTTTTCGTACTGAAATAGATGCGGAAAGATAGGAGCAGTAAGCTATAAAGCTAATGACTACTTACGTAGCGTAGCAAATCGATTAATATAGCTGCTGAAGAAAGGCGATAAAGCTAAACAAATAAAAGGAGATATAATAGTATTTTACAATCACGGCCTCTTCTCAAGCTTTGTACAACCCACTGCCATAAGTATATCTGCTCATCTAAAGACGCACTAAATCATGTAAAACTCAACTCTGAAACCTTATGCTAGGTTGTCAAACCTCCTGTATGTAAAATAAAAGAGGGAAACCAGAATTAATTAGCTTCTTTTTCTTTGAAAATAGCACACTAGCTAAACCACACAATCAAAAAGGCGATATGATTAGATATCATAGGACACTACCGTCAATCTCGTAAAGGTTAGCTTATAGAATTCAATCACTTAACTCTTCAACTATCAATAAAAAATGTAGCACATACTTCATTAAAGCTGAAGATTGATTTTTCTTAGATTTTACAGGGCTTATAACGGATAATGCATAGCCATTGTAATTATCATCAGTGGTGATAGTACCTTTAAAATCTGGATAATTAGCTTTGAGATTTTCAGTTTTTTTAAGTGTATCTTCACTGTCAACCAAAGAGCTTATAGTTCTTTTTTTCTTTTCATTGTTTTGAGACTTATACCTGATACAACAGACATTTATTCGCCAATAATAACTAGGCAATATCTGGCACATGACTTTTAGGTACTTATAAAACAATCGTTTTTCTTTGAAAGGAAAACGAATCTCACTTTTTGAGGTATTCACCTTATCATAAAATACTTTAAGCATATCTTTAATATCCCGCCTGCTCGATGGGTCAGCATATAGCGTTTCAAGGTTATCAAAACATAATTGCAGTAATGCATTATCTTCGCGATAATGGAGGGGTGTCGGGGCAATTAATGCATGCTCTGACTTCTGCTTGCGATCTTTAGATATTAGTTTGTGATTGAGATTACCTTTTGAATCAGTCACTAAGTTTAACGCACGCTCATATAACCTAAGTGCATCATCATAATTAAAGTTTAAACTACTTGCCTCACTAACAGGCTGACCGTCTTCAATATCATGAAGTAGTTTCTCAATCACTTCACGATTATAAATGCCGAAAACAGATGAAACTTTTTGATTGTTGCTACTAGTATTTGAAGCATGAGAGTCTTTATTGACCTTATTACTAATAGTTATCGTTGTACTTAATTGTTCAAGCTTAATCTTCCTATTTATGTAATGTCTGATTTGGCTTAAATCGACTGTATTTTCTTTGGCGTCAACAGCTAGTTTATTATGCTGATAGAGCTTGTTTCGATTAGTATTAATCAACTTGTAAACAATATGTGAAGGAAGTGTTAAGTTTGCTTGTTGTAGCTGATAGCTGGCAATAATATCTGCTGTATGAATGTAGGAGCTAAAGGTTGTATTTAAGTCAGCATGACCTGCAAATTCCATCAAAGCATCCCAGTAGTTTGTTGAAACCTTGCGTACTTTGCCTAAAAAATGCTGTCTAATGGTAGTAAGTTGATTTTCATTATAGTCAGTAAAATACTTTGCGATACTGTAATCACTACGCAAAATAACCGCCATGTTAGAGATAGCATTATGCCTAAAAGCATGTAAAGTAATATCACGATATATAGTATCTGCTAATATTTTTTTTATAGGCTGCTCAATGCTATGTCGAGAGAGTATCTTTGACTGATATTGATAAGTGAATAAATAATTAAGATTTTGAGTACGTCTAGAATTTAAAAACTTTTTAAACTGCTCAAGCTCGTCATCTAGCAGTAGTACTGATAAATAAATACGTCGCGTACCGTCATCAGATTTTAAGGAGCGGTATGGATTGGATCGTACAATAATATTGTACTCACTAAAGCTTTGATTGTCATATTCGATATCCTTGACCTGAAGACCGAGTATCTCGCTAATTCGCATTCCTGTACGATAAAGCAGTGTAATCACTATACTTAAGAGCTGCTTATAATAATCGCTTATACCATGTTGGTTTGAAATACTACTTTGTAGTACTTGATAAACCTGATATGGAATTAGGTAGCTTGAGACAATTTGTGGATCGCCACCACCTCGTAAATCGATGTCAGGCGCCTTAAAATGTCTTTTTAAACTACTATGTAATGAGCAAATTACAGTGGTTGTAAATCCAATCCTATTCTGATTTTTATTCGCAAGAATTTCATCATATATGAAGTGATAATTATGTTTTGACCATCCGAAAAAATCGGTATCACGTGTGCTTGCAATAAAGTCATTACCTATGTCTGATAAGTATCTTTTTAAAGTACTGATTTTATTACCATTGGTATGCAAATCTATTATCCAAGTCACTAATCGCTTTTGATTTGGAAACAAAGGCTCAGCTAAAAGCTGTTCCAGTTTAGGTCTAATTTTTTTTGGTTCAGAGTTTAGTATGCTTCGAACATCTTTTACGATATCTGACTTGAATTGCTGTGAATTATCGTCAGTACTTCTCAGTTCATCTTTGCTTTCAATAGTTAGTTTTTCTATATCATTATTAGACAGTATAACTTTAGGTTGTTTTATTTTTTGAAAATAGTGCAGTAACTGTTCTTGAGTTATAGATGTTTGGTTTTGATTGCCTAATAGAACTTCAACAAGTTGTATATCGAGTCTCACATCCGGGAGGGTTTGCCAGTATACTGAGTTATGCTTCAGGTATTCAGACTTATGAATAGACTTTACTGTAAATCCCTCGCCTGTAAACTCACCCAATCGCTTTATAACTTGATGATACTTAGGGAAAGAATCACTCCCTGTATGTTGTTGTATATTGTACAACCATAAACGACTAATATCATCAATGATAACTAATCGAGTAATGTACAACTGTTGTAGTGAATCATTAAGTATTTTAATTTCATTAGCATAAAAAGGCGATTCAATTTTAATTGGTAAACACAACATATCATCAAATAACTGATAAACAGGCTTGTCCTCAGCCAAATACTCATAAATGGCTTTAAGTATTTTGTCATCACTGTATCCAGCAAAACTGACTAATGAAAATAAAAACCAGCTAATACTATCAAGTAATGAGAATGTGTTTTTTTGACACCACGTGTCAATGGCATTGTTTGCTACCTCTTGAGCTTGCGATAAGTATAAAAAGCTATCTAAGTCATTAATATTCTTAGGGCGACTGACTCGAGAGGCTATGACGGGCTCTGGGAAGGGGGGAAGATTAAGTGTCTTACGTTTTTGATTTATCTTTTCGAAAAAACGTTTACGTTCAAACAAAGCAAACGGAATAAATTTTGGTGGAATGCATTTTTTTAACTGCTCCAGAATATCATCATATAGCTGAATGATATCGTCATCGCTGATGTTTTCTTGTGTGTTTTGAACACAAAAGGTTTGCCATAGGGTTTCGCAAAGACTCTTACACTGCTCTAGTACTTCTTGACGTTGCTTTTTCCGTTGGGATGACCGTCTTTCATGACCAAACAACTCATTATCACTATTTTTTATATTTGAACTCATAAAGCTACCTGCTCAAGCTGAAGCTCATCGGCTAGTCTTTGGTAAATATCTTTAACTGCTATGATGTCACCAATACTAAGTGAGGATTGTTTGCGCCATGCTTCTTGACCCATCATTTCATGACCAAAAATCGCGAGTACAAGAGACTCTTCTACTCCTTGTTCATGCAAAAAACGTTGACTGACATGGCGTGTCCAGTCTACTTTAAATCTTAGATTGTCTGACAGTTCTTTTGCAACAATACCAGGGCGTAGTGAATGGAATTCATTGTGAGAGTCAATATAGTTTAATAATGGTCGTTCTGAGTTGAGTATTTTTAAAACGTCATTTTTTAATTGGGGTTCTAAATACTTATACCGGGTTGCAAACTGTTCTAAATACGACATAAAGCTTTCAATGGCAGATGCTAAAAAAGAACAAATAGGAATCAACCGTTGAGAGTTACTAGTTGCTCGTTCCTCTTTATCCGAAATCCATGCTAACCCAGCGGTTAAGTTGAACTGATTTATAAATCCTGGCGCACCCTCTACTGCTCTGACAGAGGTTAATAACAGTGAGATATGCCAAAGCCATAAGTTGTAAGCGTTAAACCTTTCGATGAAATCAGTAGTGGTGATAACCTTTTTACGTAGATGTTCGATAAATAAACTTACGATAGGGTAGTCTGGGCAATTTTGACTACCAATTGAATCTTTTGTTAGTTTAACCCCATCTAAATAGTTAAATGCTAATTGTCGGTTATGACAGCGCTTAGTCAGTATATCAATGGCTATGGCATATGTTTGCTTAACTTCTTCAATAGGGTGTGAGCAGTACCATAGGTCCGCCCGTTTTTTAGTATTACGAGAGGTAATGATTGACGCGATTTGAGTAGTTGCCACCTCCTGCGTAAGAATAGTGTATAGAGATTTATCAATACGACCTAAACTTAGTAAAGGCAGTTCTAACTCCTTTTTTAATTTAGCTATAATTTCGTTAATAAGATTGTTATCTGGATAGCCCTTATAGGTTAAGAATGTACCTAATGAAATAGGAATAGGCAGTTGAAACTGAGTAACACGATTAGCGATGACTAATTGTACGCCTGGTGTTTTAATCCGTAGTGGGGTGATGTCAAGATGAATAATGAAATTAAAATATGATTTTCGTGCACTGATTTCGATAATACTTTTACTATTTTCATTGATATCTTGCGCCAACTGTGACACAGAATGACCTGTATATAATGATAGAAGCAAATATACTATCGCTCTTTTTGCTTCTCTATTACTATCTGGACCATTATCATCAAACCACTGCCACAGCTTAGTGCAAATATTTTGAATAACGCTGATTGGTAGCAGCCTAATATTACTACTGATAAATCGCTCATTTTTATTAGCATGAGCAAATTTAGACTGAGTACGACGATAAATTTGATTGGCTGAATACTTTTCAGTATTTGTTACTGTGCTTTGTTTTATATAGGTAAAGTCTGGTACTGGATCATCCAGCCTTTCACGATTAACATCATTATGATCATCAGTTTCCTCAAAGATAGTTGCCGATACCAATTCATCAGTATCTTCATCAATATCATCTATATACTCATATTCAGTTTTTGGTTCATCAAGCTTACTTATCGAACGTTTTTTTCTACTAGTGATATTGCGAATTATTTTGTTTCTTTTATTGAATGCAAAATCGATAGTTCTATATATCTTCAAAAATGAAATAAGATTTGGATCGTTCTGTTTTTCAAGTTGCTGACGATAAGACTCAAAGTTATAATAAGTTTTTTCTAAGGTGTTGCTTTGCAGTTTCTTATAGCAATATTGCCAGATGATGTGATTGTGGCTTGATGGATTGATCCATTTTCTCGCTTCAGTTGTCGTCTCTTTTATCCGCTGTGGTAAATCGTGTTCTACAAAATAAACTAGCAGGTGACAAAGTTTGGCTATCCATAGCCATTCTTCAGAAGGGTTTTCTAGATCAAGGGTTGGAAGGTGATGAGTACTGGCTAAAAATGTGCGCGTTAGATTCTCAGTCTTAGTTAAATTCCCACTGTATGACTCAAATATCTTTATGAGAGTGTCTTTGGTCAGGATAATAGGTTGTATAGATTTAAACTCACTCTTGTCAGATGAATCCAAAAAATCAGCAGGTGCTACGCTTGCTACAGTAATAAAAAAGCCTTGTAGATCGTCAGTATATTGATCATCTGTTGGAGGTATTAGCGTATTAACGATGTCATTTAGAGTCATTACGTACCTCTTGAATCAAATCTGAAAAAGAGGGGAGTTGATGTGTTTTTAAGCTACCAAGCTTTTGCAAGCTATAATCATATTTATGACGTGGTATCCCTCTTAAATCTAATATGTGCTGAATAGTTAAGATCCTATCGAAAAAGTATTTTTGTACGTGTTTCGGAATATTATTCTTAAACTTATGTAATAGCTCTATATTTAGTGGTTTAGACACCTCTAAATGATTGAGTAAACAACCCCACGCCCGTCTTTCAATCTCAGCATTACTAATATCTATACGTCGGATAGATAACTGATCCCCATCTAAAAGTGAGCTAATCGTCTCGAAATCGTCATAAAAATTATAGTTTTTTTTATGTTCGATTATTTCGATCAAGGGTGTTTTAGGTTCTAACTTATTTCTTGATATCAATACATTATGACGGATTGATTCACAGAAAATCCTGTACGGCACTCTAGCGAGTTTGTGTACGACCAATCGCTCATCAATTTTGATGGTTTTAACTGTTTGTCTAAATCTGGACTGTTGAATTTTAGCCATTTCTAAACCGTTATTAGGTGAATTATCAATACCAATTAATTAAATAAAATTGGAGTAGGGGAGAGGAATTGTGTTAGAGTATGGTTGGTGTCAATATAACATAAAAATAACGTGCCCAAAAATATATTTTTATCTTAAATGACTTTAAATTATGTATGCTATTTGGCTGAATAAAAACGCTATAAGTCTTTATAATAAAAGGATATAAGTTGAGGTTATTTTAAGCATGTTTGGTGGGTGACATTGCCAAGGTCGGGGTTTCTAAAGAAGCCTCACTTCATAGTGAGGCTTTTTTTTGTCTTTAAAATCAGGTTATTGTTCTTATTAATAACAAAAACTATCTTGTTACTTGTATAGCACAGCTTATAAGATTAAAAATCTGTTTTTTTAGCTGGTGCCCAAATTGTGCCTGCTCATCAAATGACCTTAAAGTATTAACAACCCTCAGTCACCAACTGAGCTTCACTCTATCAGTGAAGCCCAAGGTTAAGAAAGCTGTATCATAACGCTCGATGATATTGAATTAACTGACTACCCAGATTGTCTTGGTCTGACAATATTGATCAAGCGCCTCGAGTCCTTTATCTCGACCGCCAAAGCCAGACTGTTTGTAGCCGCCAAAGGGGGTTGTCATATCGCCTTCAGAGAATCCATTAATAGACACAGTTCCTGCACGAATTTGACCCGCCACTCGCAGCGCTTGTTTTAAGTCTTGGGTGTAGAAAGATGCCGCTAATCCATAGTCGCTGTCATTGGCTAACTTGACCGCTTCTTCTTCTGTTTCAAAGGTGGTAATGGCTAGCAGAGGGCCAAACACTTCTTCTTGGAAGATAGACATCTGCGGCTCCACGCTATCAAAAATAGTAGGTTCAATATACCAGCCGCTGCCCATGTCCTCATGAATGTCGCCGCCGACAACGATTTTTGCGCCTTCGTCTACAGTCTTATTAAGGTAACCGGCGACTTTTTCAAAGTGTGCTTTTTCAACCATAGGACCAATTGCAACGTCCTCTTCTCGAGGATCGCCCAGTTTCCAAGCTTTCAAGCCTTCTTGCAATTGTTCAATAACTTGCTGCTTTAGGCTACTATGTACCAGTAAACGAGAGCCACAGCTACAGTTTTCACTCATATTCCAAAAAGCGGCGTTTAAAATATTATCTACAGCTTCTGCGTCAATCAGCGCATTTTCAAAAATAATTTGCGGGCTCTTGCCGCCACACTCTAAGACCACTTCTTTGAGATTGCTTTGCGCCGAGTAGGTTAGGAATAATCTGCCAACTTCGGTTGAACCGGTGAAGGAAACCATATCAACATCCATATGCTGGCCAATGGCTGCTCCCACAGTTTCGCCGCGTCCACAGATCATTTGTAGCGCTGATTTAGGTATACCTGCTTCATAAGCAAGCTCGATCATTCGATAGGCTGATAAAGAGGTTAATTCAGCAGGCTTTACGATAACGCTATTACCCATAATTAGGGCCGGCGCAACTTTCCACGCAAACATCTGTGCGGGGAAGTTCCATGGCAATACCACAGCGACAACCCCAATGGGCTCTTTGACAATCCAAGACAAGGCGTCACTGCCGGTCGGCGCAACTTTTCCAAAGACTTTATCAATCGCTTCTGCATACCAATCAAAGGTTTCAATCGTCGCAGGTAGATCAGTATTCAGACACTCTGTAATAGGTTTGCCTGCATCGATACAGTCTAAGGCCGCAAGCTCCTCGATATTTTCTTCCATTAACCTGGCCCACTTTTGCATCAATTGCTTGCGCTGGCTAGGGGACATCGTTCGCCACTCACCTTGGTTAAACTGCTCCCGTGCTGAGGCAACTGCGATATCTACATCAGCGGCGGTCGCATCGGCAATCTTACCAATCACACTGTTGTCAATCGGGGTGGTGTTCTCTACAGTTTGAGTAGAAGACTGCCCTTCAATAAGATTCCCTGCATATAGCTTTTTTTCTTCAGCAAGTTGAAAGACCTGCTCTTTAGTGAGAGGCTGATTTGTCGTTGAGCTCTTTTTAATTGACATGGGTTACTCCATTATTTATTAAGTTTCAGGTAGATGGCAGAAATGTATTTTAAAAACCTGCGATAACTATTTTGTTTACTAAAGTTTGTTTGCAAAAGTTACGCCAAAAGGTCTCGAATAATAGTACGATTAACTTAGTATAACGGCTATTTGGCAGGCGTCTTGCAATAACTGTTAAAATTTTTTTATTCTTTTATTAACTTTTCATATGGTTATACTGCATATTACTCGTCGATGTGATGACGTATTCTAGTCGGTAATATAAAGGTTTAGAAACCCAATCAAAGCGAGAATGTTATGACGTTGCAAATTGAACAATTAAGTCCAAATATTGGTGCGCTCATCAAAGGATTTGATTTTAGCCAACCAATGACAGATGACATCAAACAGCGTATTACTGATGCCTTATTACAGCATCAAGTCATTTTCTTCAAAGATCAACCGATTACACCTACACAGCAGGTAGCGTTCGCCAAACAATTCGGCACCTTGCATATTCATCCTATTTTTCCGCATGCTGAAGACGCACGTGAAATCGTCGTGCTAGATAATCATCAGCTAGATTTGACGGATAATTCGATTTGGCATACCGATGTTACCTTTATTGAAAAGCCGCCACTGGGTAGCATTTTGGCTGCCAAAAAAGTACCTGCCATTGGGGGAGATACCGTATGGTCGAGTGGCTATGCGGCATGGGAGGCTTTATCTCCAGCGTATCAGCGCCTGTTAGAAGGACTGACCGCGACACATGAGTTTGTTAACTCTTTCCCGCTTGAAAGATTTGGTAATACGCCAGACGCCTATAAAAAATGGATTCAGGTACAGTTAGATAACCCGCCAGTGGTTCACCCTGTGGTCAGAACGCATCCCGTTACTGGTAAGAAGCTGATATTTGTCAATGAAGGTTTTACGAGCAAGATCAATGAGGTGTCACCAGCAGAGAGCAAATCCATCTTAAATTTCCTATATCAGCATATCAATAAACCTGAGTTTACGGTACGCTGGCACTGGCAAAATAATGACATCGCCTTTTGGGACAACCGAGCAACGCAGCATTATGCGGTAGGCGACTATACTCGATCAAGTCACCGGATTATGCATAGAGCTACTATTAATGGGGATAGGCCGATTTAAAGAGAGTTTCAACCAAACTCTTTGTTCATTTTATTGTGCTTAAAATAAAGGTACTATGCGTCGTTAATTTACCCGTTCTAGATGCTTTATAAGTTCCATGACTTAATCTTTTGACTTATTTGGCAACTTGAAATGGCGACTTATAATGGAAGATTAACACAGGCGCTAATGAGTTTATACATACTTAACCCTACTAGTAGCCCTATCAAAAGCCTCACAACTTTTATAAAGTCGTGAGGCTTTTATGTTTTATATTTTTGTTTTATGGCGGATTTATAATTTATTTATTATTATCAAGTTAAAACAGATAGTAACATCATTATTTGTATGAACAGTAGGTTATAAGGGGTGTAGATAGCATATAGTAAGATAGTATACAGCGGTTATACCTCATATGAGAACGATTATTATTTACATTGATTTTTTTATAGTTTATCATTAGCAAAATAAATGGATAATGACCTAAAGATAATTATCTAGAAATGATATGTTATAATAT
This sequence comes from Psychrobacter sp. CX18, assembly GCF_057396215.1. NCBI lineage: Bacteria > Pseudomonadati > Pseudomonadota > Gammaproteobacteria > Moraxellales > Moraxellaceae > Psychrobacter > Psychrobacter sp. CX18. The sequence continues at coordinate 423,743 of NZ_JBXYJH010000003.1, read as the reverse complement.
AACAATATATCGTATTAAACAATATCATATTAGATAATTTCAATAGGTATATGTCAGTCACGTCAAAAGCAACTGAGTTCACTTTTTTTATAAGATTAATAGACAGCCATGACACCTGAAAACCAAAATAGAAAATCCTTATCCCTTGTTACGATAGCTACTTTTATTGCTGTTGTGGCTTTGCATGGTGGTGTGGCGACAGCATTAGCACATATGGAAGCACGAGAGATTAAGCTACCTGAAAAAAAAGAGACGCCACCAATAGAGATTGAGCTCATCAAGCCTATTGAAGAAGAACCACCAGAGCTTGTGGATATAAAAGATAGTGAGCCAACGGCCGAGAGTAAAGCTAACTCCAAAACAAATGGAAACACTAAACCTAAACCGAAGCCTAAACCGAAGCCTAAACCGAAGCCTAAACCAGAGCCTAAACCAGAGCCTAAACCAGAGCCTAAACCAGAGCCTAAACCAAAGCCTAAACCAAAGCCTAAACCAAAGCCTAAACCAAAGCCTAAACCAAAGCCTAAACCAAAGCCTATACAAGAGCATGTGCCTAAAGAGTTACCAAAATCAAATCCAGAAGTAGATCAGGTAAAAGATAAAGTAGAAGATGTAGAAGATAAAGTAGATCGAACAGGGAATGATGGAGGCGGAAGTGGAGGCGGAGGTGGAAACGGACCTGGAAATGGACCTGGAAATGGACTTGGAAACGGACCTGGAAATGGACTTGGAAATGGACTTGGAAATGGACTTGGAAACGGACCCGGAAACGGACCCGGAAATGGACCCGGAAATGGACCCGGAAATGGACCCGGAGATGGACCCGGAGATGGACCCGGAAACGATCCAGGTCCACAGAAATTTGATGCGAGCGATGCCAAATGGAAATCCAAGCCCAAACTGAAGTTTCCTCCAAGGGTAACAAACTCTTTGGAACCTGGAAGATACACCGTCTTAATTAAGATTACAGTTGATAAACAAGGCAATGTAACTAAAGCTGAACCAGTCCGTTCTTCTGATGTAAGAAAGCTCGATAGGAGCGCTTTACAGGCGGTAAAAAAAGCTAAACTAATTCCCTTTATGAAGGGCGGTGTACCCGTAGTAGGTATTGTAACCGTACCAATAAATTACGATGTAGAATAAATCTCAGATTTAAACCGAATATTGGCATATAAAATCAAGCCAACTCAAAATTTTTCTCTAAGGATTCAGTATGGAATTTGCAAGTTATTGGCAATATACCGATATGGTCACCAAGTGTCTGTTTTTTATATTGATAACCTTATCGGTTATGTCTTGGATAACGGGCATTTTGCGTATCTATCATAGTATTATGCTCAAGCGTCAAGTCGCCACTGATCTCTCACAAGCGGTTCGTACTCAGTCGCAATCTATGTCTGTGTTAACCAGTGCTGAGCGTAAAACCGTTACCGAACAGATACTATTACAACACATCGGTCGCTATCGTTTTAAGGGCGAAAAAGGCCTGTCGCTATTAGGTACCACTGCAAGCGTTGCTCCATTTTTGGGCTTATTTGGTACGGTTTGGGGTATCTTTCATGCCCTACATAGCATCGGTGAGTCTGGGCAAGCAGGTCTTAGTCAAGTGGCGGGTCCGGTGGGCGAATCCCTGATTATGACAGGTCTTGGATTGGCAGTGGCGATACCTGCCGTCGTGTTTTATAACATTGCGGTTCGTCTAAACCGTCGTACGCTGTTTATCGCCAACGACATGGCTTATAGCTTATTAGGTGAGACTGCGAAAGCTGAGCGCAAGGAGCAGACAGCGGTAGTAAATAATAGTACTGCTAAGCCAATGTCTCAACCGAAAGACAGTGGATATTCATCAAGCGACGCGTCGCCACATGCACCTTCCTCTAGTGCGCAGTCCTCCAATGCGCAGTCGTCTAATGCGCACTAATGGGTTTGATTGACTGTCTTAACTAATTGGTTTAATTGATTGTTTTAAAAGTGTCTTAATGTCATTGCTAAAACCCTTTGATTGAGAGTTGACGTTAAAGGGATTGAAACACTAAAAGAAACAAAGCGATAGGAATACAACATGGCCTTTCAATTAGGTGAAGATGATATGCAAGGTATGAGTGAAATGAACCTCATCCCTTTGATTGATATTATGCTGGTATTGATGATAATTTTCATGGTGACTGCCACGGTATTAAACCCTTCTGTCCCATTAGATCTGCCCAAAACCAGTGCCACTGTGCAACAGCAACCGCCCCAAGTCATTCAAGTCAGTGTCGATAAAGATTCTGGCGTATATTGGGATGATGAGCCTATCACATTAGATGAACTGGAAAAACGGATGCAGGCTCAGTCGAAACTAGAGCAGCAACCCACCATTCGACTACGTGCCGATAGAAATGCCCGTTATGAAACGGTTGCTGATATCTTGGCAATCGCCAGTAATGCCAAACTTAGTAAAATTGCTTTTGTCAGTGAGTAGGGGGATATAAGGGCTTGTGCTAAATGTAATAAGCTCAACAGAGATGCTGTTATAAAGAGCTAAGCTTATGACTATTGACGCCAATACACTTTAACGACTACATTTGAATGGTCTAAATCAAAGCGCTTTCGCAACATAGGTCTCAACTTTTTGACCGTACTTGCCTCTAAAGCCCCCCATATTTTATCAATTTTTAGCGGATTATAAGCCAAATAGTCCTCTAAAAATCCGTCTATAATCAATGCTAAAGCCTCACCATTAAAAGCATCACCTGTTATCAGGGGCAATATGGATATGTCAGCATCAATATTAGTATTTAAGTGAGCATCTTCAAAATACGCTTGGTCTGATTCGTCGTGGGTAAGGCATAAGATCAGTGGCGGTATTGGATTACGCCATGTTTCAATTAATCTGGCGACAGTCGGCATTGAGGTTTCATCGGCAATGAGTAACGCCTGCCCTTCAGTAAGATGCCCAGTCTTCTCAGGGAATTCACGTTTACTTTTTATAATATCATTTGGTTGCAATGCCTTTGCCCAGTGACTCCCTGACGTATCACCGTGATCATAAACATCTACCCAAGCTTCAATAGTATCATTGGTATTGCCTGATTCTGTGGTCACTGGAAACGCTTTACGCAGAGTATAGTAGCAATGTTGCCGCTTAGGAGGAATGAGGGGTTGTGGAGTGGTTAAGTCAAATAGATAAGCATAACCTGCTTCGTGAGATAATAAACTTTGAGTATCCTCATAAGTTTGTTTGCCGTTAGCAGTAGGTGTTAGCACCAGTCGTAGTATATTCTTACTCACCCGATAGCTGTCTTTGACTTTAAAGTATTGTTCAACCAGTTGAATGGTTTTTTTACCAATTTTTTTATCAGCGTGTTGTTTTAAGAGCACATACTGCATTTGCAGTTCTTCAATAGTGCTAATAGGATGCTTAAAGGCAATATAGTATGTTTTATTTGAAAGGCTACCTTCAAGGGCTGAGCAATCATCTAAAGGCTTGGCGCTGACTAATTCATCTGCTTTAGGATGCAACTCTATCCTCATACCTTCAGCATAAATATCCGTAAGCTTTGCATCAATATTCTTCAATTCATCAAAGGATACGTTTTTAAACACCTTTAAAAAGTTCTGGATTTCATCCAAATAATCTTCATTGATATAAGCAATTATCGATTCTATTTCAGGGTGCAAAAATGGGGTCATCACTTTGGGTAAAACAGAATTGGATAGTGCCGTTTGTGATGCTCTAGATTTAGGTGAAGACTCTGACATAGTTAATCTCGTAAATAGTTACTAGTAAAACAGGTGTGTGAGTGACAATCATGCGTTAAAAGACGCTTTATACCTTTTCTATAAAACAAGAAATAAGCTATCTTTATCGGGATTATTAATCCTAGTTTTCTTATCGTTTGATTGGCTGCGCTAATTGCCTTTCTCGATTGGTTAATGTCTAGATTTGGTTTTATAAGTGAATATTTATACGATAATGATAATCGTTCTTATTAAAAAATACTAGATAATAATTCTATAGACGAACAGTGCTTCACTATTTAACGCTCTACTTCAATAGATTACCCATACTTTATAGCTAGTTGATCCTGTTTTTAGCTGCTTTTAGCCTATATAAGATAGCTTCGTATCAACAACCTATTGATTAATTAAGATATATTGATTGAAAGTGCTATTGATATTGATTATCATTACAATAATTAAAATAGATGGTATCAATACATGATTGACAATCAGTTACAAGTAAATCAGCTCAGTGTCGTGAGACAGGGTAATTTACTATTACAAGACATCAAATTTGACATTCCTACTCAGCAGTTGGTTGCTTTGGTCGGGCACAATGGCTCTGGTAAATCTACCCTTATCAAGGCGTTAGCAGGTGAGATGAAGCAAACTCATGGTACCATTACTTTAAACAATCAGCCGCTTGAGCAATACAGTAGTAAAGAGTTGGCAAAGCAATTAGCTTATTTGCCTCAACAGTTACCCGATGCCGCTAGTTTTACCGTTAGCGAGCTTGTGATGTTGGGTCGTTATCCACATCAAAAGTGGTTACAAAAAGCTTCCGATGAAGACCATCAAAAGGTCAGAAATGCTATGGAGCTTACCCAAATTGAGGGGTTTGCAGACAGAGTTGTGGCGTCTTTATCAGGCGGAGAGCGAGCCCGAGCTTGGTTGGCCATGTGCTTAGCGCAAGATACGAATTACTTATTGCTAGATGAGCCATTAGCGGCACTGGATGTACATTATCAGATTGAAGTCGTTAGTTTAATCCGTCAGCTTGTGACGCAACAAGGTCTTGGGGTCATAATGATCGTGCACGATATTAATCTTGCGGCACAATATGCCGATCGTATTATTGCCTTGAAAGGGGGTCGTATATGCCATGATGGATCTGTCCATAGCACTATGAAACCAGAGGTTTTAAAAGATATATTTAATGTTGATATGCAGTTGCTCACACACCCTGTCAATGGTCAGCCCGTTGCGGTGGTGTAGTATGAAAGAACACCCTAGTACAATTTTTAGACTACCCTCTAACAAGTCCTTAGCAAAATTTAATGACTCTCAGAATATTTTGAGCCGTTTTAGCTTAACTTTCATAGCTAGATCACCAAAGTCGATGTTATCGGTACTCATATCATTAACGGTGCTGATATCTGGCTGTGATAGTCAACACGCATCAACCGAACAGGCAGGCTCTCCAAATGAGGAGATAAATGTGGTTTCTCCAGATTGGGGAAACGCCGCTACCTTAACAGCGATGGGGCATCCGCCTATTGCCACTGGGGATATGAGAGTTTGGGATCAATGGGTAGGCAAACCTGAGCTACCAAATTCAGTGACAGATCTAGGTATTCGATATCAGCCTAATGCAGAGCTCGTGACCCAGCTACCAGTAGATATGGTGATAGACAATTTCTTCTATCAACATGCCCGTAATCTATATGGAGATGTGCCTGCTGAATCTGTTCTATTCGCTACGAAAGAGGCAACTTCTAAATGGGAAGATTATGTTAAGCCGACGCAGAGATTAGGACAGCTTATTCATCAGTCAAATGATGCCAATGCGTATATCGCTGAAAGTCGCATTGAAATTGAAAAAGCGGGTCGGCGTTTACACCAGCACTATCCAAATGTCACAAAGTTTTCGGTCGTTCAGTTTGTCGATACTAATAATATGCGAATGTACTCTTATAACAGCTTATTTAATACAGTATTTTCGATGATGAATTACGACCTTATTGCGCTCGATGAAGGCAACTCGTGGGGCTTTACGCCGATTCAATTAGGTGATCTTGCCAAGCTTGATGACGACGTGTGTCTACTGGTTATTGAGCCCTTAAGCCCAATCACCGAAGCCCAGTTACAGCATAGTTTGGTCTGGCAACGGCTCGGCTATGGAAGTCGTCGCTGCATGGCGAAGCTACCACCAATATGGATCTATGGAGGTATGTCATCCCTCACTGCTTTGGCAGATAACTTAGCCTCTACCAATCTCGCAGGAGGCATTGCCAAATGAGTGTATCACGCTCTCCAAAAGACTCAGATCATTCGAACTCAGACCATTCGAACTCAGACCATTCAGACAACATTCACTCAAGCACTGATACGACTCATTCAAACACAGTGCACTCAACGACTACAAGTTTAAGTCAGTCAAAGGCAAGCCCATCAATCGCAGAGTTGTCATGGCGAATGTTTGCCTTGTTATTGCTATTAGCTTTGGGTATTAGTCTCAGTGGCTGGTCTCTAATAAGTAGCTCTTGGACACAGCCCCTTGCCGATCTATTCACGCCAAGTTATCAGCTAAGTGTCGGCGATATGGCCGTTCAACTGCGTCTTATTGCCACCAGTGTCGTGGCAATACTGGCAGGAGGTCTATTAGGCGTGGCAAGCATTCTACTGCAACAGCTTGTCAAAAACCCATTAGCCTCAGATACCACCTTAGCCATCGGCACCGGCGCTCAACTTGCGCTATTAATGACCACATTGTTTGTACCAAGCTTAGCGATATATGGCGGGGTATGGGTGGCAGTAATAGGGGCATTGGCCAGTTTGGGATTGGTGTTCTTACTATCAGCGCCTAGCCGATTTAATCCTTTGATTATCGTGCTAGCAGGTTTGGTCGTCAATATTTTATTGGCCGCCATAGCTGGGGTAATGGTGTTGTTCTTTACCGAACGAAGTGTGGGTATCTTATCTTGGGCAGCAGGGTTTTTAAGCCAAATTAGCTGGCAGACTAGCATTACTCTTGCCCTGACAGCAGCGGTATTAGCTGTTGTGAGTATTCCCTTACTCAAACCCTTGACCTTAATGAGCTTAGATGATGCTCAAGCTAAGCGCTTAGGGGTCCCCCTTAACGCCATTCGTCTTGGTGTTGTCGGGTTAGTGGCAGTGGTCACGGCGCTGGTAATTAGTGAAGTAGGACTGATAGGCTTTATTGGTTTAGGTGCAGCAACATTGGTCAATGCACTTGGCGTGGTCCGAATTGGGCATCGATTACTGGCTTCTTTTGTCTTTGGAGGACTACTGCTTTGGCTGACCAGCAATGTCGCATTGCTTCTTGAGCCTATACTTGGCATGCCGATCCCAGCGGGTTCAATCACAGGAATATTAGGCGCGCCACTTATTATTTGGCTAGTGTTACGTCAACGTCGTCAAGGTATCGAGACTATTTCCCCTATGGTGACAAGCCAGCGAAAACCGATCCATTGGTGGCGATGGGGCGGTGTTGTGACACTCGTCATGCTAGGGGCATGTCTGGTTGTTAAGGATATACATGGTTTTGGTGTCAGTACGGATTGGGCATTGACTCAACACTATCGTCTACCTCGTACTTTAAGTGCTGCAGCGACCGGTATGATGTTAGCCATAGCTGGGGTGATTTTGCAGACACTGACTCGTAACCCGATGGCGAGTCCAGAAGTATTAGGTATCAGCTCTGGGGCAGCATTGGGGGTCATCGTCGGCTTTTTATTACTGCCGATGCTTGGGTTGGAAGCTGGAGCATTGATGCTAATAGGCTCAGGGCTGGCAGGTGCCTTGGCTGTATTACTATTGATTATATGGCTTGCTCAAAAGGTGACCCCTGCTTACTTGCTCTTGGTGGGTATTGGTATTGCGGCAATGATGGAAGGCATTATGGCATTGGTTAAATTATCAGGTGATCCGAGGCTCACGGCCATGCTGAGCTGGTTATCTGGTACAACCTATAGTGCCCGTCCTGAAACCACCGTCTACTTAATAGGGATAGCAACCGTATTGGTGGCGCTAAGTATGTTAATGATTGCACCATTAAGAGTACTAGGTTTGGGTCGCCCGGTGGCACGTAGTTTAGGCGTTGCGGTCAATTTTCAAAGTCTTATGTTATTGGTCTTGGTGGCTTGTCTTAGTACGGCGAGTACCCTAGCTGTAGGCCCATTAAGCTTTATTGGATTAATGGTGCCTCACCTTGCGACATCACTCGGTGCAGTACAGCTCGAAAAACAACTGCCATTATCCGCCATACTGGGCGCTGGTGTTATGGTAATAGCAGATTGGATAGGGCGATATGTGATTTTCCCTTATGAATTACCGGCAGGCTCAGTGGCGGCCATTATTGGTGGCGTCTATTTTTTATGGTTAATACGGCAAAACTCACTCAGTGCTTTGGATACGCCCTAAAAATAGACGTCATACTATTGGTAACAATTGAAACAGTTAAGAAAAAAATGAGTAAACACTTTACTCAAACTATATAAATGATTATCATTATCGTTTATTATATTCATAAGTTATCAATTAAAAAGAATGAATGCTCCATAAATTTGATTTATCAAACAGTAGTTTTATGGGGCTTTTTAATGAATTGTATTTATCACGAAAGCTATATGTAACAAGTGATATGTAGATTAGCGCTCTATAGAAAGCCTTCTACAAGCATTTATTAAGACCCAGCGTTAATTACCCATCCTTTAACCGTCAATAAGGGACCACTTATGACATTATCTCGAAATCTTACTCTTTCCGTTCTGACACTATGCATTAGCCAACAGCTTTACGCACAACAGACTCAAAATCAATCTCAAAACCAAAGCACAGTGTCAGCTGATACAGAGATGCCGGTGGCCAACTTTGAAGCCATAAATGTGGTAGCAAACGCTAAAACGGGCACTGTATTGGCGCAAAAAATCAGTGAAATGCCAGCCGTCACCCAAGTTATCCATACAGAAGATATTCAAGCACAAGCGATAGGTAACCGTACTACTGGAGATATTTTAGCGCAGCTTATTCCAAGTCTTGGGACCAGTAGTGGCTCTACCAGTAACTACGGTACAACCATGCGTGGTCGCCCTGTACAGTATCTTATAAATGGTGTGCCGTTAACGGGATCACGCAGTCTCTCAAGAGAGCTTAATAGTATAGATCCCAGTCAATTAGAGCGAGTAGAAGTGCTGTCTGGTGCTACCAGTATATATGGTGCAGGGGCGGCGGGAGGATTGATCAATTTGGTGACCAAATCAAACCAAGGCTATGGGTTTTCAGGTCAATCCAGGGTCGGCATCAGTGGTAGTCGTGATTTCGATTCAGACTCTCTAGGATATCATGTTGGCCAAAGCCTCGGCTACGGTGGTGACAAGGTATATGGCAACTTAGATGTAGATTTTGAAAGTAAAGGCGGTAAGTTTGACAGTCATGGTGATAGAGTTAGCCCCGATATTTACCAGACCGACCAACAAGATACGGACTCAATCAGTGTCAATGCCAATCTAGGGGTAGACTTAACAGATACGCAAACCTTGAGTCTGGCTGCCACCTATTACGACGATGAACAAGATACCGATTATGGTTTTGACTATGGTGATGGCCTATCCGTTTTATTGAAAGGCACACCACCTTCTTTAAAGGCTATTAAGGGGGCTAAAATAGACAAACAGCCCGAAACGAAAAAGACCACCGTCAACTTAAACTACAATAACAGTGATGTGATGGGGTCTAATTTAAGTATTACGGGTTATTATCGGGATGAAAAAGGACGTTTTTACCCTTCCGGTAAGTCAGCTGCCCCTATTGCGGAAGAAGAGCTAATGGCTATTGGATTTCCTAAAGAAAATGCCAAGAAGCTATCTGGCTATGCTGTATTAGTGGCTCAGTCTGAGGCGGATATCGAGGTAGCAGGACTGCGTGCCGCAATGCAAACCAATACGGATATAGGCGGTAAAGATACTTTATTTAGCTATGGTGTCGACTTTGAGCGTGAGAAAAGCGAACAGTACTATTATGGTCAAGACTTAGATACCTTTATTGCGAGTAGTGGCTTGGTCTCAAATCCAAATGGCATTAGCTACAATGCTGGTCCAAAAACCACCACGGATAAACTCGGTGCCTTTGTTAACGCGGATGTTGATTTGACCGATAAGTGGCAAGCCAGTGCAGGTGTTCGCTATCAAAAGCTTGAAGCGGAGACGGACACCTTTGTTCCAATCTATGAACAAGTGTTAGAAGAGTACTTTGCCAATCCAGCGGTTAGTAAATATACAGGAGGCTATACCTATAAAGCGGGTGAGGTGAAAGCCGGCGATACGGACCATGATAAGACTTTATTTAATCTAGGGACCAGCTATCAGTTAACCCCGAATGACCTGATATTTGCCAATTTCTCGCAAGGGTTTACCACCGCTGATATCCAGCGAGCACTGCGTGATGTTCGCAAAGGCTTTGTGGTCAACTCTGACAATGTTCAGCCCATCGCTATTGATAACTATGAGCTTGGTTGGCAAGGCAACCATGGCAACACCAATGCTAAATTAACAGGCTTTTATAACGAGTCTGATAAAACGGTACGCTTTACTAAAGACTATTTGGTAGAGGTGGTTGATACCGATGAGCGGGTCTACGGTGCAGAAGCGTCATTAAGTCACCAACTAAATGATCACTGGCAAGTAGGGGGTACCGCCGCCTATACCAGAGGACAGTATAAAGTCGATGGCGACTGGATTGAGCTAGATGCTGTACGTGTCACCCCGTTAAAAGGCACGGCTTTTGTACAGTATAACTTTGATGACGGTAGCAATATGCGTCTACAAGCATTGGCCATTGATGGAACAGACAAAGCACACAAAGAGCAAACTGCGATAGATCCTAAAGCGAACGCTCAGCCAGTAACGGGTTATGCGACTCTAGACCTACTGGGTCAAGTAAAGCTGGCAAAAGGTAGAGTAGATTATGGTATTTATAATTTACTTAATAAAGACTATAAGACTGTATACCATCAAACGACTTATGATGCCGGTAACCGACTTCCTGCATCAGGTTTGAACTATGGTATTAGTTATACCATTGATTATTAGGTTGAGTTAGGCAGTCTTAACACCCACGCAAAACACAGATGTTAAATTTAAAAGTTGATAATAGTTATCATTATCATTATACTAACTGGGTAATTAAGGCTTGCTCTTTGTATCTTTAATTACACTCCAACAGCAGTCAAGACAACTGACTGTTTATACAAAAAATAATAACAACAATAATTGCGTTTCAGTGTTATCTCCAACCCGACTATCGCTATCATGGGCGATAGTCGGTTTTTTTATGTCTGTTAAAAAGGTATAAAATTATCAGTTATAATACAAATACCGACAATATCAATCCCCCAAATTTCGAACCATCCTAAGCAAAATAACAAAACCCAATCCCAAACCCAAATCTAATAAAAAGAGAGCCCACTGATGATCACGGTTTCAGAGTTAAAAGCCGCCATTACCGAGCGTATTCATGCGTATAACCAGACAGACTTACCGCTAAGCCGTCGCGCCACACAGTCCAGAGATTTGCTGGCCAGTCAACATCATATACTGGCCAAAGACATTACGTCAGACTTTGATATCCCACGGCAAAACATATCCGCGATGGATGGCTATGCGATAGCCACCGGTAGTGTGTTGGACAAAGACACCTCAATTGAGATTATCGGTGAGTCGCAAGCGGGCAGTCCTTATACGGGTAAGCTTGAGGCAGGGCAGGGCGTGCGTATTTTCACTGGCGCCGTCGTGCCCAGCGACTGTGATACCGTGGTGATGCAAGAGAATACCAACTTTGCTGATATCAAACACTCCCTTGATAAGTCGCAGCCCTATGCGATTACCCTGACCAGCACCGCAGCGCGCGACAACAATATCCGCAAGCAAGGGGAGGAGATTCAGCAGGGCGAAGTGGTATTGCATTCAGGCAAGCGCATTAATCCTGCCGACATCAGCTTACTGGCAAACTTAGGCGTGGCAGAAGTTGAGGTCTACAAGCCTCTGATAGTCGGACTTATCGCGACAGGTGATGAGTTGGTTAGTGTCGGCGAGCCTCTGCAAACTTCAGCGCAAATTTATAACTCCAACACCCCAACCCTTAAAAGCATGCTCGCCCAGTTGCCAGTTGAGATTCGCGACTACGGCATTATCCCTGACCAGCTTGAGCAGACCCGCAATGCCGTATTGACGGCCATGACCGAGTGTGATGTGGTGCTCTCTACCGCAGGCGTCTCGGTCGGCGATTATGACTTCTTAACGACGGTTATTGAAGAGCTTGGGCAGATTAATCATTACAAAGTTGCGATGAAGCCGGGTAAGCCATTCGTGTTTGGCGAGCTGTCAAAAGACATGCCCGTGCCGACTTTATATTTTGGTCTACCGGGCAATCCGTTATCGACCGTGGTGGGCACGCTACAGTTTATTATTCCGGCGTTATGGCGCCTGTCGGGGATCAATACGGCTGACATGCCATTGACGATATCTCTGCAGGCCACCTTGGCTGAGGACCTAAAGAAAACACCGGGGCGCATGGATTTTCAGCGTGGCATTTTGCAACAACAGCCTGATGGCAGTTATATCGTCACCCCCGCCGGCAAGCAGGATTCGCACCGTATTAAGCAACTGAGCTATGCCAACTGTCTGATTGTATTGCCTCAAGAGTCAGGCAGCCTGCCTGCCGGTGAGGTGGTGAGCGTACAGCCCTTTTCGTGGCAGTGTTCGCCCTAGGATTAACGGCTGACAGGGTTTTTCATATTGTCAGGTTTCACTTTTTGTCGGTTACAAAGTCATCTGTTGCTATGTCAGTATTATAAGGAGCATCTCGCGCTTTTCGCTACTATCTGCTTATCGATACGGCGCAGTGGCTAAGAGGTGGCGGGTCGCTTACTTCGTGCGCCCCGCCACATCAAGCCACTACAGGCCGTCTCGCTAAGCAGTATATCCGCTGCAATCACGGCTAAACCGCTCTTTTAATAAAGCCTCTCTGAAGTGTGCCAATCTTCAGCTCGCTGAGACTACCTCTGTGGGCTTATATATCAGGGGGCTTATATAATAGTGGCTCATAAACATAAAATAGGGGCGCTATAAAACACAAGTATGGGATCATGGCAAAAACCGATAACACTATCAAAAAAACCTTAACCCTGTTCCGTAGGTCACATAGCGTCATATACTGTCATACAATGGACCAATAACGTAAGTACCTGTTAACGTCAACGCTTGAAATCACATAACCTGTTATAATATCCCTTACACTCATGACACACATATTTCATTCATAACCTGAGGCAACGCTTAGAGTATCCACCATTCATTATGTTTACGGTATCCAATATGACCCTTCTAACCTCCAACCTAGGGAAAGCTGAGCTATTCTTCCCGTCATCACAACCCGCTATTTCTGAAGGTCATGGTTCTGTTAACGCTAAGCACCCTTTAAAAGACAGCCCTGTCATGACCGTGCGTCAACATCCGAGCAGTACTAAGATTAAGCGTCCTCACCAATCTAAGAGCACATTTGCGACAGACACGGTTAAAAATACGCCGCAACCTAGCTCTCATTCTAGTTCTCATTCTAGTTCTCATTCTAATGCACATTCTAGTTCTCAGTCTAATGCTCATTCTAGTAACCCTGTCTTAACTGATAAGTTCTCACGCGAGCTCACTTATTTACGTCTGTCCATTACCGATTTTTGTAATTTTCGCTGTGGCTATTGCCTCCCAAATGGCTACCAAGGCAAGCGTCCTGATAACGAGCTGACCCTTCAAGAAATAGAGATTCTCATTCAAGCTTTTGCCAAAGTCGGCACCCAAAAAGTACGTCTAACAGGCGGCGAGCCCTCTATTCGTAAGGATGTCAATCAGATTATTGAATTGGTCAAAGCAACCCCAGGTATCAACACCGTGGCGATGACCAGCAATGGCTATAAGCTTGGCAAACATATTGCCAACTGGCAGCAAGCAGGTCTCGATCAGTTAAATATCAGCATCGACAGTTTTGATCCAGCCACCTTTAAGACCATGACAGGCTTCGATATCTTGCCAACGCTACTGCGGGATATAGATACCTTGTTAGACACTACTGACATTAAGCTAAAGCTTAACGGCATCTTGATGGAAAGCACCGCCTACGACACTTTGCTATCGGCTTTAGAATACGTGAAGACGCGACCGGTCACTTACCGCTTTATCGAGTTTATGCAGACCAGTGACAACAGCGACTTATTCTTCGCACAACACGCCCAGTCGGCACTGATTACCGATTATCTCTTGCAGCGAGGCTGGCAAGCCAATGAACGAGGTCGAAGCGATGGGCCCGCGATAGAGTACAGCCACCCTGATTATGTCGGACGTATTGGCATGATTGCGCCGTATGCCGCTCATTTCTGCGACAGTTGCAACCGTTTGCGGGTCAGCAGTCTTGGCAAGGTGCATTTGTGCTTATTTGATCAAGGCAATTATGATATCCGCCCCTATTTACAACAGCAGGATGTGAATGGGCTGATTCAAGTGTTGCATGAGTTTATGCCTATCAAGCCTGAACATCATCATTTGGCAGAGTCCAATAGCGGCATTATGAATAACTTGTCTATGATTGGTGGATAGTTTGCTATATAAAGGCGGCTATATCGATTTATAACTATATCGGTAGCGTGCGTCCCACTCACCAATGAGATAACATATCGATATAGCCTATTGGATTAATCGGTGCGCTAGTGAGATTTTTACCGAAAATCCATCCCCAACCCTTCCTTTGAAAAAGGAAGGGAGCTAAACCTTGCAAAAGCGACAGCTTATACTTTAAGTTGAGAATGGCGTAACTATTTTAAAATCTAATTATTCTAAAAACCAATTACTCAGAAACCCAATATACATAGGTTGTATTATGTCAAAAGAAAAAGTATTCACCGCGTTAAATGTCGCCGTATTAACCGTCTCAGATAGCCGTACCTTAGCAGAAGACACCTCAGGTCAATACCTTGAGGACTCCTTAAAAGAAGCGGGTCATACTATTGCAGACCGCCAGTTAATTACCGATGATATTTACCAGATTCGGGCGGTGATCAGTACTTGGATTGCTGATCCTAATGTCCATGCGGTGATTACCACCGGCGGTACAGGCTTCTATATCCGTGACAGTATGCCCGAGGCGGTCAGCGTCTTATTTGACAAGACCGTTGACGGCTTTGGTGAGATGTTCCGCTTAATTTCAAAAGATGAAATCGGCATGTCCACCATTCAGTCGCGGGCGATCGCCGGTATCGCAAACAATACCGTGATTTTCTGTTTACCCGGCTCATCAGGTGCTTGTCGCACTGGCTGGACTCAGATTATTAAAGAGCAATTGGACAGCCGTACCGGACCTTGTAACTTTGTGCCACACCTGATGCGTGTCAATCCCGGCCATGATTGATAGTCTAGCGGGGGTTCTGATATTAGCAGGCGGTTTATCCACTCGTATGGGGCGACCAAAAGCACTGCTAACCCTGCCAACGGGTGAGACGTTGCTTGACTATCATGTGCGTCATGCCAGTCAATTTGCCGTCCCCATCTTGATTGCTGATAATGAGCAAGGGTTTACCAGCACGGTTGATGTCGCACCTCAGCAGGTTATTCATATTGCAGATTATCAGCCAAAGAGTAGTCATCCAAAAGCACAGCTAAAGCATTCTGCAGGGCCGTTAGGGGCGATATCGGCAGGTTTGCAATATCTGATGTCTACTTCTATGCCTACGTCTACGTCTATGCCTATGCCTATGAGCGATAACGTCAACGCCGCATCATGGCTATTGGTGGTCAGCTGTGACAGTCTGATCAGCGCACTGGATATTTGGCAATACTTGCAGCCTGATTTAAAGAAAACAGAGAAGAGGTTGTCAAGCACACATAGTCCACTGAATGCTTCATTGAACGATGCATTGAGCGACTCATTAAATGACTCTTTGGCTGATTGTGTGACTGATTCTGTGGCTGATTTTGGGAATAGGCCACAGGTTTTTGCTCTAAGTGATGGTCAGCGAATGTATCCTTTATTAGGAGTGTATACTCTTGCGATAACTGACGCGTTAACGTCATATTTAGATAAGGGCGAGCGTCGGGTGATGGGCTTTATAAACCCCATCTGTCATCCGGTACTGATGCCAGAGTCGTGGTACGTCTTATCTAATTTAAATACCCCGGATAGCTTTGAGCAAGCCTGTCAGTACCTCGTTACAGATAAGTCCAAGTGATAGATAAATCTTTTTGAGTAAGAGGGGTATAAAAGGGGTGGGGAGTAACTTAGAATGAGTCGCTTTTTGCGTAGCGTGCGGTGCAGCGAAGCGAAACCCACGGTTTAAGGTCTGATTATTATAATAAGAGCAACCCTATAGTTAATGCTTTTTCTCTAAAATGCCCTGTCTTCTAAACATTTAGCCTGTTATACAATCGCCTATAATATCAGTCGGCTGTTATGCCAATCTCTTAGCAACAAAAGTCAAAGGTCAAAGTCATCATGTCAAACCCTTCACAGTCATTACCAACATCAAAACAGCCCTCGTCCAAGCTGTCATCAAAACAGCTGTCGCATTTGGATGCTGATGGTGATATTCATATGGTAGATGTTGGTGATAAACAGGTCACCACTCGCGAAGCCGTGGCACAAGGTTATGTTGTTTTTCCCGCTGATATTTATCAGAACATCAAAGCCGCGGATGGCATGACCAAAAAAGGCAGCATTACGCAGACAGCGCACATTGCTGGCATTATGGCGGCAAAGCGTACCCATGATTTGATTCCCTTGTGTCATCCTTTGCCCTTAGATAAGATTGGGCTAAGTTTTGATTATAAGGATGAGCAGCAGGCGATTAAAGTCAGTGCCAGCGTACGAGTGACGCACAAAACAGGAGTTGAGATGGAAGCGCTCACCGCCGTCAGCGTGGCCTGTTTAACGATATATGACATGACCAAAGCCCTATCGCACGATATTATTATCAATGACATTCGCTTAGTCACCAAGACGGGTGGTAAGTCGGATTATCAGCTTTAATGACACCGCTAAATAACTCATACCAAATAACGAATACAGACCAGAACCTTATGAATATTACCTTACTGTACTTTGCCAGTTTTGCCGATAAAGCCAACAAAGGCCAAGAGCAGCTGCAACTAGACGCAGACACTACCTTAACCGAGCTTTATAACCAACTGCAAGCACAGTATGGATTTAATCTAGAAGCGTCGCAGGTACGTGTTGCCATAAATGATGAGTTTTCAGAATGGGACGATAGCCTGCATGATGGCGATACGGTTGTTTTTATTCCGCCCGTTGCTGGCGGTTAGATAGACCTTTGTCTTATGAGAGTATGACAGCATTACAGTGTCAGTAAACGTATAAAAGCGCTCCCTTGATCTAGATGAGAAAGCCTTTAGATGAGAAAGCCTTTAGATGAGAAAGCCTTTAGATGAGAAATCCTTTAGATGAGAAAACGATACCATGTCCCAATCAAATCAACCCGCACCTGATAACGCCCATCAACACGCCAGCCACATTACTCTGAGTATAGATGAAGCCTATCAGACAGCGCAGCAACAAGGTTTTGCATTGTTGGATGTTGCGATAGATGCTCAGCGTCTCAAAGACTTTCTGCAAGACGAGCAGTGTGGGGCACTTGCGACATTTGAGGGCTGGGTACGCAATCATAACAATGACAGCAAGGTCACAAGCTTGACCTATTATGGCTACGAGCAATTGGCGATCAATCAAGGTAAGCGTATTATTGAAGAGTCCAAGCGCCGATTTGATATTGAAAATGCCGTGGCGATCCATCGTATCGGGGCGTTAGACATTGGTGATATGGCGGTTTGGGTCGGGGTTAGCTCTAGGCACCGTTATCCGGCATTTGATGCCTGTCGCTGGATACTCGATACCATAAAGGCGGATATTCCCGTCTGGAAACAAGAGTTTTACCAAGACCAGTCATCACAATGGCTTAGTAACAATGGCTAAAGTCAAGGGCTAAAGTCAAGGGCTAAAGTCAAGGGCTAAAGTCAAGGGCTAAAGTCAAGGGTTAAAGGTCAGATTACGGGTGATACGTATCTCATATTATGCACGATGTGTAGCGTGTGGTGTAGCGAAGCGTAACCCACGGCTTAAGACCTGATTATTATAATATCCTTTCGCTGTATATTTCTTTCTAACCTGAATTCGGGATAATCAACCCATCAAAATTAAGGTAATAGGCCCCCCTCTTTTGCAAAGCAATGTTTCTAACCTTGTAGACAAACGAGCATTCATCCCTTTTTAACTTTGGAAAGGTTAGCTCCCTTCCTTTTCCAAAGGAAGGGTTGGGGATGGATTTTCTAACCCAAATTAAAACAATGCCTTACAAAAGTTCTTATCCCGAATTCAGGTTATTTCTAGGCAAATCGTAATCCACCACATCACAACTCTCTCAAAGCTTTTCTTCACGCTTCTCAAGCTAGGGGTGCAGGCTAGTGATGCAGGATTGAACATAAATTATTCCTTTCTCATTTATCCGAACGCGTCAACCGATGATTCAAGCTGGCGATTAATCCTACCAATACAATTCCCAACACCACTAGCATGAGCGACATGGTATGTGCCATTTCATAATTTAGCGCTTCCACTTGCTCATATATAGCGATAGAGACCACCTTGGTTTCCCCTGCAATACTACCGCCAATCATCAACACCACCCCAAACTCGCCAATGGTATGCGCAAAGCTAATTAGGCTACCTAGGATAATGCCCGTTTTAGCTTGGGGCAATGCCACCGCGGTAAAGCGCCGAAAAGCATTCGGCTCTAGCAACAGCGCCATATCACGGACACTGTTTGGAATACGCAAAAACTGCGCATACACCGGCTGCATAAAGAAGGGTAACGAGTAGACGATTGAGCCGATGACCAAACCCTGAAAGCTAAAAGCAAGAGTCGGCAGATCATGAGCGATCAGCCACTGACCTACTTGTGAATTGGGGCTCATCAGCAGCAACAGGTAAAAACCCAACACCGTCGGCGGCAGTACCAAGGGCATGGCAATCACCCCCATCAGCATAATTTTGAGGCGGGCAATCCACGCATTGTCAGAGGGTCTCGCCATCCAATACGCCACGGGGGTAGCAAATATCAGTAAGCACAGGGTAGTGATGCCGGCAAGCTTGATACTCAGCCACAAGGGAAGCAACATGTCAGAGACGTGTGGGGAGAGTAGTGACATAGGTTGGGATAAGTAAGTAACATTAGGAAAGGTTTAGGCTGACAGAGCGTCGGCATAGCGTTCAGTATAGAGGATAGCGAGCGGCTTCTCAATTCAATCTGGTCTATTCACTAACTGGCGAGCTAGTTGCGCTGGGTAAACTGGTTGAGCTGTGAGAACTAGTTGAGCTAGGTGAACTAATTGACAAATACCCTGCCTGCTTAAACAACTGCTGAGCCGATCGAGATTGCAGGTAATGCGCAAAGCTGACTGCCTGAGGATGAGTACTTACCACAATGCCATCTTGCAAAATAGGCGGATAACGATCAGGCGCCAACACGTGATAGTGGCTAGTGGCTACTTTGGCGCTGATAACTTGAGATAGCGCCACAAAGCCATAATCGGTACTGGCAGTATGCGTATATTGAAAAGCCTGACCGATATTTTCGGTCTGAATCAGTTTTTTTTGCTCCTTTAATACATCATATAGCTGCATATGTTGCAAAAAGGCTTTGGCGGATGCGCCATAAGGGGCCAGATCTGGATTGGCAATAGCGATTTTGATGTTAGGGTTCGAGTCACCCAACCACAGCTTCTCAAGGCCTGTTTTACTTAAAGCGCTGCCTAAGTCCAAGCCGCTTAAGACATGATTGCTGCTGTACAACGCCAACTGCCCCCGCGCATAGGTGAAGGGCTGCCGCTGTGGGTCGTGACTTGGATGCGCTTTACTGTATTTCGCGGGGAACTGCTGGTCAGCGGACAAAAACACATCATAAGGAGCGCCAGCATTCATTTGCGCGTACAGTTTGCCAGATGAGGCATAAGTGACTTCTATTTGAGGCGCTTGATTCTGAGTATCTTGTTGATAACCGTCAATAATCGTGGGCAGTACGCCGGCAAGATTGGCGGCAGCTGCGATACGTAATACCTTACTGTCTTCGGTAGTGTTGTGCTCACCTGTTTTTGGCTTTGTTTGAAATTGTGATTGGGTGGCAGTGTTGTCGCTATTATTCTGAATGCTAGACTGATTACTGTTCTGTACGCTGTTTTGATTGCTGGCTTGATCATTTGAGCAGCTGGCAAGCAGGACAGCCAGTGGCAATAAAACAAGTTGTTTTAGACGCAAGCCCAGAGTTGTGATTGGCTTAGATATTAGCGGTTGCTTGGGTGGGAATAGGGCGAACATGGGTCACCTAGATAATATTGGAATAAGGACTAACGCAAAACAAAAATAGTTATAGTCAGCGAACTACTAACATGTGTAGCGTGTGGTGTAGCGCAGCGAAACCCACGTATAAGTCTTTAATCGAATGAAAGTGGCTATTTTAATTAAGGATTTACTATAACAGTGTAAAGACCACAATTTGCGTAAGCCCTAGGTATAACCTAAATTCGAGATAATCAATTCATATAACTAAAGGTTATACACTCCTTTGTGACTAAGCAATGCATCTCACCTTGTAGACAAACGATCATTCATCCCTTTTTAACTTTGGAAAGGTTAGCTCCCTTCCTTTTCCAAAGGAAGGGTTGGGGATGGATTTTCTAACCCAAATAAAAACACTACCTTACTAGAATTCTTATCCCGAATTCAGGTTAGGCATACATTAGGGCTGGAGTCTCTGCCAGTGCCCTGATGGAATACGATAATCTAATACGATGGTCGAATACGCCAACACGCCCTAGATTAAAATAAAACGCGACATCACTGTTGCAGCACTTCTGCGATCGCATTAGCGACATAATCGACATTATGAGTATTTAAGCCGGCGACACACATCCGAGAAGTGGCCAATAGATAGATGGCATAGTCTTCTCGTAGGCGATCGACCTGTTCAGGGGTCAAGCCGGTGAAGCTAAACATCCCCTTTTGAGACGTCAGATAATCAAAGTTATGAGCAGGTAGTTTAGCTTCTAATACTGACTTGAGCTTATAGCGCATGGCTTTGATACGATCTCGCATAGCATATAATTCACCCACCCATTGCTCGTACAACGCATCGTCACTCATGACGATATTGACCACATGCTCCCCATGGAATGGCGGAGTAGAGTACAGACGGCGTACGACCAGCTTCAGTTGCCCAAATACCCGCGCCGCCTCATCCTCTGACGGGCAGACGATAGACAGGCCACCGACTCGCTCACCGTACAAAGACAGGTTTTTCGAATATGAGTTACTGACAAACACTGGCAAGCCCAATTCTACCGCTTTGCGAATCGCATAAGCATCGCTGTCTAAGTCCTCACCAAAGCCTTGATAGGCAATATCCATAAACGGGATAAGCTCATGTTCTTTCACCACTTCCAGTACGGTGTCCCATTGCTCATGCGTCAAGTCAACGCCAGTGGGGTTGTGACAACACGGATGCATTAGGACCACATCGTGTTTATTCAGGCTCTTAAAGAAGGCGATCAGCGCCTCAAATTTAAGTCCGCCCGTCTCTGTGTCATAGTAAGGATAGCTACCCACTTCAACACCGCTACCTTCAAAGATAGCAACATGATTGACCCAAGTTGGGTCGCTCACGTAGCATTTTGATTTTGGGAACCAAGCATTGATAAATTCCGCACCGACTTTCAAAGCGCCAGAGGCTCCGACTGTGCCAATGGTCGCGACACGATTTTGTTGTAATACTTCCGCATCTTTACCAAACACTAAGTTTTGACAGGCCTTTTGAAAGCCGACCAGTCCCTCCATCGGCAGATAAGGACGCGGAACAATAGGATCGGACAGACGTGCTTCTGCTGTCTTCACGCACTCTAGTACCGGTAGCTGACCGTGCTCATCCAAGTATATACCAACCCCCAAGTTTACTTTATTAGGATTGGTGTCCGCCAAATAATGACCCATCATTTCTAAGATGGGATCACCTGCATAAAACTCGACATGTTTAAACATTTTAGAACCTTACGTTTTACGTTGCCCTTTATTGCCCTTCATAACGTTCTTGAGCCACATTGAGCAACAATAAGCCACTTTATTGATATCAATATAACTATTGGGATTATGATTTGGGTTTATGATTAAAGTATAGGTAAAATTAGTGATAATTGCTATGATGCGTCCGTAACATAGTGTCCAAAACTATCGGTAGCAATATCAGTACCAATATAGGTACTAATATAAGTACCAATATAGGTAGCAATATAGGTAGATAGACAGCTCGACAGCATAGCTCAAAAACATAGCTCGAAAAATAGAAGACTAAAACTGACGCAACCCAAAACAGCCAATACAAGACAGCCGTTACAAAACAGCAGATCTATCAAACAGCAAATCTATCAATAAATCCCGAAGCAAAAATACCCGTCATTTCATTATTGGGTTAACAAGGAGGAAGCGTGTATGACGACAGCGCAGACAGACACGGCACATCAACCGTCCGCAGAGTTAAAACAGCCCAGCCCACCGCCAAGCCCACCGCAAAGCCCACTGCCCACGCCACTATGGGCGCTTATCATTGCTGGCCTAGTGATATTGATTATGGGTATCACCATGATAGGCTTTGGCTGGGTGCCTCACTTGTCGTTGCTATTGGCGATTTGCTTTTTATTCTTTATTGGTAAGACTCGAGGTCTAAGCTTTCAGCAGATGCAAGCCCACATGGCAGAAGGGGTGATGAGTGGTATTGGCGCCATCTATTTGTTTTTCTTTATCGGACTGATGGTCGCCGCTTTGATGATGTCTGGCGCCATTCCGACCCTCATGTATTATGGCTTTGAGCTGATCTCACCTGATTTTTATTATATCTCAGCGTTTGTATTGACCTCGATTATCGGTATTGCCTTGGGCAGTAGTCTTACCACCGTCGCCACTTTGGGCGTTGCGTTTATTGGCATGAGCCATGCCTTCGATGCCAATGTGGCGATAGCGGCGGGTGCGGTGGTCTCTGGCGCATTCTTTGGTGATAAGATGTCGCCGCTATCAGATACGGGCACTATCGCCTCGTCTGTGGTCGGTATTGATTTATTCGAGCACCTTCGCAATATGGTATATACCACCGTACCGGCATGGCTGATCAGTGTCACCTTATTTTGGCTATTCTCAGGGCAGACTCACAGTCCAGAATTGGCTCAAGTCACGGCATTGGCGCAAGGCGAGGTTCTCAGTCAAGCCAGCGAACTAAGCCAAAGCGGCGGTCTTAGTAAAGTCACCGTCCTGCAAGCACAATTGATCGACAGCGGCTTAGTACACCCCTATGCGGTATTGCCGTTTGTGGTATTGATCGTATTGGCCCTACTGCGCGTCAACGCCATTTATACTATTATCGCCACTATCCTCACCGCGTTAGTCATTACATTTAGCCACAGCACGCTCAGCATCGAGCAATTGGGTGGTTACTTCTTTGCAGGCTATACGCCAACCGGCCCCTCTGGGCAGTCGTTAGAATTGGGTGACGTCGGCGGTATGTTGTCACGGGGCGGGGTGCAAAGTATGTTC
Source organism: Psychrobacter sp. CX18 (assembly GCF_057396215.1). Taxonomy (NCBI): domain Bacteria; kingdom Pseudomonadati; phylum Pseudomonadota; class Gammaproteobacteria; order Moraxellales; family Moraxellaceae; genus Psychrobacter; species Psychrobacter sp. CX18. The sequence goes on along the minus strand of NZ_JBXYJH010000003.1, from coordinate 400,337 downwards.
TTTACCCAGACCATTGTGATATTGGCGTTAAGCTTAGGCGGACTGCTAAAAGCCTTGGGCATCTTACCTGCTTTGTTATCAGGGCTACGCGATACCTTAACCAATGCCGGGCAAGCCATATTTGCCGCTGCCATGACCGCACTAAGTGTCAACGTATTGATTGGCGAGCAGTATTTGAGTCTGTTGCTAGCGGGTACCGCGTTTAGACCGACCTTTGAGCGTCTCAACCTCCATCCGAAGAATTTATCGCGTACCCTCGAAGATGCGGGCACGGTGATTAACCCGTTAGTGCCGTGGAGTGTCTGCGGGGTCTTTATTAGCCAAGCATTAGACGTTCCGGTATTGGATTATCTGCCTTATGCGTTCTTTTGTTACTTGTCGTTGTTATTGACCCTGATATTTGGCTTTACCGGATTTACCATTAGTCAAAAACAACCCAAAACCCTAACCAATCCTCATAACGATCAATGACAATAACACCCAAAAATAACCATCAACCTGCCACACATAACGGGTGCAATGTACCGTATTAACAGTACGAAGACCGCAACACATTAGGAGCTGATCCAGCTTTACGCTACTATCTGCCCGTCTGTGCAAAGCGTTGGCAAGTGGGCGTTGACTGTCACTTGCTTCGCGTGCCAGCCAACCCCCAGCCATCGCAATTTGCACCGTCAGGCAGTATATCCGCTGCAATCTGGGCTAGCGGTCACATCCTATCCTTTACCACTATCCATCGTAGTCTGAATTAACTTCTTCTTTTCTCAAAGCAAGGCTGGGATGGATTTTAGCTCCTTCCTTTCTTAAAGGAAGGTTGGGGAGGATTACTTAAAGTAGGGCTGTGCAGGATTTCTCAAAGGAGGGCTGGGGAGGATTTCACGGTTAGGATTCATAAAAAAAGCTGAACAAATTCATTGTTCAGCCCAGATATTAAAAAATTAGAAATACCAAAAGGTTCAAGCTATTTAATTAGCATCTTCCTTTAACACTTCTGCCATCGCATTCGCCACATAGTCGATGTTACTGGTATTGAGTCCCGCCACACACATACGTGAGTTGGACACCATATATACCCCAAACTCCGCTCTTAAGCGTTCGACTTGCTCAGGTGTGAGACCAGTGAAGCTAAACATACCATTTTGAGTGGTCAGATAGTCAAAGTTACGACCAGGTACTTTTGCTTCAAGCACTGATTTAAGCTTTAAGCGCATGGCTTTGATACGGTCACGCATACCATAAACTTCGCTGACCCATTGCTCATATAGCGCATCATCATTCATGACGATATCGACGATATGACCGCCATGTGACGGTGGGTTTGAGTAGGTACGGCGCACCGTAAATTGCAATTGACCAAACACTCTATCGGCAAGCTCAGCAGTCGGGCAGACCACGGATAGACCACCGACACGCTCACCATATAAAGATAAGTTTTTAGAGAATGAGTTACTGACAAACAGTGGCAAGCCCATGTCGACCGCTTTGCGAATCGCATACACATCGCTGTCCATGTCTTCGCCAAATCCTTGATAGGCGATATCCATAAACGGGATGAGTTCACGGGTTTGGATGATCTCGAGTACTTTGTCCCATTGCGCGGGTGTCAAGTCCATACCGGTAGGGTTATGGCAGCAAGGATGTAGGATGACGACGTCGTTTTTATTCAAGGTTTCAAAGAACGCCACCATTTCATCAAATTTGACACTGTTGCTGGCTTTGTCATAGTACGGATACTTAGCCACAGGCACATTGCTGTATTCAAAGATAGAGATGTGGTTGCCCCAGGTTGGGTCACTGACATAGGCTTTGGCATCAGGGAACCATTCGTTGATAAATTCCGCGCCGATTTTAAGCGCCCCAGATCCGCCCACTGTGGCAATGGTCGCCACCCGCTTGTCTTCGAGTACTTGAGCACCTTTACCAAATAATAGCTCTTGGCACGCTTTACGGTGTCCAGGCAGGCCTTCCATCGGTAAGTAAGGACGCGGAGTGATAGGGTCTGCGATACGCTGTTCTGCTGTCTTCACACAGTCCAGTACCGGTAATTTACCGTCTTCATCATAATACACGCCCACACCAAGATTGACTTTATTAGGGTTTGGGTCAGTGGCAAATTTTTTATTAAGACCTAAAATGGGGTCACCAGGGTAATAATCGACACGATCAAACATATTTTATCCTTTACAGGTTGGTGAGTCATAACATACAAAGGATAAACCAGAATGAGGGTTAACTCAATCTAAGATTGTTTAGTTTCCTTACTTATCAACAAATAGCTTGTATAATGTAAGACGTAATGAACATTTTTATAATAATTAAAATAGGGAGACCATTCTATGACCTTAACCAATCCTGAAAATGCAACAACTGATAACAGTCAAACTAATAAGATATTAGTCACGGGTGGCGTCGGCTATATTGGCTCACACACCTGTATTGAGCTGATAGCAGCGGGCTATGATGTGGTGGTATACGACAACTTATCAAATAGCAATATTGAAGCGTTAAGACGTACTGAGCAAATCACCGGTAAGGACATTCCATTTATTAAAGGCGATGTGCTGGACAAAGCATTGCTCAATGACGTGTTTGAGCAGCACGACTTCTTTGGTGTGATACATTTTGCTGGGCTAAAAGCAGTAGGTGAATCAGTCGCCAAGCCTTTACTGTATTATAAAAATAACGTCAGTGGCACGATTAACTTACTTGAGGTGATGCAAGCACATAGTGTCAATAACGTTGTATTTTCCTCATCGGCCACGGTCTATGGAGACCCTGAAACATTACCTATTCCTGAGACAGCGCCACGATCATGTACCAATCCTTATGGTCAGTCAAAGTTAACGGTGGAGTATATTCTACAAGATTTAGCGCATTCTGACTCTAGTTGGAACATCGCTTGTTTGCGTTATTTTAATCCAGTAGGGGCGCATGATTCAGGTCTGATAGGGGAAGATCCCAATGGTATCCCAAACAATTTGATGCCTTACATTAGCCAAGTTGCCGTCGGTAAGCTCAAACAGTTAAGCGTGTTTGGTAGTGATTACGATACGGTTGATGGTACTGGTGTGCGTGATTTTATCCATGTGGTAGATTTGGCACGTGGTCATGTGGCTGCCTTAGATTATCTTAAGCAAAACCATCAACAGTCAGAACAAGGTTTAGGTTTTGAAGCGATCAATTTAGGAACAGGCAATGGCAGTTCGGTTCTACAATTGGTTGATGCTTTTGAGACAGTGACGGGTCAAAGTGTGCCTTATCAGTTAACGGACAGACGACCGGGTGATATTGCCGCTTGTTATGCCAGTGCTGATAAAGCAAAGCAACTACTAGGCTGGCAAGCGACGTTAACGATTGAAGATATGTGTAAAGACAGTTGGCATTGGCAAAGCAAAAACCCTGAGGGTTATGTTTAATTAACGAATTATAAAACGCTATAGATATTAGTTATCTAAAAAAAAGCTCTAAACCGTCGGTTTAGAGCTTTTTTAAGCCCCTTCCTTTTTTAAGGGAAGGTTGGGATGGATTTACTCAAAGGAAAGCTAGGATAGATTTTTAAGCCCCTTCCTTTCTTAAAGGAATACGGAGATGGATTTTTAAGCCCCCTCCTTTTTTAAAGGAGGGTTAGGGAGGATTTTTAAGCTCCTTCCTTTCGTAAAGGAAGGCTGGGATGGATTTGTATCCACACTAAAAGTTAGTAAACTCAAGCCCAATACCACCGCCAACATCGGTTGAGTGGATATCAGAGTCAGAGACCCAAGCACGACTAGAGACAGACGTTTTTGGGTTCACCTGATGCTCCCAAGCCACATCCAATACTTTAAGTTTGTCAGACTCAGGAAAAGCACGATTATTTCGATATGAGCGACTGCCCTCTACCCCAGACTGGTTTACTTTAGCATACTGCATTTTAGTAGTGATAAAGTTCTGATTGTCTAGCCATAGTTTACCGCCAACAGTGATGCTTTCAGTATCACCGCCTAGCGCATAGCCTAGCGGATATCCCTGTTGATAATAACCATCGGTATATTTACCGTGATTGTATGAGATACCTTTGACATCTCCACTGGTGCGAGTATCCGTCCACTCCGTGTAGAGCTGGTATGGCACTGCGCCAAACTGTTCAGTATCAAAGCTCGCAGCATAGTCGATACCTGCCAAGTACATATTTTTAGCAGGCAGTCCACCCGCTTCATCTTCTCCGACATAGCTACCATAAAGCCCGACAGGCACATTGACTAAGGGCGCTAAATTAATACGAGCATCAAAACCAGCCAGTTGGTTAGCTGGATCATCGTTAGGGTCTTTACTATAAGTATTATCTTTTGTTCCTTTTAGTGCATCCCAAAACGAATCCCAATTTTCGGGACGTCCGTCACCACCCCACATAAAGCTACGTGACGCGCCTACTTGTAGCCACTGTGTTGGATTGGCAGTCAAGCGCATCCCAATCAGTTTAGCATCGGGCACGGCATCATAGTCGTCAAGCTGTCCAGCAAACAGTTGATACTGCCAAGGACCGATCCAGTTTAGAAAGGGCGTCGTTGGTGCGGCTTGTGTGTCCCGTTGCATGGTGACACCGATGACAGGTTTACTGGCATCGCCACGGATTAAGCTACCATTATGTCCAGGTCCCCACCAACTCGGTATTTGACCGGCTATCAGCCATTGGTTAGCAAGCTTACCTGCCACATAGGAGCCTTCGAAGCTGACATCTTCATCATCTATGAGATCGTCTTCTTTGATATTCGCTTGTAGATTCACTTCCCAGTTATCTTTACTATAGCCTGCTTGGGCTGTCGCCTCGAAGTCTGCCATTTTATCATCGGCGAAGGTTTGAGGAAGCTGAGCTCTATCGGTCTGAGCGTAGGCAGATACGGTCGTGTTAACCAGTGACTTTGGTTGTTTGTTCAAAGTGTAGCGGATAGACTGCACGATTTGTTGTTGCTCAGGGGTTTCAATACTAGCACTTTCAAGGGCACGATTGATTTCGTTAGTCGTCAGGGGCCAGGTACTGGTACTTATCTGGATCACCCCTTGCGCTTGTAACCAGTCAAGCTCTGACTTTAGGCTCATATCATTCATTTGTAAATTTTGAGCAGACGCTAAGCTGCTTATCAGACAGATGCCAACAAGGTTTAGACCAGTAACTAAACTTAAGGTGATCCGTTTAAATACTGTCTGGTTCAATGAGGTTAGATGGTTAGCCATGATAAGACGCTCTTTGTAAGATATGAGTTTAATGTTGCCAATTTGATTTCGTTAGCTACAATAATGACAGCGCATATTATAACTTAGTACTAAACAAAAGTTCACATATTTTATTCAATCACTCTAATTTGATATAAAATTAGAACTAAGGATTTAAATAAAATACGCGACTTTAATCGTTCAATTATTTGATAATCAAAGTATCATAAAAGTGTATTCTATTAAGCCTGTTGATCTAACTGTGTGAATACATCATTAATAGCTTGAATGGTTTTATCGATTTCACTATCTAATAGAGTAGGGTGAACCAAGAACATCAGACTGGTTTCACCCAGTTGTCTAGCGATAGATAGTCTCGGATCTGGACGCAGACCAGTATCATCAAAGGCTTTTTCTAAATAGACTTCGGAGGCAGAGCCTGAGTAGCAAGGAACACCTAACGCATTTATCTCACTGATAATGCGGTCACGCGACCAGCCTTCCGGTAGGTTGTCTAGGTTAACATAGACATATAGTTTGTAGTAGGCATGCGTGCAGTCTTCAAAGCCTGAAGTCTGTTCCATAATAGGCACATTGAGATAGCCTTTTTCTTCCCATGGCTGGCACGCTTGTAAGATCGCTTGTGCGTTTTTAGTACGTTTGGCAGTCCAGTCGGACATACGCGTTAGTTGTATACGACCGATGGCAGATTGCATTTCTGTCAATCGCCAGTTGGTTCCGAAGCTTTCGTGTAGCCAGCGATAGCCGGGTGGATGTTCGGTTTCATAGACAGCGGCATAGCTCTTACCATGATCTTTATAGGCCCACATTTTACGCCAAAGCGCCTCATCATTGGTCGTCACCATGCCACCTTCACCACCTGTGGTCATGATCTTGTCCTGACAAAAGCTCCAAGCACCGATATGACCAATACTACCCACACTTCGACCTTTATATTTAGCGCCGTGGGCTTGCGCACAGTCTTCAATCACATATAGATTATGCTTTTCAGCAAGTGCCATGATGCCATCCATATCACAAGGCCATCCCGCTAAGTGGACACAAACGATAGCCCGAGTGTTATCGGTGATGACGGCTTCGATAGTCTCTGGAGAGATATTGCCACTATCTTTATCGATATCTGCAAATACGGGTGTCAATCGAGCATTGACCACACTAGAGACACTGGCAATAAAGGTACGTGGCGTAACGATAACTTCATCGCCAGACTGTAGTTCTAAAGCTTGCAATGCGACATCCAATGCTAACGTCCCATTACCCACAGCCACGGCGTACTCGCTATCGGCCCACTGTGCAAATTCTTTTTCAAATTCGCGACCTTCTTGTCCGGTCCAATAGTTGACTTTGTTTGACAATAGAACACGACTAACCGCATCAGCTTCTTGTTGTGTAAAGCTTGGCCATGGTTGGAATGGGGTATTTAGCATAATGACTTTGGTTACCTTTATTTTAAATGTATCATCTAAAAAACTGGAAGTAATTTTCAGAGTAAATTTAGGGGATATTAAATCTGAGGTTTAGCTGGAACACCAATAGCTGTTGTTTCGGGAGGTACATCTTTTACTACAGCGGAGCCGGCACCTATAATGGAGTCTGCTCCAACATTGATAAGCTGTCGGACACTAGATCCTACTCCTACCCAAGCACGGTCATCAATTGTTACTCCTCCCGCTAAACGTGCGCCGGGACAGACATGAACTGCATCTCCAAGAGTACAATCATGTCCAACACTACTACAGGTATTAATAATAGCCCCTGAGCCAATAATACAGTCTGGATTGATGACTGCACCAGCAACGACAACTGAGCCTAAACCAATTTGTGTATATTTGCTAACTGTAGCAGAAGGGTGTATCAAAATAATTATTCTTGCGCCCGCACTGGTAAGCTGTTGAAGCTTTTTTTGTCTAATTTTATTATTACCAATAGCAACAATAACTCCATCATAGTCTTTTATGGTATTGAGAAGCTGTTGGGTACTACCAATAACTTGCCATGCTCCATTCTTTGTTTTTTCAGGCCAAGCATCATCAAAGAATACGATCTTATCCCAACCCGTTAATTCTGCAATATCTGCTAAAACTTTACCATGACCACTAGCACCTAATATAGCTAACATTATTCTGTAGAACCTGTAAACCGAGTCATAGTAATGTTATCACTAGCGTTAACACCTTCTTTAATTACTACTTTTTTTAAAGTCATGAAGATAATCTTTAGATCTAGCAATAAGCTTTGGTTATCTACATACCAAGTATCTAGTTTGAACTTTTCTTCCCAACTTATTGCATTTCGACCATTAACTTGTGCCCAGCCTGTTATTCCAGGACGAACATTATGACGTCGTGCTTGATCTTCATTATATAGGGTTAGATAGTCTGTTAATAATGGTCGAGGTCCGACGAGACTCATATCTCCCTTAAGCACATTCCACAACTCAGGAAGTTCGTCTAAGCTTGTAGAGCGTAAAAAGTTACCAAACTTAGTGTGTCTCTGTTCATTCGGTAAAAGGTTGCCTTGTTTATCATATGCATCGAGCATAGTGCGAAACTTCACCATTTCAAAAGGTTCGCCATATAACCCAGGTCGAGTTTGCTTGAATAGAACAGGTGATCCTAGGTTCTTTTTTACTTTATAAGCAGTAACAGCTAAAACAGGGGATAGCGTTACTAATGCAGCGCTACTTAGGGTTATATCTATTAGTCTTTTAAGCATTAAATCTTTACTCCTAGTATCTTAAGAAGTCGATTGTTAACTTCATTAGCATCATATTTTTCTTGAGCAAATTTATAGCTTTCTAAACCCATTATTTCAATCTGCTCTGGATTCTCAATAAAGTAAATCATTTTCTCAGCTAATGCGTTAGGGTTCCATTTTTCTACTAAAAAACCATTAACACCATCATTGACAGTTTCACGACATCCAGGCACATCGGTTGTAATCACAGGTCTACCTATAGCCATGGCTTCTTGAGTACTTCTCGGGACACCTTCACGATAATAGGAAGGTAATACAAACACATGACTTTTAGCAATCCATTCATGAACATTATTAACATAGCCAGGGTATTCAATTATATTGGATTCAATAAGTTCATCTAATTCAAATTTAGTTAAACTGCCTAAATTTGCTTTATCAAGAGCACCTAAAACTATAAACTTAGCTTGAGGGTATCTTGACTTAACTAATTTAGCAGCTTTAATAAAGTCATGAATGCCTTTCTCTTTGATAAGTCGTGCAATAAATATGAAGTTAACATATGAATTAGTCGCAGGAACTTTCTGAAATGGGTAACTCTTAAGATCTAACCCAATGCCACCTAATATTTCAACTCTCTTAACGTTTATAGAATATTTATTAAGTAAATCAATTGGGTCGTCTGGGTTGAGAAAAATAATTATGTCGAGCTTTGGAAGAGCTAGCTTATATAGACCAATTTGTATGTTTTTTATTACTTTAGTTTTGTAGTTCATACCCCCAGGTTGCTCAGTAAAGGTATAACCTAATCCTTCAAGCATGCCTATAGTTTTAGGGTTTTTAGCTAATATAGCTGCCAAGGTACCGAAAACTATGGGTTTAGAAAAATAAGAAAAAACAATGTCAGGCTTAATAGACCTTAATTTATAAGCTAAAGAGACTAATGCTTTAATATCACTAAGTGGATTTAGTCCCACTCTGTTGAGATTATAAGGAATTGGAATCGCCCCTAAATCTTCTATTTTATGTAAATCATCTTTTTTATACTCACTCGTGAAAGCGTAAACTTCATGGTTAAGTGCCACAAGTGTCTTAATTATATCCTCTCTGAACCCATAAAAACTAGAAGCTACTGTACCAATCATTGCAATTTTCATCTTTGCCCCTGCAACTCATTATATTTGATTAATTGTTTTAACCTTATAATATAGAAAAAACATATGTATACTGAAAAGTAGTTATAAAACCTTAATCTAACCGCTGTACCTAAGTTATCATTACCAAGCAACCAAACACTGGAATAAAGCACAAAAAATACTATTAAGAACCGAGCAAAACTATCAGCTAGCTTAATATTTTTTATAATATAAAACATCATACCAATAAAGGGAATGGTTTCAACCAGTAATAAAATGATAGCAAAGGGGTTAGTAATATAGAGCCCGAAAAGCTGACCAAACATACTTAATACTAAATTAGGTATAAACAACACTGGGTTAGTGAAGTCTAAACCTAAAGTTGAACCTCCTTCATCTGGATCAAATCCTGCACGATATTCAACAAGTACGTCTAATGCACCTATTGAATAGGCAAGAAATAGTGTTAATACGTAGAAGATTCCAAAGATGAGTAGTCTATTTTTATTTAATCGTATATTAAATAATAATAGACTAAGCAAAAATGCATATCCTAAATAAGGTCTTAAATTGAGTAAAAACCAACCAATAATGAAGTTTAGAATTAATAATAAGCTGAATAAAATAGGGCTCTTAATATTTAGCATCTTTTTAACGACTAGACAGCCAAATAAGAAACTGAAAACCATAAATACATCACGGTAAATATCAAAACTAAAAAAATAAAGCGTAGGGTAAATAAGACATAAGCTGTACATGATTAAAAAAAGCTTTTGATTCTTTTTAAAATTAAGACTGGCAGCTTTACAAGCTATCAAAGGGATAGGGAATAAGTTTAAGAGCAATAGGAAATAGGATACGCCTTCTCTCGAATATAACCCTAAGTTACTTAGCATTTTTAAGATGGTAGGCCAAATATTAACAGCCACGTTTAGATAACCTTGGGCGTAGTTGTCATAGTAATCTGCATCACTTCCTCCACCCATTTCGATATTTATTACACCATTAGTGACTAAGAAGTATATAAAGATTTTTAGAATAATAAGAGTCACAATGATGAAAAATATAAAGTTATTAGATGGAAGCTTAAACATTCTCATTAACCAGAAGGCCTTTTAAAAAGTTATCTAAATTTGAATTGGCTAAGACATTATTCCATGAATAAGCTTCTATGATAGAAGATCGTAGAGGTTGGTTAAAATCTAAATTAGTTTGTATATTACTATCAGTTTCGAGTTCTTCAATCCAGATAGGTTTGAAATTAATTTTATTGAAAAAAGTCTCAGACCAATAGTATCTATTTGATATAACTTGAAGGCCTGAGGCTAAATACTCTAGGGTTTTAGTGCTCGTTTGTAGATTGTATGGGTAAATATCTGGAGTATAGTTCAACCCATACTTAGACTCTTTATAAACACAAGCAATATCTGATCTTTGTAAAGCGCCGAAAAAATGTATATTTTTATTACTTAATGCTAGTTTGATATCTTCAGAGACTTTGCCAACGATAGCTATTTTAAAGCTTTTGGATAACTTCGATAATACACTAATAAGTCCTACTCTTCCATTAATTGATCCACAGTAGACTATATCAAATTTTGGATGTTTGCTAGGGGTTTGAAACATCTTTTCATCTACTCCCATATCTCTATAAATGTAAGGAATATTGAAGTTAAAACCTAATTGATCGCGTACTAGCTCATTTAAAAAAATATGACCTTTTGGTTTTTTATTTATAAATCTTTTAGCAAGATTTTTAATATGAGGGTATGGAGGAGTAGATAGGCTATGATATTCATGGACATTAACAGCTGTACCTTTAACACTTTGCCAAAAAGGTCGATAACCCATAAAGTAAATATTTAAGTCATTATTAGGATTGAGGGACTCTTCAAGCTGGATACAATGCCCCTTCTGGGTTAGGAAATCCTCATAAGCATATGCTTCTGGAGTGTAAGCATTTTTTGATAACTGTATACCTATATTCATAATTGTAGACTCAATAACCTTAGACATTTTAAAATACGAACTATATATGCTGAGAATAAAAGGACTAAGTCCTTTTATAGCTAACTTTATTTGTTGTAAAGAAAAGGTTAATTCCTTCTTTATTTTTATAAAGTCTATACATTAAATATTTAATGAGGATTTGTCCAAATGAATAGGAAATAGCTGCACCTACAATGCCATAGGACTTTACCATCAATACTAAAACTGGCAAATATATTGCTAGAACTAAAGCTTGTCTAGCAACTAGTATTTTTTTATAATTACTATAAGATGCTATGGTAATTGCTATTCCAAACATGCAAGATATAAGCATTCCAAACATTAAAATATTTAATACAAAGTAGTCTGTATTAGTAACTGTTAAATTATATATTTTAAATATAAACTTTAATAAAGCATTAAATGCAATTATTTGAAATAATATGAATAATAATATTATCCTAGAATAAGTGGAGTTAATATGTATCAGTTTCTCTTTGTCGTTTTTCTGAATAGCTTTAGAGATACCTGGTAAAAATATACTAAGTATTGATTGAGAGAATAAACTAGTTAGGCTAAGAAGAGTGTAAACGAGAAAATAGCTTGCTAGGCTTTTTTTACCTACAAACGCATTTATAGCAAAACGATCTAATTGAGCGAGTAACACAATAATTATTAAACTAGCTGCTACAAAACTACCTTCAATAAATAATACTTTTTTATTTATAGAGCTATGCTTCTCAACTTTAAAGTGAAGCGTATATAATGTAACAGCTATGACGCCCAACATTAAATAGTATGCATAATAAACATTCTCTAATTTTGAAATATCCATACCCCAATAAAATAAAAAACATATTAGTAGTAGGAAGTTTTTTAGGAAATCATTTACTACTGAGTTTTCTATTTGTTTATGCCTCATAATCAAATAAGAAGCCTTAGTTTGTAGAAAGCTATAAAATGGGATAGTTAAGATTGCAATAAAAAAATAATTAATTTTAAAGTGGTCTTTAAGTAAATATATAGACAGTATATATATAAATGCTAGAAAAGTATTAATAAAGGTAATTTCTCTAATATTAATATTGCCACTATAATAGTTCTGGATTATATAGTTAGCTGAACCCCAGTTACTTAATATCACTCCTAAATTAATAAGGGTCAAAATTAAAGAAAACTCTGCAAAATATTCTGGTCCATATTGACGCGATATAATAATACCAATTAATATAGAACAGAACGCACCCAGAACCTTTAAGGTTAATAAAATTAGGGCTTTAGTCATTTTAAGAACTTAATATTATTGCTCTGTTGCATGCTTTGCTGATATACTCCTAAACATTTATAATAACTATTATTATAAATGTTGACTTTTTTACCTAGTAGAAACCCTCCAACGCCAACATGTAACCGATCTGTATTGATAGTTTCGTACATGTTTATGATTTCTAAGAACTTTTTACCTGAATACATTGAACCATGATAGTCCACTGAGCCATAATACGCAGCTATAGTTGAGACATCATTAATCTTACTTCTTTTTACATCAAGTGAAATATTAGCTTCTTTATCACATCTAAATGCATTTAATTCATTATTTATTTTTGAGTTTATTGTATGATAATTAAATGCCGCTTTTCTTATAGTATTCTTCATACTAATTTTTGTTAACCGACCTTTGTAATTGAGAATTTCATCAGTATTACAATGAAATGCCATATCATCATCAATGTATATTGAAATATCTTTTCTCAAATTTATACAGTAATCATAACTAAATTTTTCTCTACAGAAAATAACAGTTGTATTAGGTAACCGCTGTACTAAATCATCGATACCTCTAATTGAATGGGGTAATATTATTAATTTAGACGTGTTATTTATGATTTCATTTACAGCCGTAGGTGTAGAGTCCCATTCGGGTACTAAGCATCCTCCACCGGAGATTATTACATAATCATTATTTGTTAAATTATTAATTTTAGAAAGATCTAAAATCTTATAGTCTAACCCTACTCTTTTAGCTAGCTGAAAGAAGCCAATGTTTATCAAGGCATCACCCGCATTACCCCCGCTTGGTAGATAAAATACAGTATCTTCAGTTTTAGCCAATTTTTTTAAAATATTTATAACTTTCATAAACTTTACTTTACCTTTTTTATATAAAATTTTAAAGTACTTTAATAGCCCTCTACATAATTTGAAAACTGCTGTTTTAGCCAATAAACATCATTATATTGTGCTTTTTTATCAAATTGTACTAAAGTACTTTCAATTTCGTTCAATCGGAAACTTTGTTCACGAGCTTGCATAATGAGTGGATGCTCGGTCGGCTCAACATTATCATCGCCGATGATCAGCTCTTCGTATAATTTTTCGCCCGGACGAAGACCACTAAATACGATTTCGATATCGCCCTCCGGATGCTGCTCGTCTTTCACCTCATAGCCACTAAGATGTATCATACGACGAGCAAGGTCAACTATCTTCACTGGCTTACCCATATCTAGTACAAACACCTCACCACCTTGCGCCATTGCGCCAGCTTGAATCACTAAATTCGCCGCTTCTGGAATAGTCATGAAGTAGCGCGTCACTTCTGGATGCGTCACCGTGATTGGTCCACCCTTAGCAATTTGTTTGGTAAACAAGGGCACCACAGATCCAGAAGATCCCAGTACATTACCGAAGCGAACCATACTGATGGTCGTACTGTGCTTCTGCTCACTAAACCCTTGACATACCAGCTCTGCCATTCGCTTAGACGCCCCCATGACATTGGTGGGGCGTACTGCCTTATCGGTAGAGATTAATACAAACGTTTCAACATTTGACTCAACTGCCGCTTTGACACAGTGATAAGTGCCTTTAGCATTATTAATAGCCCCTTCAAAGGGATTAAATTCAACAATGGGCACGTGCTTATAGGCTGCCGCATGATACACAGTATGTATGTCATACTGATTAAATACTTTAGCTAACTTATCTTGATTGTTTACGTTCCCCAAAAGGGCGATGATCTCAGTTTGCTCAAGGTAAGTGTGCTGAGCTTGCCAAGCCAGTAAATCTTGATGAATAGCATACAGCGCGTATTCAGACAGCTCATATAGGACCAAGCACTTGGGGCTATTTTTGATAATTTGCCGACATAGCTCACTGCCAATAGAGCCACCCGCACCGGTCACCAGTACATGTTTGTGCTCAATATTTTTTGCCAGTAATCTTTGATCAGGTTCCACCGTTTGACGATCCAGTACATCAAGGATATCTACTCGGCGCATGGTACTGACCGTCACTTTACCTTCAGCGATATCATGCAGGCTAGGCAGTTGCTTGATCTTAAGGGACATCTCTGTTAAACGATCTATTATCTCGCGTCGTCGTTGGCGACTTACGGAGGGCATCGCTAAGAACACTTGAGCCACATCCAGATCTTTTACCAGTGCCTCAATCTTAGTGGAAGGGTAAATTTTCTTATTTAAAATATGTCCACCCGCTAGACGGCTATCATCATCTATAAATGCCACGACTAGATAGCGTGGAGATCCTTGAAGGGTATCTAGTAGAGCAGTGCCAGAACTCCCAGCACCATAGATGATAACTTTATCTCGATCAGAAGTACCGTGACCATCATTATAATAGACAGGCTTGCCTTGAAGACGTAGCAGTAAGTCGCGGAAGAAAAGTCGACTGCCCCAGAGCCATATCAATAACATAAATAAATAGAGCAACGGCACTGAGCGTGGGATACTACTGATGCCATCAAGCAAATAGATCAGAGTAAACAAAACCAAGATAGCCACAAATAGCAACAACACTTTGCGCATATCCGTATCAAAGAATATACGTGTCACCCCGCGATAAAAGCCAATGGCATATAGCCCAATTACGGGTACTAAGCCATATAAACAGACCAACAAAGGACTAGCATTAACATCAAATACCCCTTGACGTAAAGACAGCGCCAAAAATAAACATAATATAGAAATCGTATAATCCACGATTAACAAAATGGCTTGCTTGGCAGGGCGCGGTAGCTCCAATAGCCATTCGGCAACTTTTCTTAGGCCAGTAGTATTACCTATATAACTAAGCTTAGTCATTGAGCGAACGTCTGACTCACGATGATGGGTTTGGCGCCCTTTACTACGGTTACTACCATTACTCATCGTAGTTTTATCATGACGACTTTTATTAGGATCTTGTTGCATTGCTCTATCACTAGTTTGATGTGCCAATCTATGAGATTAACACGTTGTGATTAAAATTTAGTGCTTAACTTATTTGTGCTTAACTTTTTAGTACTTTACTTAATTGAAAGGCATATTTATATGCTACTCTTTGGAGTTATCATACGCATAGTGGTAATGATAACTGTATCGATCCGTGATACCTTGGACGACGTCATTTAATATAATGCCATCGACACGGATGCTGGCTTTATTCAACTGGTTAACCGCATAGGTGACTTGCCCCTCAATAGAGTGGTTATAGCGAGCAACCAGTAATACTTTATCCGCATACTGTGCTGTTATAAGCGCATCAGATACGGCTAATATAGGCGGTGTATCAATTATAATATAGTCATAGATACTGACCAGTTGCAACATCATGGTCGCAAAGTTATCCGTCGACAACAGCGAAGCAGGGTTATTGGGATGCTTACCACGTGGCATAAAGTCAATAAAATCATAGCTGGTCGACTGTATATAGTCGGCAAGATTAGACCCATCTGAGTTCGTTAAGTAGTCACCGAGGCCAGTGTTTTGACTGACGGTAAAGATATGGTGCAACTCACCACGGCGCATATCACCATCAATGATAAGCACCTTTTTATTTAATTGAGAGAGCGTCTCAGCTAAGTTGGACGCGATAAAGGACTTACCAATACTAGGCGACTCACCACTGATGACGATGATTTTTCCTTGTTTTGTTATCTCTTCATCATTGAGCTCACTGACTTTGCGAATGCTCCGGGTCCCCATTAGTGAAGTAATCTTACTGATAGGAGGCATCGAAAACATCAACGCCGTGCGTAAGCTTTTAATCCCTTCATAGCTCAGGCCATCATGCTCGACGGTAGATAATAGACGACGGTTGTTTTTGTTATTATTTTTACTGAGGTTAAATGATGTCTTAGAGCGTGGGATCGTGGCGATAACTGGTACACCCGTTTTGGCTTCCAAACGCTCCGGATCTTTAACCGTATTACGTAGTAAGCTCCTAAGGAATACGAGTAAAGTACCCAGCATGGTACCCAGTAACAGTGCCAATACCCAAATCTGTAACTTCTTCGGTGCAATAGGACGATAAGTATTAATAGGCATATCGACTACCCGTACATAGCCAATCTCGCCAGCATGTGCGATCTTGAGCTGCTCGTAGTTCTTTAACATGGTCAGATAGATTTCTCGATTGATATCCATATCCTGTGACAGCTGTAAGAACTGACGCTGTACTTCAGGCAATCCTGATAAGGTGTTTTTGATCTCTTGACGTCGAGCGTTTAATACTTTGAGTTGATCATTGATCTGAATGACGAGCGGATGCTCTTCGGTATAATACGTTAACAGCTCCGCTTGCTTTAAGTTAAGCTCACTCAGTTGTCGCTCTATTTGCGCGCTTTCATTGAGTAGTATCTCCGACTCTTTACTGACATCGATAGTACCGTACTTTTCACGGAACTTATTAAACGCTTCCTCTGACTGTTCAAGCTTTTGCTTAAGTCTTGGTATTTGTGATTCCATAAACTTAATGGTGGTTGTCGTCTGCTCCGAGCCACGTGCAAGGTTTTGATCAACATACGACTGCACCACATTGGATAATACCCGGCTCACCTGTTTTTGATCGTCGCCAGTGAGCGTCAACTGTACAATTCCAGTTTGTTTACCGCGTTCAGAAACGGATAAATTCTGACTTAGTGCGTCAATGGCAGAAGGAGTAGACAGATTAGTAACATTAATAGAATGGCCAGCGTTGGGCAATGATACCACATGCAACGTAATCTCACCCTCTGGGGTAGCGAGTGTCACGGGTGTGCCTATAGTCCCTCTGTATTGCACGATTTCTTTATCGAGTTCAATGCTGAGATCAAAGCCCGTATCAGTCTTAACTAAGCTAAAGGGTTTACCTTGATAGGCTAATGGTACTTTAAAGTTTGCGATTTGTACTTGCCCGTCTTCGGTGTCTAATACCACCCCTTGATCAGTACTCGTTTGAGTCGGTACACGTGACTGAGCGATACGATCTAACGCCCCTATAGCAGGATCACTCACTCGAATATCCAAATGTAGCTGCTGAACCACTGGCTCAAGTACCATACGCGATTTGATTAACTCACGTTCCGTTTCTGCAGGACTGGTGCTTTCACCGACCAGTTCAGAGATATTACTACCAAGCGCTGCGATACCCGAAGACTTATCATCGATTTGGATCAACGCATCTGTCTTATAAGTGGGCTGCACAAATCGGCTATAGGTGAAACCCAACACTAAACCAATCAATGCACAAGCCAGAATCGTCTTCCAGCCATTTAAGAGGGTCAACAATAGCGCAATCAGGTCGATTTCATCGTCCTGAGGATTGGCGGTATTGGTCGCAGGGTTTGGCACTGTTTTACTCATATGGTTTCGCTATATCTAAATCAAGGGTTATATCAAGTGTGACAATTATACTAGATCAGACGGCTCAATGTTTGCACGCCGTTTGCAGTTGGTTTGCAAGTGGTTTGGCCGTCGTATGTAGAGCAAGACATCCTACACCAGTTTGTCTTGCCAATCGTCAATACTATTAACGATGTCGTTATAAGCCGTCTCAAACGCTGAGATCTCATGCTTATAGGGATCAGCAATATCTTTATCTCGCCAATGACCCATCTTAAACGTCTTACCACGACAAAACGGCCAGCGATCTTCGATCCATTTGGTTTGACTGTCTGACATCGTAAAGATCAGATCTGCTTTGCGTACCAAGTCATCATCGATTTGCTTAGCAACATGGTCGCCGATGTCAATCTCATTGTGCTCTGCCATAAGCTTAATAGAGGCAGGGTCTGCAGCATGTCCTACCAAGGCGCCCACACCAGCAGAGTCAATATGCTTATTGGGGAAGCGCTGTTTTAATAACGCTTCTGCCATGGGACTACGACAGATATTGCCGATACAAACTACCAATATATTGTCAAATGCCATAGGGTATCACTCAAAATATTAAAACAAATAAAAATATAAAACTTATAAAAAACTAGATTTTGGTGGTTCAGGCGACTAGGGATTATTTATGAAGCCTCTGGAACTACTGTACAGCAAGCGAATAAATGATACCCAGTCGCCACAAATTCTAACTATGCACAAGTCCCAAAATTATAAAAATACTACAAAACGCTAAACCAGTCTAAACGGCTCTAACCATCTACAGAGTCGCTAACTGACGGATGGCAGTTGAAGACGGTAAGATCGAGTTGATAAATCGAGACCAGCGCGTTAAGCCAGTCGGATCGACATAGACGATATCATTAGGCTGCATCTCAAAGCGATTGGCCAACGCCAAGTTAGTCACCGTTTGTAGATTGACATAATAGATGTCGGTATAAGACGCTTGTCCATGATCGCGTACCACATAAACTTTCGCCGCATTGGCAGTGAGAGAATTAAGACCTTTCGACTCACCGATCACTTGCGACAAGCTAATGCCCTGCTCAGGGATCTCTAAAGGCTTCACTTCACCAAACTCCCCTAACACATAGACCTTATTGCGATCTTGACTGTTGACATGCAGGGTATCGCCATCCTGTAGATAGATCTGGCTGGCTGAGATGCCCCGATCTTGTAAGTCCCGCAATCCTAGCTCGTATCGCACCCCATTACGCAGCAGTACCACACTATTTGAGTCGCCTTCAGGTGTGGCACCGCCCGCCATCGAGATAGCACTATAAATAGAGACGGGGGCATCCGCGATATTAAACTCGCCGGGTTGCCGCACTTCGCCATCGATAAAGAATTTACTGCCTCGGAAATTAACGATCTTCACCTGAGGATCAGGATACTTTAAATAACGCTGTAGTTGACTGCGCAAGCTTGCCGTAAATTGGCTGACGGTTAAGCCACTAGCTTTAACGCGCCCGACCAATGGAAACTGGATATAGCCTTGTTGATCGACAGGGTAGCCTGATGCGTAGGGGTTAGAGGTATTAACCGATGTCGTATTAGGAGGCGTAATTTCTGGATAGCTAATCAGGTTTATATTTAGGATATCACTGGTTGAGATACGATATTCAGAACCGCGTGGGTTTCTTAACAGCTCATGTACCCGCGCATTTTTTAAGCCATTGCGTGAGGCATAAGTAGGGGAGGGCGGTAAATTGGCCATGCTCAACGGCTGGATATTAAACTGCATGCCGTTTTCTGCAATAAACGCACCTTGAGGCGGCAATTCACCTGACTGTAAGCCTGAATTGACGGTCGCACAACCCGTCGTTACTGCAATCAGTACGGCTAGGGTGGTGTTGGCGAGCATTGATTTAGAATGTTTTAAAACAGTCATGTGTACCTATCTACCTTTTGTGGATCTAGTCTAATATGTCGCTGTCGTCTATTTAATTATTAATTCAATTATTTATTCAATTGTTTATTTAATTATTAATTTAATGGGCTATTTAGTCGCTTATTTAACTATCTGCTGAACTATCTTCTGTTCTGTCTGTCAAATTGGCTAATGATCGCTTTAACAGTCTAATAAATAACCCATTTTTAAAACTTAAGGAGTCTACCGCCTAATTATGAAGCTTTTGAGTCAATATTAAAAATTTCGTTATTTTAGCATTAAATAAACTCAAGTACCCAATAAAATTCTGCCTTTGCCTTGTGTGTCAGTTTGCGTGATCATGAAGACACTAACCATAGTAGGTGCAAGCATTTGAAAACTTTAAAAATACTGCATTCAGCATATTAAGTCAGTGCTTAGTGCTAATGTATAATCAATGTCGTGTCGTGAGCATCAGAATAAGTTGAGAACGGGATTTTAAATATATATTATAAGAGTAGGGAATTAAAGTATAGGGCTAAATGTGAGAGGACAGATATATTTCGTGCAGTGTCAGCCCTTAATTAACAAGACTTTTAGACGATGAATTTAAGAAATCTTAACAATGAAAGTAACTTAGCAATGAAGGGAGGCATTACTACTAAGGCTTTTAAAGTTATTTAAAGTCATAAAAAGATTTGAATATTTAACAAAATTATTAAAAGGGGTTATAAAACAATTATTTAAAGAATTTAAGCTTAAACATTACCACCATTCAGGGTCATTTTCATTAGGGTTATTTAGATTTGTCATATCATCGTCTGAACGGACGCCCTGATTAAAATGTTGGGAGCTATTGCCAGACTTATTCAGCTTGCGCGCCGTGATCGCCTCAATTGTCACCCTGTCTTCTGGCACTTCACTGATAAAACGTGACACCTTATCAAAGTAACCGGCAAAGCTCGAAAAGTAATCAGGGGCAGTCAAATACAAATGCGTTTTGGCACGGCTGCACGCCACATAAAACAGTTTACGCTCTTCTTCTAGCGCTTCAAACTCATGCACTGAGCGATGATGAGGCATGAGCCCATCGACCAATGCATTGACAAACACGACTGGCCATTCGAGTCCTTTGGCACTATGGATGGTCGATAGCGTCACCGCATCTTGATCATGTTGATCGGGCTTATTCAATACTGCCACTGAGTCATTGGGGGGATCTAACGCTAGATTTTCTAAAAACGACGTTAAGCTGCTGTGCTCTTGCGCTAAGTTTTTCAGCACTCGGAAGTCCTCTGCCCGCTCTCGCCAGTTTTCCTCAACTGTTTTAAGGATCGGTATATAAAACTCAATCAAGGTATCGAGCGTATCGGCAACGGTTGCGTGTTGCTCCGCTTTTATAAGCACATGGTATAGCTCAGTCACCTGTTCTTTATTTTTACTGAGTTTTGGGTCAAGCAATGCCTGTAGCGACTCCTCTATGGGCGACTTACCGTCATGATTAATGGCTTGTGTAATCTTAGAGGCCGTGACCTCACCCACGCCCCTAAATAGGGTAAGAATACGATGCCAAGCAATTGAGTCATTGGGGTTATACAGTATTTTCACCAAGGCCAAGACGTCTTTAATATGACGCTTTTCAATAAACTTAATACCCCCAACCACGATAAACGGAATCTGACGCTCCATAAACTCAAGCTGGATATGGTTGGACTGATATGAGGTACGGCTTAAGATGGCAAAGTCGTTATAGTCAAGCTCCGGCTTGAGCTCGACTATTTTATTGGCGATGTACTTCGCCTCTTCCGCCTCATGACTACGTCGACATAATACCGGTTTATGACCCGCAACCGTCAGATCTGAAAACAACTGCTTTTGGTAGCCCAGTGTGATTTGTTCAGACAACGCATTGACATAATTGAGTATTGCAGGCGTACTACGGTAATTTTGCTCAAGTTTGATCAGCTTGGCATCGGGATAACTGTCGCCAAATAACAATATATTTTCATAATTGGCCCCGCGAAACGCATAAATACTCTGATTGTCATCACCCACCACCATTAGCGACACAGTGTCCGGCTGACAGATATAGTCGATCAATTGCTTTTGCGGATAATTGGTATCTTGGTATTCATCCACCATCACATGACGGTAGGTCTGTTGGATCAGCTGACGGAAGGGGGTATTGTTTTTTAAGTGATTGACCACTTGGCTAATGATGTCATCGAAGTCATACAGATGATTGGCACGTTTATAGTGATGGTATGCTTTGGCGAGTTGCTCAATCTCAGGAATATGAATCGCTAGGTCGGGGGAGTCATTTTCAATAAGATCCCGTAGCGGAATACGGCGATTGCGCGAGGTCGAAAATAAGTTTTGCAAGGTTTTTTTACGGGGGAAGGCTTGTTGAATGTTGTTGCGGGCATAGCCTTTTTCTTTCACGATAAGATCAATGGCATCTTCACTGTCACCAGTGTCCAATATGGTAAATCTTGGATTGACACCCAATAGACCCGAGTAACGGCGCAGCAGCATATGACAAAAGGAGTGAAACGTGCCACTGGTAATGGCATTAAGATCCACATCGTGGCGACTGTCTCTTTGTTGACCCACTAAGCTGTCTGCCAATAGCGTCTTAACCCGACCCTTTATTTCATTAGCCGCTTTACGGGTAAAGGTCAGTAGCAAGATACTGTTTGGCGCAGCGCCATTTTCAATAAGATAGCTGGTACGGTAAGTCAACGTCTTGGTTTTACCCGAGCCCGCTCCGGCAATGACCAATACCTTACCGCTTACCGTTGTTGCTGCCAATAGTTGGCTTGGATTGAGCTCGCCAGCATAGTCCACCGTGCTGTGCTGCAGGACTGTATTGTTGTCGGCTAAGGTTTTATTAAATAGTTGATTGTTAGACGCGGATAGGGGCTCTTTTGCTGATGTTGAGGCTTTTGTTTTTGACGCCTTTTTAGATGATGCTTTTGCAGAATTTGTTGAAGATGAAGACTTTTCTGTTTTTTCTGCTGTTTTTTCTGCTGTTTTTTCTGCTTTTTCAGAAGCGTCTGCTACCTGTTCTAAAATTGAAGTGGGCGTAATAAGATTCGCCTCTAAACGCGCAATAGACTGGCCCAAGCGCTTCATCTTGACCCGAATCTCATCGTCAAGTCGCGGATAGCTATAATCTTGGGTCTCAAATAAAGTATCAGTCATAATAGTTTTTCATATCAATCAGTCATATCAGTCAGGCAAAGCAGGATTAAAGAAGAGTGTTAAAAAAGAGATTAAAAAAGACATTATAGAAGGTATTTTGATAGATTAGTAGGTTGAATAAGCTTGGCAAAGATAGATGATTTTACAGAATATAATACCTCACTCTCAACTTAATAACTGAATTATCAGTAGCACTTTTACTGCACCTTTTGAAAGATACTGAAAAGGGTGGCAAGCCCCCCTTTTTCAAAGGGGGATTTAGGGGGATTTTTACCGAAAATCCATCCCCAACGCACTGTAGGCTGGTGCTTTTAGCCCAGCATATTAAGACCTTTAATCAATAATGCTGGGCTAAAGCCACAGCCTACGTCAAGAGTTAAGAACGAGGTTATAAAAGAATATGATTTAAACAGGCATAGGCGGACTGAGGATTATTTATGAAACGTCTGGCTCAACCTCTCAGACAGTGTCATTAAATCAGTACCTGCCGCCATAAAAGAATTACTTAAACCGGTATAGGCGGACTGGGGATTATTTATTAAATGTCTGGCTTTACCTCTCAGACAGTGTCAATAAATGATTACCAGCCGCCGTAAATTATAATGCTGGTTACCTACTATCACTAATATTATCACTTAATTTTCCAATAACGACACATCACCCATCACTACTCAAACTTTCTAAACAATAAAATATATGGCACGACTAACACGTACATCACCACACTATAAATGGCCGCTGGAAGTGCAAAGGCAGGCAGAACGGTGTCGATGCTGTCTATGGACACTGCCAATAGACCCGAAAGTGCCAAGGCCATCGTGCTGTTTTGAATACCTACTTCTATCCCAATGGTTTTTGCATCACGCCAAGACAAACCAAACAGTTTCGGTAGTCCAATACCGATGGTGAATAGAGACAAAATCAAGGTAGTAATCATGATGATCATCTTACCCGTATCATCGAGCAGTACCTCGTAATTACTTAGGATTGCTAAGATCACTAACACCACAAACAGCACCAACGCCACTTTCATAAATTTATCACGGTGTTTATCAGTAAAAGTTTTGGCCTTTTCATTGACCAATATACCTAGACCAACAGGCAAGGCAGTGATTAAAAACATCTTAAGCCCCATACTCAGCATACTCACTTGCCCAGATTCTGCGCCCAAATAATAGCGATAAGCAAGGGTTGTAAAAATGGGTACCGTCACAATGGAGACCAAGCTCATTACCGAGGTCAGCGCTACCGATAAGGCCAAATTACCATTCACCAATTTACTAAGCACATTACTGGTGACACCGCCTGGGCAAAAGCTCAGTAACATAAAGCCAAACGCAAAGACAGGATCGGGTTTGAGAAGTAAGATCAGGAACAGAGTAACTAACGGTAAGATAATTAATTGAGAGATAAAACCAATGAAGAAGGGCTTAGGTGCTTTAAGGACATATTTAATATCCGTCAGTTGCATCGAAAGTCCCAATGCAAACATAATAAAGCCTAACACCAGTGGCAATAATGCCACAGAAAGAGTATCCATACTTAAATCCATTTAGGTATATTCATTTGAGGATATGGTAAAGCGATCTCCAGTATAAGTAATACAGACCTATGAAACAAGGCTTAACCATCAGTAACATAAGTAGATAAGGCGGGTGAACACTTGTTTTTAAATGATTTTTTGAAAGGGTGCTTGTTTCTAGATAGTTTGTAAATGGTTTATAGACAGTTTTTAGACACAGTTTATTTTTATAGCCAAACGATCGTTATCGTATTTAGAATATGTCGCGTACTCTTTAGCGACACGAAACCCATGGCTTATGCGTTGACTTATGTTAATCAGGTCATAATTATCATCTAACCTGTCTTGATTTCGCCTTTATTTAGCTTGTAAATATTAATTTAGCTTGTAAATATTAGGCTTGTAGAAACTGCTTTAAGAGACTCGCAAAGCGAATAGGGGCATCCATTGGTATCGCATGTCCAGATTCTGGTACTTCAATCACTTTAGCGGTAGGCAGGATAGAGGCTAGCTTACGTTGCCAGACGGGGTCGTAAAGTTTGGACTGACCGCCAATTAATAAGGTGATGGGCGTCTCGTTATTGGGGAGGGCATTGCGGTAATCATAGGGCAACTCTAGATAAGCCTGTAGTCCGCGTAGCTTCTGCTGCCAAGTAGGGTGTTGGTACAACGCTAGCTTATGTGCAGGAAAGTAACCCGTACCTGTGATCAATAAGCGGGATGGCAACCGATCGACGGACATCAATGAAAATGCGGTTTCCATCTCAGTAATCTGACGCTTAAGAGGATAGGGCAGGTGCGAGAACTCAGAAACGTTTAGCGCATCAAGGTACGGCAGAGCAGCTTGCAGTACCTCCCTAAATTGCTCAAATATCTGGTCCTGTTTGTCACCAAATACCCCGCCTTGCCAATCGGGTTGATTGTGCACGATCGGAGACTGGTCAATATTTAAATAGCGGGCTATTTTTGAGTGAGTTATTTTTGAATGAACTGATTTTGAATGGGTTGTTTTTGAATGAGCTGGTTTTGAAGCATCACGACTATCTTGCGTATCACAATAGCGATTAAAATGCGCCCATACCACCAACGCCCCCATCGAGATAGCGGCAACATCCACCGCTTCTGTCTGATGTCTGTCGCAGATATGGCTCAATAGCACCTCGACATCATCAGCATACTGCTCAATAAAGTCAAACTCAGTCGACGGCGTATCAGCTGCCAAGCCAAAACCACGAAAATGCGGTAAATAAAACCGATACTGCGACACCAATGGCAAAATAAAGGGCAGGAACTGCCGAGCATCCATACCAAAGGCATGTAGTAACAATACAGGGGTGACAGGCTGACCTTGATCATCCCCCTCTTTAGGGCCTATAACGGTAACAGGAATCTTAAACCCATCATAGCTGACGATATAGTGCAACTCAGGATTATAGGGCTGCCATAGTGTCGTGGCTTTGCTAATCGGTTTAAGCTTGCGCGTCACATTAGCTGCTAGCTTACGAGTTAGCTGATTTGACAGCTTATTATTTCGCTTATTGTTTAAGTCAGGCTTTGATGAGTCAAACATAAGGGGTCTAGCCAAATTAAGACGTTGGCGTGTTCGGAGAGTCAATGCACTCGACCACATTAAGATCAAAGCCGGATAGCGCATTGAACTTAAGCGGTGTCGATAGCAAGCGCATGTCACGTACGCCTAAGTGACGTAAAATTTGAGCACCGACCCCAATACTGCGGTATGGCTGATTGGAGAGTGTCGATAGCGATTGGTTGTTATAAGCACGCTCAAGTACGTCGCCTAGATCGACAGGCTGATTGCTGCCGATCCATACCAGTACGCCACGTTCAGATTGGCTAATTTCTGCCAAGGCGCTTTGCACACTCCAACCACTGCGACCGGTCTCATCTCGTTTGGCGGCAAATAAATCACGCAGGGGATGGAAGCCATGCACCCGTACCGTGCTAACGCCTTCGCTTGGATCACCTTTTACCAACGCCAAATGGGTCTCGCTAGCGCCATACTCTTTAAATTGATACAACATAAAGGTGCCAAAATCGGTCTCGATAGGGCGATGACTGACCTCATTGACCGTTTTTTCATTGGCAATGCGGTAGTTAATCAAGTCGGCAATCGTACCTATTTTGAGGTCATGCTCAGCGGCGAATTTTTCTAAATCGTCGCGGCGTGCCATGGTACCGTCAGGATTGATAATTTCAACGATGACGGCGGCAGGTTCAAGTCCTGCTAAGCGTGCCAAATCGCAACCAGCTTCAGTATGCCCTGCACGGTGTAGTACCCCGCCTTTTTGCGCCATAATCGGGAAAATATGACCAGGCTGTACGATGTCTTCCGCTTTTGCAGTGGCAGACACCGCGGCTTGTACCGTACGTGCACGATCGGCGGCAGAAATACCGGTCGTTACGCCTTCTGCGGCCTCGATTGAGACTGTAAAATTGGTACTAAATTTGGCCTGATTGCGGTCACTCATAAGCGGCAATTCAAGACGGCGACAGCGATCTTCAGTCAGCGTCAAGCAGACCAATCCACGCGCATGAGTAATCATAAAGTTAATGGCTTCACTATTCACATGAGTCGCTGCCATAATAAGATCGCCTTCATTCTCACGATCTTCATCATCCATCAATATCACCATCTTACCGGCGCGGATGTCTTCAATGATGTCTGTAATATTATTTAGTGCCATAGGGGGTCATCTCTTTTATTATGTAACTTATATTGTTTAATACCAATTTATTTAATCACTATTTATTTAATCACTATTTATTTAATCACTATTTATTTAATCACTATTTATTTTTAATACCAATGATGAAAATAATACCAAATCTAGACATTAACTTTTGAAAGGTTAGCTCCCGTCCTTTTCCCAAGGAAGGGTTGGGGATGGATTTTTAACTCAAAAAAACAATGGCCTACAAAAATTCTTATTCCGAGTTGAGGTTAACATCAGCTTGTTTTTATTGAAATTTTAATTTTCAAAAATAGTATAGTAGGATTATTCGTCGGCTATTGTAACGCTTACTAACGCCGAGAGCCATTAAATGGTTTGAATCAATAGTATTGATAAAAGTGCGACGGCGTGTCTGCCTTTACAACCTCTAATCTGAGCTTAAACTCAGATGAATATTAGCAAACTTATTACTTATGTGACTTCTGTGATTGTTGTGACTTTAGCCACTGCATAAACTGTAAGCTGTGTTGTTCGCGTTGATTATCCGCATAGTGATAAAATTGAGTACCGACTAAGCTGTTGGGCAAATACTGCTGAGGATGATAATGATTGGGATAATCATGAGGATACACATAGCCGTCGCCATAGCCTTGTGACTGCATCAGCTTGGTAACGCCATTGCGTAGATGCAATGGCACAGGCGATTGATCTTGCTGTGCTAATTGCATGGCTTTATTTATCGCCATATAGGTGCTATTACTTTTGGCAGATGTCGCCAAATACACCACCACTTGACCTAAGATGATACGTGCTTCTGGCATCCCAATCATTTTCACGGAGCGCAGGGCAGCATCCGCCAGAAGTAGCGCATTGGGGTTGGCATTACCGATATCTTCACTGGCTAATATCACCAAACGACGCGCAATAAACTCCGGTGGCTCACCTGCTACCAGCATACGCGCCATCCAATATAAGGCAGCATCAGGGTCTGAGCCACGTACGGACTTAATCATCGCTGAGATGATGTCATAATGCTGATCGCCATCTTTGTCATAGCGCTGCAACGCCGTTTGCGCCACACGCGACAATAACTCGTCATCGATTAAGATAGGCGATTGGTTATGATCCGCCGCTTGTACTGCCATCTCAAGTAAATTCAGCGACTTTCGTGCATCACCGTGTGCCAGCTTTGCAATTTGCGAAGCAGCAGTGAGCTGAATGTCTATCTGTGATAATAGGGTGTCAGTTGCTAGCGCACGCTTCAATAACTGCTCAATTTGTTCAGTATCCAGCGGTTCAAGCCGATAGATCTGACAGCGAGACAGCAGAGCATTGTTGACACTGAAGGACGGATTTTCAGTGGTGGCGCCAATCAAGGTAATATCGCCAGACTCAACAGCACCCAGCAGCGCATCTTGTTGCGCTTTATTAAAACGGTGTATCTCATCGATAAAGACCACAGGCGGTGCAAAGTCTAGCCCTGCCTGCCCTGATTTCTGACCAGCATCCAGTACTTCACGCAGCTGTTTGACGCCCGTATTGATGGCTGACAGTGGATAAAAGGGTCGACCCACCGCATCCGCCAGTAGCATCGCAATCGTGGTCTTACCAATACCCGCCTCACCGTGTAAGATAAGCGAGGGTAAATGGCTATTCTCAACAAAGCGGCTAATAGGCGCTCCGGGCGCTAGTAAATGCGCCTGCCCAATCACTTCTTTGAGCGTCTTCGGCCGCAAGCGTTGGGCCAACGGAATATCAGAATGAGGAAGGCTCTGTGCTGACGTATTAATCGCGTTAGGAGAAGCAGTGTTAGGACGTTGAGACATGGGTTAGGTCGATGGCCTTTTAAGGAATGGTGTTATATAAATAAGTTCTAGGTAAATAGCATTGTTTAAGATTTAGGACTGACGCGACTAGCAGTATTTAAATTTTATAGGCAACTGGAGATTATTTATTAAACGTCTGGCTTTACCTTTCAGACCGTGTCAATAAATGATCCCCAGTTGCTACAAATGCTAATTCTACATAAATCCTTGTTTAGAGCAGTAGATGTATATCACTAGTCACATTAATAATAACAATATCTAGATTACAACTTAAACGCTATACAATTGCAAGTTAACGGATATTAATCCATTATGATATTTGTAATAAAAGGGGTTCTATATTTAAAATCGTAGGATACATAACAAACCTTATAAATCAGGATTTTGGTCATTCACAGCGACTGGGTATTGTTTATTGCGCTTCTGGAACCACTGTACAGCAAGCATGAATACAAGCATAGATAAATAATGACCAGTCCCTACCAATCTAAATGAGGCGTAAGTTCTAAGTTTAACGTATAAATTTAAAGCGTAAGTTTAAAGCACCAGTGTATAGGTTCAATATATAGAGAATAACATGCGATCTAATACGATTCACCGCTTAAGGTCTATCTTTAATAAAGTTAAATTAGCACCCGCTAAAAGTCGCTCCTTAACTAAGGCAGAAATAGATATGGCGCATTCCGTCTTTGGCGCAGATTTTGACTTAACCGGCGTACGCCTTAAGACCGCTTGGTGGGTATTAAAAAACTATGCCGTCAGTCCCAATGGTAATATCTACTTTAACCCGCAAGACTGGATAGAAGACTTTAGCACCCAATCATTAGGCAAAAAGAGCTGGCTAATTCACGAATTAACGCACGTGTGGCAGATACAGCAGGGTTTAAAAGTAGTACGCGGAGCAGTGCTTAACCGACGTTACGACTATGTATTAGAAGAAGGCAAGTCCTTTTTTAAATATGGTATTGAACAACAAGCGCGCATGGTACAAGACTACTTCGTGCGTCGTGAGCTGGGTAAAGACTGCCAAGCGTGGCAAGCTTGCATTCCTTTTCTTCATTCTGCAGATCTTAATGAATAGCCTATTTCAACAATTCAGAGTAGGGTACACGTTGAGAGTAGAGTACACATTGAGACTAGGATATACATTAAAAACATGGAGAAACCGCAGTGACCGATTTTAAGACAGCCGCTCTAAGCCAACAGCATCCGCCAACACATCTAAGCGTCAGCCGTTTTAAGCGATCGTTTATGTTAGTAGCTCTAGCTAGTGTGCTAAGTGCTACAGGATGTCAGCCGCAACCAGATAGTGCAGATGTCGATAAAACCACCTCAGAACAGGCGCCCAATGAGGGAGAGACAGTACCCGAATCAAGCCCAATGAGTGCGGCGGCGGCTGATCATGTCGCAAGCTTTGAAGCAGAGTTTGTCAATAAAATGTTAGATCTACAACAAAGCGAGCTGGCAGAGTATGAAGCCTTACAAGCAGCCGATGAGCCAGAGCCAACTTCCAGCCCCAGCCCCGAACCTAAAAACTCAGACTCTAAAAGTTCTGAGCCAGCAAACTCTAAAAGCAAACCAACAACAACATCTAATAAGAGTGCGCCAGCCTCTAACACAGCCGATACAGAGACAAAAACTCAAATTCAGACTCAAAGTCAGACCCAATCACAACAACAGACCGATCAAACGCCGGCTAATAGCTCTAAAGTGGTCAACAATACTGCAGCAGTGGCAGCCTCATCGGCACCAGAATCAACTGAGGTGGTCACCTTTCGCAATTGGCCACTAGCCAATGTGCCGATCGTAGAGCCAGAAGAACTGACTGCCGTTGAGATTAGCCGCCGCTATCAGGTGGCGATGCAGGCTTTATATTTACCTGATGAGGTGCCTTTACCTGCTCAAGCGGTCAATACGCTCCTCAATGTGGCCACCTTAATCCCAGATGTGTTTAACAATATGGAGCTGGCTGAGCATTTGGTGAGCAAAACACCCGCGCTGGCAAGACTGCTAAAGCAATATCAGCTTTGGGAGCAAATCGAAGCCCAGCAAAGTGCCGAGCTTGAGAGCCTGCAACAAGCGCAGCGGGCGGCCCAGCAGCAGCAAGCTGCTAAGTTTGATGAATTGATTAGCGAGTTTGATGCCAAGATTAAAGGCTACGACGAGCAGATAAAAAAATATGAAGAGAAATTAAAACAGTTTGAATAAGTCACAAAAAAGACCCCTGATAGCGAAATCAAGGGTCTTTTTCATAGGTTTTATTTAGTAATACACTTTTAACCTAAAACATTTAGCGCCTAATAGATTGACACGTCAGTGCTATAGCGTAAATTGTTTATTTACGGTCTTCAAGCTTAACAAAGTCACGCTTCGTTTCACCAGTGTATAGCTGACGTGGACGACCAATCTTGAACGGTGCACTGTGCATTTCAAGTAAGTGGCTGATCCAGCCTGAAGTACGAGCTAACGCAAAGATCACAGTAAACATAGACGTTGGGATACCGATTGCTTTTAAGATAATACCAGAGTAGAAGTCAACGTTTGGATACAGATTACGTTTAACAAAGTACTCATCTTCAAGAGCAATTTTCTCAAGCTTCATAGCAAGCTCAAGCTTAGGATCATTGATACCTAGTGCGCCCAATACTTCATCACAAGTCTCTTTCATGACTTTAGCACGTGGATCGAAGTTTTTGTAGACGCGGTGACCGAAGCCCATCAATTTCACTTCTTTACGTTTTACTTTTTCCATGAACTCATCAACGTTTTCTACGCTGCCGATTTCATCAAGCATTTTCAATACCGCTTCGTTAGCACCACCATGTGAAGGGCCCCATAAAGCAACGATACCAGCAGCGATACAGGCGTAAGGATTGGCGCCAGTTGACGCTGTTAAACGAACAGTTGAGGTCGATGCATTTTGCTCATGGTCAGCATGAAGTGTGAAGATCTTGTCCATGGCCTTGGCAATTACGGGATTGACTTTGTAGTCGACATCCGCAGGCGTTGCAAACATCATATATAAGAAGTTTTCCGCATAACTAAAGTCGTTACGAGGGTACATGAATGGTTCGCCCTTGGTGTACTTGTAGCTCATGGCAGCAAGTGTTGGCATTTTTGCGATTAAGCGAATAGCAGTGATATCACGTTGTCTTTCGTCCGTCACATCAAGGTTATCATGATAGAAGGCAGAAAGCGCGCCAACCACACCGACCATCACGGCCATCGGGTGGGCATCACGGCGGAAGCCTTCAAAAAACTTACGTAATTGCTCATGCACACCGGTATGCGAACGGACTTTTTCATAAAAGTCTGCTTTTTGCTCAGCGTTTGGTAACTCACCGTGCAAGAGAGCGTAGCACACTTCAAGATATTCAGCGTTATCAGCAAGTTGGTCAATAGGATAACCACGATGCAGTAGTTCACCTTTTTCGCCGTTAATGTAGGTAATTTTTGACTCAACAGGGGCAGTCACTTTAAAACCTGGATCATACGTCCAATAGCCTGCTTCCTGGAAGGCCGCTACATCGATGACAGAATGCCCCAGTGTACCCTTAATAATGGGTAGTGCGTATTCTTCACCATCTACCTTTAAATATGCAGTATCGTTAGCCATAAAATCCTCTTAATTGTTAGAATAAATAGTCTGCTGTTCGGAATTGATAACTAAAAAGATATCAGAAACGGGTTAGGATTTGTTCCAAAGAAGGGTCCTCACGTTTCCTTTAAAATCTAGCACTAGGCTAAATTAACATAATAATAGCTATCGGGGATGAGATGTTAAATCAATTTCAAATCTTTAAAAGACTAATGGAGTTATAAAATAGAGTCTTATCAATACATTTTAACCGGACGTTTTACATGAACCTTTTGGTTTAAAAAGTTTGAGCTTGAAACAATTTGACTTTCATACCATAGCAATACCATAACGTAGCCACACTCACTCATATACGTGTGGATAAATGTAGCCTGAGTAGCAATAGGTTATCAGTATTCGGTTATCAGCAAAGCCATAAAACGGGCTATATATTACCAGTTAATAACCACTTAATGAATAAAAATGATAAAACATTTATAACGAAATTTTAGTGCAAGCCTCATTTATAACGTAATCAGTCCGTGTTAGTCAATGGAAGTTCACTAGTAAATACGTATAGGATAAGTTAGCGACTATCACTCATTTAGCCAAACAATACACAGACCGTACTATATATTCCTCTAAACTATAGATTCCTCTTAACCATAGACTCCTTTTAAGAGTCTTTACTTAAGAAGCTTTATAACATAAGACTTATTACTACTTACAAGTTACTACTTACAAGCCTCAGTATCATTACTATTGGATTATTTAATCAAAATCAATCAGTTAAACCAACAAAAAACAATAGTCTCATGAGTAATAAACTAACTGATAACTTTTGTCACTTAGGGTTTATTCAGTATTTTATTTGTAATTACTAGCAACAAACTCTATAATTACTCCATTATAGATGCTGGTCGTCCATTTAGTTAACGCTTTTGTTGTTATTGGTTTATCTAGATTTATAATTAGTGTCACTGTTTATTTGATATTAATTATAAATTTCTCAGTAAATATGCCTGTGATAACCCCTGTTAAGTCAATGGTGACTGCCAACACCTTTCAATTATAATCGTCTTTCTTGTCGAGAACGCTGTCTGTTATTTAACAACAGATGTTTTACGGTAGTTAATATGATTATAGAGGGTTTTTATAATGGATAACTTTTGAGTTCTATTATTATATACCTAACGAAGGTGTCAGCCTTGGCATCGTATCCAAATGCCCTAAATCTATTTGAATATCACTTAATAACACGCTTAGCTACTATATATTACGCTTAGCTAATACAAAATTTGTCTATTCAAATAAATTTAGAGTACTGTAAGCTTTACAGTTCGGCTAAAGACGACTTTAGCCAGTTAGCTACTCCTTAACTTATCCGTCTCGTATATGTTTTGAGCGTCAAAACCTAAGAATTGCGATAACAAATTAAGACTGACAATGACTATTATTATAGCCTTTATTAACTCAGTGCTATGACAATGAAGTGAGTTGTTGGTCGTTGATTCAGTTGGGCGCTTAGATAGGGCATTGTGTGCTCAAACGTATCCCGAGTGTCAACCGTAAAAGGACGCCCGCTGTGAAAAGCAATCGACCGATTAATCTACCCCTTAGCCAAGTGATAAGCGTTAACAGCTCACCGACGGCTAGAGCTTCGATTTTGCATCGTATCTCAGGCATTATTCTTTTCTTATTAATCCCGGTGATGTTGTGGCTATTGCAAACGTCTTTACAGTCACCCCATCATTTCTTAGCCGTATTTGACAATATTGTTGTGCGCTTTATTGCCTGGGTATTCGTGGCAGCAACAGCCTATCATTTCGTCATGGGTATTAAGCATTTATTGGCTGATATGGGCTTAAATGAAGAACTGCAATCAGGGAAAAAAGCGTCAATTATTAGCTTTGTTATTGCCGCTATATTGATAGTGCTATCATTTATATGGGTGATGTTCTAATGAAAAATGATTCTGGAATTAAAGGTGCAACTGGCCTAACCGGTTCAGGCACACGCGATTGGGTAATGCAACGTATTAGTGCTGTGGTATTGGCAGTATATGCTGTCGTCATGGTGGGTTTTTTCTTACTCAATGGCGACGTGACTTATGAGCACTGGGTCGGCTTTATTACAAGTTTGCCAATGCGTCTCTTTAGTTTGGTGGCTATTTTGGCACTAGCAGCACATGCTTGGGTAGGAATGTGGACCGTATTTACTGACTATGTAAAAAGTACTGGACTGCGCCTTGTACTACAAGCTGCGATGATTATTGCAATTTTGGTATATGTATTTTGGGGCATCATGATTTTCTGGAGCCCAGGAGCAATGATTTTTAATTAAGGGTTAATCCAGTCACTGTTTTTTAATTCAGTCTCTTTTATAGTCATTGATGTGATAGCGATTGTTAGTTGTTAGTAAAGTAGTTAATGCTAATGCATCTGAAGTTAAAACATATGATTTAAATGTGACTGATTTTAATAGTCAGGGCAGGGTCAGCTTATCGTATATAAGTGACTTTTACACTTTGTCCCGATATTAAAGATTTAGCCCTTACTAATAAAGTGAAGATAACTGCAATTGCGACTTTAGATTTAAGTGAGCCTATCTGGTAATGTGCTGCTATAACAACCCTCAAGGTTATAGCGACCATCGCCAGCTTATATGACGACTAACGTATTCATTAGGAAAACGTAATGGCAACTAGACAAGACAATACAATTAGTAATATCAAAACCCTAAATTACGACTCTGTTATCGTTGGCGGTGGCGGCTCAGGTATGCGTGCGGCTCTGCAATTGGCAGAAAGTGGCATGAAAGTGGCTGTTATTACCAAAGTATTCCCAACCCGTTCACATACGGTTGCCGCTCAGGGCGGTATTGGCGCAAGCTTGGGTAACATGAGTGACGATAACTGGCATTTCCATTTCTATGACACCGTAAAAGGGTCTGACTGGTTAGGCGATCAAGACGCTATTGAATATATGTGCCGTGAAGCACCAAAAGTAGTGTATGAGCTTGAGCACATGGGTATGCCTTTTGATAGAAACCCAGATGGTACTATTTACCAGCGTCCATTCGGCGGTCACACCTCAAACTATGGTGAAAAGGCGGTTCAACGTGCTTGCGCTGCCGCTGACCGTACGGGTCACGCCTTATTGCATACGCTATATCAAAAGAACCTTGAAAAAGGCACTGAGTTTTTCATCGAGTGGATTGCCCTTGATTTAATCAAAGATGAAGATGGCAATATTAACGGTGTGGTTGCCATTGAGCAAGAAACGGGTACTGTGGCTGTCTTCCAAGCTAACCATACTGTTCTAGCCACGGGTGGTGCTGGTCGTATCTTCTCAGCTTCTACCAATGCCTATATTAATACAGGTGATGGTCTTGGTATGGCAGTACGTGCGGGTATTCCATTGCAAGATATGGAATTTTGGCAGTTCCACCCAACGGGCGTATTTGGAGCGGGTGTGCTACTAACCGAAGGCTGCCGCGGTGAAGGGGCTATCTTACGTAATAAAGACGGTGAAGCCTTTATGGAGCGTTACGCCCCGACCGTGAAAGACTTAGCACCGCGTGACTTAGTATCACGCTCAATGGACCAAGAAATCAAAGAAGGTCGTGGCTGTGGTCCAAATGCCGATCATATCGTTATGGATATGACTCACTTAGGTGTTGATACCATTATGAAGCGTTTGCCGTCCGTATTTGAGATTGGCAAAAACTTTGCGAACGTCGATATCACTAAAGAGCCTATTCCTGTTATTCCAACCATTCACTATATGATGGGCGGTATTCCGACCACGATTCATGGTCAAGTTATCGTTCCAGATTTGGAAGGCCCAGTGGATGAGCATGGATTATATACCGAAGGTAAAGTGGTCAAAGGCTTATATGCCATTGGCGAATGTGCGTGTGTCAGTGTTCACGGTGCAAACCGCTTAGGTACCAACTCGTTGCTTGACTTGGTAGTATTTGGACGCGCTGCCGGCAAACATATTACCGATGACTATAATCATGCCGATCATAACTATAAGCCGATTAATCCACGCGTGCTAGACTATACCGTTGGTCGTTTAAATAAACTACAGCAATCAACGTCAGGCTATAATGCGCAGGATGTAGCCGATGAAATTCGTGCGTTGATGCAAAAACACGCCAGTGTCTTCCGTACGCAAGCGTTAATGGATGAAGGTGTGGAAAAACTATTGGCACTGAAAGAAAAAGTAGACAATATTCATCTCGCAGATAAATCGCAAGTGTTTAATACCGCTCGTATCGAAGCGTTAGAAGTGGCTAATCTTTACGAAGTGGCAAAAGCAACAATGATATCAGCGGCGCACCGTCATGAATGCCGTGGAGCTCATACCGTCCTAGATTATGATCGTCCTGAGGATGATCCAGTCGCACCAAACGGTCGTAACGATGATGAATGGATGAAGCACACACTTTGGTACTCTGAAGGCAATAAGATCATCTATAAGCCTGTTCGTAAAGTGCCGCTTACCGTCGACTACGTAGAGCCTAAAGTACGTGTCTACTAAGTTTTGGTAACCATGCTTAGCTTAGTACGAAAGGCTGAGCACAGCATGTTAGGCATTAGGTTATCAGTTATAGATAAACACTATTCGTTACACCTGTTTTCTTTGAATTTAACTTTTAAATTAGTAAAGCGGTTGGCAAAAAGCAATCATTCAGAAGGTTTTCACCGAGCCGCTTTACACCGTGTGGAGTTAGCATTATGAGCCGAGGTACTCGCACCATAGAGATATACCGCTACGATCCTGATAAGGACGCAGCCCCGTACATGCAAACATATACGGTTGAGCTTTTAGACTCAGATCGTATGTTACTTGATGTGTTACTACGTTTGAAAAAACAAGATGAAGGGATTACATTCCGTCGGTCATGCCGTGAAGGTATTTGTGGCTCTGACGGTATGAATATTAACGGTAAAAATGGGTTAGCATGTTTGATTAACATGAATACGCTACCTGAGAAGATTACCATTCGTCCGCTACCAGGTTTACCAGTAGTGCGTGACCTAGTGGTCGATATGAACCAGTTTTATGAGCAGTATGAAAAAGTTCATCCGTTCTTAATTAATGATCAGCCTGCACCACCAACTGAGCGTCTACAATCTCCAGAAGAGCGTGAGAAATTAAACGGTCTGTATGAGTGTATCTTATGTGCGTGTTGTTCAACCAGTTGCCCCTCATTCTGGTGGAACCCTGATAAGTTCTTAGGACCATCTGCGCTATTGCATGCTTATCGTTTCGTTGCCGATAGTCGTGATAGTGATACTCGTGCTCGCTTAGCACGTTTAGATGATCCGTTCAGCTTATTCCGTTGCCGCGGTATTATGAACTGCGTGTCAGTATGTCCTAAAGGATTGAATCCCACTCGCGCCATCGGTCATCTACGTAACTTGCTATTAGAGCAAGCTGGCTAATGCTTTATGACACTCTTTATTAAACGGTCTATTAAACCAGCTGTTTGATAGGCTATAATAATATGATAATTCGAGAGTTTTACTGATAGTTTTTGCCCGCTTATTGTATAGTCGAAGCCAGCTAAAAAAGGTACAAGGCAACCCAGTGTAAGTACTACTGTTGTAGTAGGCTAAGCGAGGTTAACACTGTAACTTTTTAGTCTGGCTATGACTATAGGAAATAGTAAAACGATTTAAAGGGTATGGCGTGGCAGTGATGTCGTTGTGTTGCTTTACGTGAATACCACAGACCTCTATTTGTTGATAGGGGTCTTTTTTTGTTAAAATTACGCACAATGATAGGTTGAATATTTACTTTTTAAATAGTAGATATTGAGCAAATTAACCTTTAATTAATGGGTTCCATGTTACTCTTTAATTCAGTGTGCAACTGTTATCTGACCGAGTTGATTTTCTGCACTATTAACTGAATCATTTATTGTTTCATTTAATAAGTAATTGTCTATAAGTAATTATCTGAATCAACATGTGAATCAATATCTGAATAATTGTCAGAGCGGTTAGTGACATATCTGATAAACTGTATGTCTTATAAACGGAATACAACATTATTGTTTTAAATATTGTGATTTTAAGTCTGTCTTTTTAATTTTTATAACCTGAACCTAATTAATGGTCATGTAACCAATAATAACTATAATATAAAACGTTATCGCTTATGATAATTAAATTGATAACTTGATATTAACGTATATTAATAAACCTATATTAATAAACGTTTATTAATGAATGAGTAAGCGAAAATAGAGTTTTGTTTAAGTTGGAATAGAGTTTAATAGGGTATTAAAGGTAATAACTAAACAAAGACCTAAAAAAGAGCTCACTAATTTAAACATATAATATGATTAAAATAAGACTGGATAAAAAGATAAGATAAAAAGTCTAGATAAAAATATAAATATCGTAAAGTTTAGGTGAAAAGAACAGATTAAAAAGAAGGTTAAGCGTTAGGCTCTCAAATTAAAATCAAATATTATATAGACTGGTATGTTTAATGCATCTTTCTTTCATATAGGCCTTAATTAAACCTCTAAATTCTCTATTCTTAACTCTCTATTCTTAATACTCTATTTGATAAAGTATAAAGTTTCCAATAACCTAATTTTTATAACAGAATGCCTAGTAACTGATTGATAATATAACGAGTTGATAAATAACTAAGTAAATAAGTAACTAAGTAAATAAGTAACAACCGACAATTCGCAACATATAGCCATAGCATAAACGTATGTACTTTTTTTAAATAACCCTAATGTAAATAAGAATAGACTATGAATACAATGACTAATGAAGCCTTAAAAGCTGATGCAACGGAGCTTGCAGGGGATAATGCAAGCTACATTGAGTCTCTCTATGAGCAGTACTTACAAGATCCTGATAGTGTAGATAGCGAATGGCAAACCTATTTCAAAGATTTTGAAACGGGCAACGACGCATTACACCATGCTATTCAAGACCAATTTCTATTACTTGCCCGCAATCAAACTGCCAACAAAGGTGTGATTGCTGCCTCAAGCTCAGCTCAGTCTAACAATACGGGTGATACCACCTGTGTTGATCCTCGTCAAATGAGTGTACAGAAGTTAATCTCTGCATACCGTCGTCGTGGTCATCGTCGTGCTAATCTTGACCCCTTAAGTCTTAAGCCACGAGCAGAGGTTGAAGATTTGTCGTTAGAATTCAACGGGCTGTCAGAAGCAGATTTAGACACAGTATTTCCAACCAGTGATTTTAACATTGGTAAGTCAGAAGCGACGCTTCGTGAAATTATTGAGATCCTAAACCGCGTCTATTGTAGTCACATAGGCATTGAGTACATGCATGTTACGACCAGTACTGAAAAGCGCTGGTTTGAAAAGTATATGGAAACCAACCTGGGCTATATCAAATTTGATAATGAAAAGAAAAAATCGATACTTGAGCGATTGACTGCCGCTGAAGGCTTGGAGAAATATTTAGCCCGTAAATACACCGGTGTGAAGCGCTTTGGTCTAGAAGGCGGTGAAAGCTTTATCCCTGCGGTTCACGAAATTATTCAAAGTGCTGGTGGCTATGGTACCAAAGAGATTGTGATTGGTATGGCTCACCGTGGACGTCTGAATCTATTGGTTAATATATTGGGTAAAAACCCAGCAGATCTGTTTGATGAGTTTGATGGTAAAGTTATTCCACAAAAAGGGTCAGGCGACGTTAAATATCACAATGGTTATTCCTCAAATGTGATGACACCAGGTGGTGAAACGCATTTAGCCTTAGCGTTCAACCCGTCGCATCTTGAAATTGTATCGCCTGTATTAGAAGGCTCAGTACGTGCCCGTCAAGTTCGTCGTAACGATACCGATGGTAACTTAGTGCTACCGTTAGTTGTGCATGGTGATGCCGCCTTTGCCGCACAGGGCGTAGTACAAGAAACTTTCCAAATGTCACAAACGCGTGCTTATACTACTGGGGGTACGGTTCATATTGTCATCAATAACCAAGTAGGCTTTACCACCAGTCGCCAAGAAGATGCGCGCTCGACTGAATACTGTACTGATATTGCTAAAATGGTGCATGCGCCAATCTTACATGTCAATGGTGATGATCCTGAAGCCGTGGTATTTGCCGCTAAGATGGCGCTTGATTATCGCCATGAGTTTCATAAAGATATCGTTATTGACTTATTCTGCTATCGCCGTAATGGTCATAACGAAGCAGACGAACCTTCAGCTACTCAGCCATTGATGTATTCGGTTATCAAAAAGCTACCAACTACACGCACCCAGTATGTGAAGCAACTGGTAGAAGAGGGTGTGATTAAAGAGGGTGAAGACAAGCAACTTGAAGATGAATACCGCGAGTCGCTTGATAAAGGTGAATATGTTGCTAATTCATTGGTTAAAGATCCTAATGAAGAGTTATTTGTAGATTGGAAGCCCTATTTAGGTCACGATTTAGAAGATGACTGGGACACCAGTGTCGATATCGAAAAATTAAAAGCATATGGACGCCGTATGGCTGAGATGCCAGAAGGCTTTAAGTTACAGCGTCAGGTGCAAAAAGTTGTCGAGCAGCGTTTGGCGATGCAGACCGGTGAAGAGCCACTAAACTGGGGTGCAGCCGAGACCTTAGCTTATGCGTCATTGGTTGATGAAGACTTTTTAGTGCGTATTACTGGTGAAGATGTAGGCCGTGGTACGTTTTCGCACCGTCATGCTGAAATCTTTAACACTGCAAATGGTGAAATGTACGTGCCACTCGCACATCTTAATGACACCCAAGCTCGTTTTGCCACCTATAACTCATTATTGTCTGAAGAAGCAGTATTAGCATTTGAGTATGGGTATGCAACCACGGTGCCTCAAGCATTGATCATTTGGGAAGCGCAATTTGGCGACTTTGTCAACGGTGCACAAGTGGTGATTGATCAGTTTATTTCAAGCGGTGAAACCAAATGGCAACGTGTTTGCGGTTTAACCATGTTATTGCCACATGGCTTTGAAGGTCAAGGTCCAGAGCATTCTTCTGCACGTCTTGAGCGCTTCTTACAATTATGTGCTGAAGACAATATACAGGTGATTACGCCAACGACGCCAGCACAGATATTCCACGCGTTACGTCGTCAAGCGGTTCGTCCTATCCGTAAGCCATTAGTAGTAATGTCACCGAAGAGCTTATTGCGTCATAAGCTGGCTGTTTCCAATTTAGAAGAGCTTGCAGACGGTAAGTTCGAGACTGTATTGCCAGAGTTTGATCAATTAGATAATGACAAAGTAACTCGTCTGGTCATGTGTGGTGGTAAAGTCTACTATGACTTACTACAACAGCGCCGCGAGCTTGGACTAGACCATGTGGCCATTATCAGGGTAGAACAGCTATATCCATTACCAGAGAAGAGAATGGTAGAAGAGGTTCAAAAGTATGCCAATCTAGAACAGATCGTGTGGTGTCAAGAAGAGCCATTAAACCAAGGGGCTTGGTACTACTTAGCACCACATATGTTCCGTATTTTTGGACCACAAGATAATGATCAGCCGCGTGTCACAAAAGCTAAGGTAGCAGATCCCGTCGCGCGTCCTGCCTCTGCAGCTCCCGCCACAGGATTGCCTTCAATCCATGCGCGTCAACAACAAGAGTTGGTAGCTGGTGGGCTTGGCGTCAATGTTGATGATTTAAAATAAATTAAAAAAGGTCTAAACGGTTTTTAGTTTAGACCTTTGATATTATCCAACATAATCAAAATACGTATTACTCATCTATTAAAAACATTATATTTATAACAGGAGCAGTTCCCATGGCAGATATCAAAGCGCCCGTATTCCCAGAGTCAGTTGCTGACGGTACTATCGTAGAGTGGCATGTTAGTGAAGGTGATCAAGTCAATCGAGATGATATTTTAGCTGAAATTGAAACAGATAAAGTAGTCCTTGAAGTGGTTGCTCCTGACGATGGTGTGGTGACTAAGATTGTTAAGCAAGTTGATGATACTGTGTTATCGGATGAGCTAATTGGCGAGTTTGAAGCAGGCGCAACCGGCTCTACGTCAAGCGATGACAGCTCAGATGATAATGAAGAGTCTAGCGATGCTGTTGAAGAAAAAGAAGCATCAGACGGTGGCGAGCCTAAGCAAGCATCTAAAGATTCTGCAGATGATCATAAAGATCAAAGCCCAGCCGTGCGTAAAGCTGCGAAAGAATCTGGTGTTGATCCTAAGCAAGTCGAAGGCAGTGGTCGTGGTGGTCGTGTCACCAAACAAGATATGGCAAATCCAACCCTTAAAACGGACAACTCAATTAAGTCTGACAGTGGCCGCCCAGTAGCCGAGTCTGTCGGTGAGCGTACTGAGAAACGTGTTGCGATGACTCGCCTACGTAAAACAGTGGCTAACCGCTTGTTATCAGCGACTCAAGAAACTGCTATGTTGACCACGTTCAATGAAGTGAACATGAAGCCATTAATGGATCTACGTGCTAAATACAAAGACGAGTTTGAAAAACGTCATGGCACTCGTCTAGGCTTTATGTCTATGTTCGTTAAAGCCGCGACAGAAGCGCTTAAACGTTTCCCAGCGGTGAATGCTTCTATCGATGGTGATGATATCGTTTATCATGGCTACTATGATGTGGGTGTGGCGGTATCTTCTGACCGTGGTCTTGTGGTCCCAGTCCTACGTGACACTGATCGTATGAGCATGGCCGATATCGAAGGCGGTATCCGTGAGTTTGCGGGTAAAGCACGCGACGGTAAGCTGTCTTTACAAGAGATGACGGGTGGTACATTTACCATTACTAATGGCGGTGTATTTGGCTCATTAATGTCAACACCTATCTTGAATCCACCTCAAACGGCTATTTTAGGTATGCACGCTATTAATGATCGTCCGATGGCAGTTAATGGTCAGGTCGAAATCT
Organism: Psychrobacter sp. CX18; assembly: GCF_057396215.1. Taxonomy (NCBI): domain Bacteria; kingdom Pseudomonadati; phylum Pseudomonadota; class Gammaproteobacteria; order Moraxellales; family Moraxellaceae; genus Psychrobacter; species Psychrobacter sp. CX18. Next base: position 357,057 of record NZ_JBXYJH010000003.1, on the reverse strand, counting down.
TACCAATGATGTATTTGGCGCTGTCTTATGATCACCGTATGATTGATGGTAAAGACGCGGTTCAGTTCTTAGTCACTATTAAAGAGCTTGTCGAAGATCCAGCAAAACTATTATTAGACCTATAAAGCACACAGGCTTGTATCGGAGTCAATCTGGTACAAGCTTTTTCGTTATGATGTGATTAAATGATCAGTTAATAAATGAAATGATCAGTTTTTAGTAAACAGTAATGATGAATCACTGTCCAATTACTATCTTAGTGCGACAGTCATATCAGACTTGATGTTTAAAAAGACAACCCTATAAATAAAAACGTTAAGAATTATTTAATGAAAATACGGGATAAACTATGAAAGACAATTATGATTTAATCGTTATCGGTGGCGGACCAGGTGGCTATGAAGCGGCTATCCGTGCAGGTCAGTTAGGTATGAGTGTGGCGTGTATTGAAAAGCGTGTTTACAAAGGGGAGCCAGCTTTAGGCGGTACCTGTTTGAACGTCGGTTGTATCCCGTCAAAAGCCTTATTGGATTCCTCACATCGCTTTGAGGCCACCCAACATGAGCTTCAAGATCATGGTATTTCTACTGGCGATGTTAATATTGATGTGCCAAAAATGATTGAGCGCAAGGAAAGCATTGTTAAGCAGCTAACAGGCGGTGTTGCCATGTTGTTAAAAGGCAATGGCGTAGAGTGGCTGCAAGGCTGGGGTACACTATTAGACGGTAAAGGCGATGACAAAAAAGTTAAATTTACCGCCCTTGAAGACGAATCAGAAACCACCATTACCGCCAAAAATGTGATTTTGGCAGCGGGTTCTGTACCTATCGAAATTCCAGTTGCCAAAGTTGATGATGAGTACATTGTTGACTCAACAGGTGCTTTAGACTTCACGGAAGTCCCTAAGCGTTTGGGTGTTATCGGTGCCGGCGTGATCGGTCTTGAACTAGGTTCAGTATGGCGCCGCTTAGGTTCAGAAGTCGTCATCTATGAAGCCATGCCAGAGTTTTTAGCAGTAGCGGACAAAGACATTGCTAAAGAAGCGGGCAAACTGCTTAAAAAGCAAGGCTTAGACATCCGTGTCGATACCAAAGTTACCAATGCTGAAGTTAAAGACGGACAAGTCGTAGTGACTAGTGAAAAAGGCGGTGAATCTGCTGAAGAATCTTTCGATAAGCTTATCGTCTGTGTGGGACGCCGTGCCTATTCTGAAAAGCTATTGGGTGAAGACAGCGGTATCAAGCTGACCGAACGTGGTCTTGTCGAAGTCAATGATCAGTGTCAGACCAACCTTGATGGTGTCTATGCCATTGGTGATTTAGTGCGTGGTCCAATGCTTGCTCACAAAGCAATGGAAGAGGGCATGATGGCTGTTGAGCGCATTCATGGTGAAAAAGCTCAAGTCAACTATGACACCATTATCAATGTGATCTACACCCATCCTGAAATAGCGTGGGTCGGTTTGACAGAGCAACAAGCCGTTGAGCAAGGTTATGAAGTCAAAACAGGTTCATTTAACTTAGCAGCCAATGGCCGTGCGTTGGCGCAAGGCGAAGGACAAGGGTCTATTAAAGTTGTGGCAGATGCGAAGACGGATCGTCTATTAGGTATGCATGCCCTAGCGGCAGGCGCAGGTGATATCGTGCATCAAGGTATGATTGCGATGGAGTTTGTGTCTAGCGTTGAAGATTTACAATTGATGACCTTTGCGCACCCAACGATTAGTGAAGCGGTACATGAAGCGGCGTTGTCTGCTGATGGTCGTGCGATCCATGCGATTCAGCGTAAAAAACGTAAATAGATTAATGTGCGGTCGTTGACATATACCGTTCACAATGACCGTCACTTATACATTTAATAAAAGTGACACCGTATATAACGATCATTATTACTAAAAAACAGTTATGGGCTTGATGACTAACAGATTGAGTTTGATTGACAGTCACTAGATTCAATCGGTATGACATCAAAGTCTATCACTAATTATGTGGTTGGCATGACATAAGCTTAGGTAACGTTATTAAAATAACCACAGCGTTTGCCCAGATTATTGAACGTCAACTTTAATGAGTTAACGATAAAAACGAAAGGATAACTTTATGAATTTACATGAGTATCAAGCAAAACTATTATTAGAGAGCTACGGACTGCCAATCCAAAAAGGTATCATTGCTTACAGTGGCGATGAAGCAGCGCAAGCCTTTGATAAAACGCCTACCGACGTTGCCGTGATCAAAGCACAGGTTCATGCCGGTGGTCGTGGTAAAGCAGGTGGTGTTAAGCTTGCTAAAACCCGTGAAGAAGCCAAAGAGATTGCTGATTCACTTATAGGCACTAACTTAGTGACTTATCAAACAGATGCGGAAGGTCAACCGGTCAACTTCGTGTTAGTTGCTGAAGACATGTACCCTGTACAAACTGAATTATATCTTGGTGCTGTCGTCGATCGCTCAACCCGCCGTGTTACCTTCATGGCTTCAACTGAAGGCGGTGTTGAGATTGAGAAAGTTGCGGAAGAAACCCCAGAGAAAATCTTCAAAGTTACTGTTGATCCACTTGTCGGTTTAATGCCTTATCAAGCGCGTGAAGTGGCGTTTAAGTTAGGGTTAGAAGGCAAGCAAATCAACCAGTTTGTCAAACTAATGACGGGTGCTTATCAAGCGTTTGTCGACAATGATTTTGCGATGATTGAGATTAACCCATTAGCGGTTCGTGAAAATGGCGAATTGGCCTGTGTCGATGGCAAAATTGGTATCGATTCAAACGCACTATTCCGTCAGCCAAAAATTGCTGAATTGCATGACCCGTCACAAGAAAATGAGCGTGAGCTAAAAGCCGCTGAATTTGATCTAAACTATGTGGCTCTTGAAGGTAATATCGGCTGTATGGTCAATGGTGCAGGTCTTGCGATGGCAACCATGGACATCATCAAATTGTATGGCGGTAAACCTGCTAACTTCTTGGACGTTGGTGGTGGTGCAACCAAAGATCGCGTGGTAGAAGCGTTTAAGATCATCTTAGAAGACAGCAGTGTTCAAGGTGTGTTGATTAACATCTTTGGCGGTATCGTACGTTGTGACATGATCGCTGAAGCCATCATTGCTGCGGTTAAAGAAGTGAATGTGACCGTACCTGTAGTGGTTCGCTTAGAAGGTAACAATGCTGAATTAGGCGCTAAATTGTTAGATGAATCAGACGTTAAGATTATTTCTGCGCAAGGCTTATCTGACGCTGCCCAAAAAATTGTTGACGCCGTAAAAAACGCATAATGAATAAAATTACCAAATAAGTAACCCTAATTAGGAGTAAATAATGAGTGTATTAATTGATAAAGACACCAAAGTATTGGTGCAAGGTTTTACTGGTAAAAATGGTACTTTCCATTCAGAGCAAGCCATTGAATATGGTACAAAAGTTGTGGGTGGTGTCACACCAGGTAAAGGTGGTCAAACTCACCTAGGTCTGCCTGTATTTAACACCATGAGCGAGGCCATGGAAGCGACTAATGCAGATGCTTCTGTCATCTATGTACCTGCGCCATTTGTATTGGATTCCATCATTGAAGCCGTTGATGCGGGTGTTAAGCTTATCGTGGTGATCACCGAAGGTGTACCGACATTAGATATGCTAAAAGCCAAGCGTTATATCGAAGAAGCGGGCGATGTGAAGATGGTCGGTCCAAACTGCCCAGGCGTGATCACACCGGGTCAATGCAAAATCGGTATCATGCCAGGTCATATCCATTTACCTGGTAAAGTCGGTATCATCTCACGCTCTGGTACATTGACTTATGAAGCAGTGGCACAAACCACGAAGCTTGGCTTTGGGCAGTCAACGTGTATCGGTATTGGTGGTGACCCAATCCCAGGTATGAACCAAATTGATTGCTTAAAAATGTTCCAAGACGATCCACAAACCGAAGCTATAGTATTAATCGGTGAGATTGGTGGTACGGCTGAAGAAGAAGCTGCCGCTTTTATCAAAGAGCATGTAACGAAGCCTGTCATCGGCTACATCGCTGGTGTGACAGCGCCTAAAGGTAAACGTATGGGCCATGCCGGTGCAATTATCTCTGGCGGTCAAGGTACTGCTGAAGAGAAATTTAAAGCGTTTGAAGATGCTGGCATCGCTTATACACGTGACCCTTCTAAGATCGGTGAGACCGTTAAAGAAGTTACCGGTTGGTAATTCGGTAGTATCACAGGCTTAGATTTGGTTTTATATGTTTTAAGTGTATAGCACTTAAGTCATAATATTAGATTTCGATGCTTAAGGCGACTGGGGGTTATTTATGAAGCCTCTGGAAATACTGTACAGCAAGCGAATAAATAATACCCAGTCGCTACTGATATTTATGATGCATAATTTTAAATACATTAAGAATTTTTAATGTAGTTAGAGTATTAAGAGACCTGATTACCATAACTATTAAGAGCATCCTACGGGATGCTCTTTTTTATGCTATCGTCAATAAAATCGTCATCAATGTTTGTTACAATAAGGGTTACCTCTTCTATTAAAATACAGAAAAATTGGAAAAGTAGTTAAGCTATGGATAATAATATGAGCAATAACTTGAACGATGACTCGAACAATGACTCGAACAATACAAGATCTAATAACGACAAGGTAACGCATGCCGTAATCCCCGTTGCCGGTTTTGGTACCCGTATGTTACCCCTTTCAAAATCTGTGCCCAAAGAGTTATTACCCTTAGGCAACCGTCCCGCCATACATTATGTCGTAGAGGAGGCGATTGCGGCAGGTATTAAACATATTGTGTTGGTCGGTCATGCGCAAAAAAGCGCTATTGAAAACTACTTCGATATCAATGCTGAATTAGATGCGCAGTTAAGAGCCAAAGGCAAAGATGAACTTGCAGATAGTCTCAATTGGCTACCGAATGATGTATCGGTTTCGATGATACGACAAGGCAAACCGCTAGGTTTAGGGCATGCGGTATTACAAGCTCGTCCGATTGTTGGCGATAGTCCATTTGCGGTCTTGTTACCTGATGTGGTATTAAATCCGTTTACCACCGATATGAGTCAAGATAATTTAGCCTATATGATCGAGCAATACGCCCAGTCATCGCACTCGCAAATCTTAGTCAGTGAAGTGGCCGATAGCGATGTGCAAAAATATGGCATTGCCGATCTAAAAGAGGCAGATCAGTTGGCACAACGCTCAAAGGATAACAATGCCAGCTTTGCCGTCGCTGGATTTGTGGAAAAGCCTCGTTTAGAAGATGCCCCTTCAAATTTAGCCGTGGTGGGTCGATACGTCTTTAACCCAAGTATCTTTGATTACTTAGCAGAGACCCAGCCCTCTGTCGGTGGTGAAATCCAACTGACCGATGCCATTGATGCCCTGATCAGTACCCAAGGGGTGGATGTAGCGACGATGATAGGTGAGAGCTTTGATGCCGGTGATATGACCAGCTACATGCAAGCCTTTATTTATTTTGCTCAGCAGCAGTTATAGTCCGATAAGTGGCTAAGTTTAGCCTTGTGTGACCCTAATAAAATATAACCCTCAGTTGCATCATTAGTGAATGAAAACTATGTCTACCCCTCTACCCAATGATCTGCCGCAGTGGCAGGAATTACAACAGTTAGCCGATCACCACTGGTCATTGACCGATCTGTTTGCCGAAGATGCTGATAGAGCGCAGCGCTTTAGCGTCAGCGCGGAAGGACTGTATTTTGATTACTCCAAACAACTTGTTGATGAGTCCGTCAAATCGGAACTGATGGACTTGGCACGTGCCTGTCACCTTCACGATCGAATATCGGCACTATATAGAGGTGATAAAGTTAATAGCAGTGAGAAACGTGCCGCCTTACATACTGCCCTTCGCTTGCCACCGTCTGCCCAGCTGGACGTTGATGGGCAAGATGTGGTCAAAGAAGTGCATGACAGCTTGGCTAAAGCTGCTGAACTTGTCGAGCGTATTCGCAGTGGCGTCTGGCGTGGCTATAGTGGCAAGGCGATTACTGATGTGGTCAACATTGGTGTGGGGGGGTCTGACTTAGGCCCTGTCATGACCAATAGTGCGCTTGATGAGTGGGCAGACAGCCATATTAACGTACACTTTGTGTCAAATATGGATGGCACTCAGTTGGGTAATTTGCTTGATGTCTTAAACCCTGAGACCACCTTGTTTATTGTGTCCTCCAAGTCTTTTAGTACTGTCGATACCTTGTCTAATGCGCAAACTGCTAGAGCTTGGCTATTGGCAACAGGCGCCAATCAAGCCACTGTATTGCGGCGTCATTTCATCGGGGTGTCTGCCAATCCTGAAAAAGTAAGCGAATGGGGTATCGTCGAGGCACATCAGCTCAAGTTATGGGACTGGGTCGGGGGACGCTTCTCAATGTGGTCAACCATCGGTCTTGCCGTGGCAATCCGTATCGGTATGGCGAGGTTTTATGAAATGCTCGCCGGCGCTCATGCGATGGATGAGCACTTCTTAAATGCCGACTTTGAGCAAAACTTACCCGTATTATTGGGACTGATCGGGGTGTGGAACAGTACCTTTTTGGGTATCAATGCGCATACCGTTCTGCCATATGACGGACGCTTAAAGTACCTACCCAGTTATCTGACTCAATTAGAAATGGAGAGTAACGGGAAATCTGTCACACATTGCGGTGAGCCTATCCCATACTCTACCTGTCCTATATTATGGGGGGAGATTGGCTCAAATGCCCAGCATGCGTTTTATCAGCTACTGCATCAAGGCACTCAAAAAGTATCCTGTGACTTTATTGCCTGTGTCAATTATTACGACAGCACCGATGCCGGTGAATTAAAGCACCAACATGCGCTCTCGTTAGCTAACTGTCTGGCACAAAGTCGGGTACTGGCGTTTGGTAATGACGCACTTGCTGCGTCTGAAGCCTTACAGAAAGCCGTTTCCGAGGTTGACAAATTTAAGCGATATCGCGGCAATCAGCCGTCTACTACCATTTTGCTAGATGAGCTAACCCCCAGAAGCTTTGGTGCCTTGATTGCGTTGTATGAGCACAAGGTGTTTGTGATGGCAAGTATTTGGGATATCAATCCCTTTGACCAATGGGGTGTAGAAATGGGCAAGAAGGTGGCGAATGAAGTCTTTGCCCATATTAAGACGTCAGGTCAGGTAGCTGAATCACAAACCGAGTCTCAGCAAGCCAATGAAAGTAAAGAGGGTAATGCCACTAATACAAACGATGCCACTAATACAAACGATACTCACAATGTCAATGATGCCGTTAATGCTCGACTAAAACCTGAAGATCTGTTTGACGGCTCTACTCAAGCTTTATTGCGACATATTAACCAAGAGATAGTTAAGCATCCCGATATTTGAAAATAATCGACTAAAAAAACAGCTTATTTAATGAATTAATAAATAAAGGATAATCACTTAATGGCTACCCCAGTATCACAACTGTCAAACGCTGAGCCAAATCACTGCATCATCGTCGGCCACTCGATAGATGCTATTACTACAGCAACTGTCATGGTTAGCCTTGGCAATACTGTCAGCTTATATGCTGATCAGGATGAGCTACAGCGCACTCTTAATAATTATACATTTGAGCATCAGCAACAGGCTTTATGGCAGCTGTATCTCAGTCAGCAAACCATCCGCGTACAGCCTATCCCATCACAGGCCAGCGCTTTATTTGCTGATCCTCAGCCTAACTTATATTGGCTATTTTATCGTGACTTACCGGCGCAATGGATGGAGGCGATTGGGACCGAACAACGCTGGGTAAATCAGCTCAACGAAAGCAATGTTGCTGCTCAAATACCCTTAATCTTAAGTGGTATTAGCACGTTGGGCGTGTTTGCCGATATTGCCGAACAGTGCCTACGTCCTTGGGTGTATTATGTACCCTTTGTTTTCTTACAAGATGGTCGCACCTATCCGTCCATGCTGTCTCCGAAACTGTGGTTGATGGGCGAGAAGACCACCGACTCTATCGATAAGGTCGGCATGCTACAGCCGCTCATTGCTCAAGCTGAGCAAAGCTATATTAGTGATATTGCCACTATCGAATTCTCGCGCAGTGCGATTATGAGCATGCTTGCCACCCGCGTCAGCTTTATGAATGAGTGGTCGCGTCTTGCTGATCAACAAGGTGTTGATATCGTTGAAGTGGCGAACATTATGGGTAAAGACGCCCGCATTGGCAAAAGCTACCTAAAAGCAGGCTGGGGCTTTGGTGGGAAGACCTTACCGGCCGAAATTGAAGCTTTACAGCAAACCCTAGACGACAGCCCCGTAGAGCACCGCCTAATGCAAGCCGTTTATAACATCAATGACGATCAAAAAGAGCTTATCTTCCGTAAGTTCTGGCAATATTTTGATGGGTCGATCGACAACAAACAGGTTAGCATTTGGGGTGCCAGTTACAAAGCAGGCTCTGGGCGCACTACGTCGTCAGCGATTCACCCCTTATTGCGTCTATTATGGTCATATAACATCACCACCTATGTGTATGCGTTAGAGGCCGAAAGCGAGTTGGCAGGCTTATATCCTGATCAGCCATTGTTACAGTTTATTGAAGCGCCCATCGAGCAGTTACCAAACAGCGATGCCTTATTTGTCCTGTCTTGGCCGAGCACTCAACGCTTGCCGATTGCTGCAATTAATGACGTGGTCATTCCTGTGTTTGATGCACAAAATGCTTTTGGCAGACAGCATATTCAATCACTCAAAGGGGATTATCAAGGTATTGGACGGCACAAATAGTCTTCATACACATTTGTTATTAGTATTACCTGACTAAAGCTTTGGCGCCAATCTCGCTTTGCTTTACTGTCTTAATACCATACGCTGACAGGATGTTTGGTAGCGTATGGTGTCGCGAAGCAAAACTCACGGAATTAAATTCAAAAATTTAACAATAGTATTAGCTTGTATAATGGCTTTCATTCTAGAAGTCCATTTTCTGCCTAGAGAAGTATTCAACATGCACAATAATGCCTTTTAGGTGTGCACGTTACGCTAAAAATCGTAGAACGTGCACAAATTATCCATTATTTTGTGCACGTTAGTAATAATTAGTGCTAACATGCACAAAATAATCCAAATATTGTGCACGTAATATGAAACTACTGACTGAATTACCAAATTTAGAAACTGTCCCTATTCTTAAGGCGAGTCTTGCCGCTAATAAAGCACTTGCAGAGCTAAAGGGCGTTGCGGTGACTATACCTAACCAGCAAATGTTACTTAGTACCTTATCTTTACAAGAAGCACAGTCAAGCTCGGAAATTGAAAATATTGTAACCACGCATGACGAGATATATCAAAGCAATTATCATTCAAGTTTTTTTACCTCAATGAATGCTAAGGAAGTTCATAACTATGCTGCAGCGATGCGGGTTGGTTACGAACTAGTCAAGGGAACAGGCCTATTAACCTCTAACACCATAATAGAGGTTCAACAAACTTTAGAAGAAAATAACGCAGGGTTTCGTACCCAAGTAGGCACACAACTTAAAAATGCCAATACGGGGGAAGTTATTTACACCCCACCGCAGAATTATGATGAAATAATGGTACTAATGAATGACCTTGAAAGGTTTATTAACGATAATGACTATTCTGAGTTAGATGATTTAGTAAAGATGGCTATTATTCATCATCAATTTGAAAGTATCCATCCATTTTATGATGGTAATGGCCGTACTGGCCGAATTATAAATATTTTATACTTGATCAAACAAGACTTGTTAACCGTGCCTATTTTATATTTATCTAGATATATAAATGATCATAAGCAAGAGTATTACCAACTTCTACAATCCGTTAGAGAGTCAGGATTATGGGAAGACTGGATATTGTTTATATTAAAAGGGGTGCAGATTACTGCTAAACAAACACAGTTACTTATTGCTCACATTAAGGTCTTAATGGCAGACTTTAAGACTAAAATTAAGGCATTTAATGAAAACCTATACAGTCATGAGCTGATAAATAACCTATTTAAGCATCCGTATACCAAGGCAGAGTTTTTAGTGCAGGATTTAAATGTACATAGAAATACGGCGAATAAATATTTAAAACAACTGACTGAAATAGGTCTATTACAAAAGCAAAAAATTGGTAAAGAAAACTATTATATTAATCATCGATTATTTGAGTTATTACAACGCTCATACCATGCAGGTGACAAGGTGGATTAAGCAGATAGCTAAAAGGATGAAAAGATGAAAGGATAAAAAGATGATAAATCTGATGGTAGTGGTAGAGATCATGCCTTGGGAATACGAGTTGAGTAATAATGACTTATTGCAACATCTTAAAGGCACAGTATCTTTAAATAACAATGCGCATAAAAAGCCTAAGACACCACCACACTTGATTGATACTTACTTTGCAGACTCTTATTTTACCGATATTGTGCCGTTAAAAAACGAGTCTTGGCTAGTCGATATGAATAGTTTTTCTGATGATGATCTAAAACTTGTCGTACAGTATCATTTAAAAGACGTTGATATATCTGATATTGAACATACTACGCCTACGCTATGTGGTGGAATTGCGGTATTGGAAGAGGGTAGAGTAGTGATTGAACCTCAGTGTTGCTCTCAATTATCAGCAATCACAGATTGGGTAAGCCTTAGAAATTCTGATAGTGAACAACAGAAGCAACTAGAGGACTGGCAGTTCTTTTGGATAGGACATCCTTGGATTTATTGCAAAATGACACAGGATAGTATCTTGCTTTCTGATTATATCGACATAGAGAGCGATGAAAATCTAGACATAAGGGCAAAGCATACCTTTGCAAAAGAGGTGTTGATTGACCAGATAGACAAGTGTATAGCCGATCAACAACACTTTAAAAATAGAATTCAGGATATTTTATTAGCTTTAGAGATAGGCGAGGCGGATGCTATCGAAATAGCGAATATAATGGCAGGTGTCGAGGATGACTTCTAGTTTTTAAATCAATATATATAAATTTACGACTGAACATGCACAATAATATTAATTAGGTGTGCACGTTATGCTAAAAATCGTATTACGTGCACAAATTTTGCGATATTTTGTGCACGTTACTGCGTCTCTAGTGAATTTATATAGAAAACTCTGCTCTACTATTAAGCGACAACTGCCCCTTGTTCGGCTAACCATTGCTTAATTTCTTCAATTTTCTCATTAAGCAGCGTCTCATCACCGATGGTTTCGATGTTTAGGCGGATGAGGGGCTCGGTGTTAGAAGCACGGATATTAAAGCGCCAGTTTCCAAAATCGAGACTTAAACCGTCTAAGGTGTTAATGTTTGGGTCTTGCGACTGATAATGCGCTTTAATACGATTTAGGATATCATCGCTCTCGACATCGGTGAGTCTAAAGTTAATTTCACCAGAGCTTGGGTAGGCGCTAATGCGTTCATTAACCAGTTGACCCAAGGTCTTACCAGTGGTTGACAATAACTCAATGGTTAGCAGCCAAGGAATCATGCCGCTATCGCAGTAAAAGAAGTCTTTAAAATAATGGTGGGCACTCATCTCGCCGCCATAGATTGCGCCTGATTCACGCATGACTTGCTTAATAAAAGAGTGACCAGATTTGCTGATGATGGCCTTTCCGCCGCCCTCTTTAATAATGGCGATAGTGTTGTAAATGACACGCGGATCGTAGACGATGCTAGCGCCTTGATGCTTTTGTAAAAAGGCTTGAGCCAGCATACCGACCACGTAGCTACCTTCCACAAAGTCACCTTCTGCATCGAATAAGAAACAGCGATCAAAGTCGCCATCGAAGGCAATGCCTAAATCAGCTTGGTTGTCGATAACCGCTTGTTTAGTAGACTCACGGTTTGCCAAAATCATTGGGTTAGGAATGCCGTTGGGGAAGCTGCCATCTGGAGTGTGATGAACTTTGATAATCTCGATAGGGGCGTCCGCTTGTTGTAAGCGCTGTTCTAATAAGTCAACTGTAGGGCCGGCACTACCATTGCCCGAGTTAATGACAATCTTCAAGGGCTTAAGGTTGTCGGTATCAATAAAGCTGATTAAATGATCCACGTAAGCGGTTTTGTCGGGCTTGCTAATGACAGAGCCTTGCTGTGAGGCTGGGTTAAACGTGCCTTGCTGTGCAAGGGCTTGAATGTCGCCCAACCCTGTATCAGCGCTAATAGGTCTTGAGCCATCACGTACCAGTTTTAAACCATTGTAATTAATAGGATTATGGCTGGCCGTTACTTCAATACCGCCTAATGCTTGATAATGACTGGTGGCAAAATACACCTCTTCGGTACCAGTCATGCCCAAGTCAATCACATCGACCCCTGCATCCACGATCCCTCGGATAGTCGCCTGTTTAAGCGCTTCACTAGAGTCTCTGATGTCACAACCAATAACGATGCAATTGTTGACCGATTCGGCAACATTATTTTGAGTGCGCTGGTCGGCTAAAATTTGCGCAAAAGCACGGCCGATACGATAAGCAATATCATCGTCCAAATTGACGCCTAATTCGCCACGGATGTCATAGGCTTTAAAAGAGGTAATTTCTCTTTGTGGAAAGTTATCATGTGCAGGGGTCGATTGTGTTGTCATGTTTGGCCTTAAAACAAAATAGATTGGGACATCAAAATTATATTAAAGTTAATAACTTTTAAAGTTTAGCTTTTTAAAATCAGTTTTTGAGGGTGAAAACGATCATAGAGGCTTAACTATAGCCAAACACGTCTCGTGAGTAAACCTTATCTTTGACGTCTTCTAGTCCATCGTGCCAACGGTTGGCAACAATTAAATCGTTTTGTTGTTTAAACTGTTCAAAGTCTTTGATAACCTCGCACTCTTCAAAAGTTGATAATTTGAGAGCAGGCTCAAAGATGGTGACTTTCAGTCCATGTTGTTTTAGGATGTCAATCACATCAAGCACCGCAGACTCTCGAAAGTTATCGGCGTCTTTTTTCATACTAAGACGGCAAATACCCACGCTTTTGGGGTTTTTATCGATAATTTGACGGGCAATAAAGCGTTTGCGGGTGTTATTGGCATCGACCACAGCGTGAATCAGATTGGCTGGAATACCGGCATAATTGGCTTTAAGTTGTTGGGTATCTTTGGGTAAGCAGTAGCCACCATAGCCAAATGATGGGTTATTATAATGTTGTCCAATACGGGGGTCGAGGCCGACACCGGTGATGATCGACTGGCTATTGAGCTCATGTTTTTCAGCAAAGCTGTCTAGTTCATTAAAGAAGGCAATACGAGTCGCCAAATAGCTGTTGGCGAAAAGCTTGACCGCTTCTGCTTCAGTGGCGGGCATAATGAGTGAAGGCACTTCAGACTCTTGGCTGGCCTGCTCATATAGCGCGACTAAAGCATCGGCTAGGCTGTGCTGAGATGACATTGCACCGACGATAATACGTGACGGATGTAGGTTGTCGTATAAGGCCTGTCCTTCACGCAAAAACTCAGGCATAAATAGGATATTATCATCGAAACGCTCATGCATTGTGTTAGTAAAGCCGATAGGAACAGTCGATTTAATGACGATAGGTACCTGACTATTTTGTTCACGCACGATACTGATACTGGCTTCTACTGAAGTGGTATCAAAGTATCCTGAGGCCACATTGTAGTTGGTAGGGGTGGCAATAATGACCAAGTCGCAATGCTTATAAATACCTTCGGCACTGCCATCAATATTAGCAAACAGATCCAGCGTGGCTTTGAGGTTTAGTGGCTTGTTGGCTAAATAATCACAGATATCGGTGTCCTGCAAAGGGGATTGTTTTTTCTGCAGCTGTGCTATCTTGTGTCGGTCAATGTCAAATAACATCACCTGAGTATTTAAGTGCGGTTGTGCCAGCAATATGGCGTTGGACAGGCCGACATAGCCTGCACCAATGACCACAATTTTGTTGAGAGTTGGACCAGATTGACTGTCTTGATGCTGTGTTGCCATTGGGGCAGCGTTATTATTACTATCCGTCATATTCTTTTTAATCTCTTAATATATTATTCAACATGAAAGGGTGTCGTTAAATAGCGTCACTAAATGATATTGTTAAGCGAAACGGTAAGTGAAAAGCTAAGTGACATGTTGAATAAATAAAATAGGTTTTGTGAATTTATTTTATAGAACGTTTTTATAATAGGTTTTTATGACATTATTTTGACATAGTCAAGTATACCTGTTTTAACCCGTTCAAGTGATAGGTTAAAAATTAAGAGCGCAAAAACCCAAATAACCGTTCTAGATAAAGGTAAAATACGCATAATCTAGATGCAATTTTAAAAATGATACACTGCGGATATGACAGGCTAATAACACGCTGATTTTATTAATGCCTTAATGTTAATAAATCCTCTGAAAGTGTGCATCAAATGGTCACTCAAGAAGTGTAATAGACGATCCCCAATCGACCTACTTTTTTAAGCGTTTAAGCGTTTAAAGACACTCTTTTACGTTAATTCCAATCAACAGAAGTCAACAACAAGCAACAGCAATCAAGAACCATTTATAATAATTTAGATAAACAAAAATAATTAAGAACAAACTCACCAATTAGGAATAAAAATGGCACACACACAAGCACCAAACCCAGTAGCAGGGTCGCCTAAACCCACCAAAAATATAGAGGATCTATTGGCGTTAATGGCAAGATTGCGCGCGGACTGCCCGTGGGATATCAAACAAACCAATCATAGCTTAATTCCTTATGCCATAGAGGAAGCATATGAGCTTGCAGAGGCCATTCAAGAAGGTGATATAGAAGACATTAAAGGTGAGCTGGGCGATGTGTTATTACAAGTTGTTTTTCACTGTCAATTATACGCTGAGCAACAGCAGTTTGATATTGGCGATGTCATCTACAATTTGCAAAGTAAGCTGATTCGCCGTCATCCCCATGTATTCGAAGCCGATAAATTACCCAATGAGGAAGCCGTTAAAAAACGCTGGGATGAGATCAAAGCCCTTGAGAATGCGGAACGGGAGCATCGGGGTAAACCCAAACGTCGCTTAGACAATGTCAAAGCAGGTAGCGCTTTAATGCAGGCTCAAAGCTTACAAAAAGCGGCCAGTAAACTTGGCTTTGACTGGGACGGGGTACACGACGCGATTGCCAAGCTTGAAGAGGAAATAGACGAACTAAAGCAAATCCTACCCAGCGCTGGCCAGAAAGCCACCGATAATGAAAAAGAGGAACTGGCAAAGGAGCTTGGCGACTGTATCTTTGGCTTGGTCAATGTGGCACGTAAGCTAAACCTCGATGCAGAAGCGGCGACGCTAACCTGTGTACATAAGTTTCGTTCACGGTTTTCCTATATCGAACAAGAGTTAGTGAAGCAAGGTCAAACCCCAGAAAGTAGCAGTCTTGCCGAGATGGATGCACTCTGGGAGCAAGCCAAACAGCATGAATAATACGGTGGGTTTTCGGTTATTAACCAAGCTATTAAATGACTTCAAAACCGTTTTAGTTAAGAACAGTTTGCTCCTGTTTAGTGGGCTCGTATGGATGAGCAATATACAGGCGGCACAGACAGCACAAACGTCAGTGCAAGTCCCACAACACTCATCTGATTATTTAAAAGAACAGCCACATGAGCCTCAGTGTTTTGGTGATGCCAAACTGGCGTATGCCTATCTGATCAATCAGCAAAGGCTACAGCAACAATCACAAGAGCTAGCCAAATCACGTATAGTAGTCAATATTAATGATGCGTCTGAAGCGGAGCTAACCACCTTGCATGGTATTGGTAGCAATAAAGCAAAGCAAATTATCTTATACCGGGATGCCTTTGGGCCGTTTCGCAGTATTGATGATTTGGCAAACGTTAAGGGGATAGGCACTATGACCATCGCTAACAATAGAGCACGACTGGCGGTCAAATAGGTGATGTATTAGGTTTCAGCGTTTAAGCAGCTAGGTTAAGCAACTAGGTTAAGCAGTTGGGTTAAAAAGCTAGGTTTAATAGCTTGGCGCAGCTTAGTCCTGACAAACCGCTTGTAATAAGGGATCGTCTGACGGGAGCTTATGCCATTGTGGCGACTCAAGCTTTGTAGCAGTGCGTGTGCTATCTTCAGCGCTATTATCAGGCGTGTTGGTTTGTATAATGGCGATAGCAGGATCGCTGCAGTTAATGAGCTGCGGGATAACTTTGGTGCTGATACGTCTTTCGTATAGGTAGATATTTATGCGCTTAATAGTGTCTGTGGGGGCATATCGTTTCTGACGGATAGTGGGGCCGATAGGTTGACCTGAGTCAACTGCCATAAATCGAATGACTTGCGGCTTGACATAACTCCAAGGACGGAACCAAGAAGTCCCTTCGATGACTTTAATAACTTTGACATCGGCTGGTAGGAGATTCATCTGCTGTTCATGCCAATGGTACTCTTGATGTATTTGAAAACCAAGCATGCCTATACCAGCAAATATTGGAATAAGCCATTTTGGCGCTTGTTTACCAACAAGTTTAGACAAATGGCGAACTATCAGTGCAATGCCTGCCATCCCAAAACCGGCGGTAATGGTCGCAATAAATTCATAAATCATTAAACATATCCAAGTGCGTTGTCATTAAAGGCGGTGTGCTTATTGATGAATGTTAAGACTAAATAAGGGTAATATTAAAGAAGGATAAGCCAGTTATCTGACTTATCCCTTTAAAGTGAGTATGATTTAAAGTCTGTTAATTTCTAGAAGAGCTATAAAATTTAGTACCCAGACTTAGTGATCAATCGCTGTACCCGCACCACGAGGTGAACGCACACTTTCTACAAGCTCTTGAATATGAGCAGGTGGCGCAGCCGTCATAGACGAGACAGCAAATGCCACCGCAAAGTTAATTAAAGCACCAATTGCCCCAAATGACAGTGGCGATACTCCAAATAACCAATACTCAGCCGTATCAGGGAAGTTGGCCGTCCCTGTTACGAAGAACCAGCCTTTGAAAACAAAGATATAAACCAGTGTGGTTATCAAACCTGCCAACATACCTGATATCGCACCAATACTATTGATACGCTTAGAGAAAATACCCATCATCAATGCAGGGAACAGCGATGCCCCGGCAATACCAAAGGCGAGTGCAACCACTTGGGCGGCAAATCCTGGTGGATTAAGGCCCAAATAGGTCGCAATAACAATCGCCACACCCATAGAGATACGGGCTGCTAATAGCTCACCTTTATCAGAAATATCTGGGTTTATATTGCGTTTGATCAGATCATGACTAATGGCCGATGAAATCGCTAACAAAAGTCCAGCAGCCGTTGACAGTGCAGCAGCAAGGCCACCAGCAGCGATTAAGCCAATAACCCAAGGCGGTAGATTAGCAATTTCAGGGTTCGCTAGTACCATAATATCTTTATTAACGTCTAGCTCATTACCTTCCCAGCCAGCGGCGTCAAATTTACCCTCTGCAATTTCACTTTGAGCAGTACGGGCCGCTTCAACAGCGGCGGTAGCGGCTGCTACATCACCGCCATTTTTTTCGGCATCTGCTAAGGCAATTTTTGCGGCGCCTAGTCCACCGTCATTGTACATCTGGATACGGCCGTCACCATTTAGATCTGAATACTGAATGAGACCTGTGTCTTCCCAAGTTTGCATCCAACTTGGACGATCTTCATAGGGTAGGGCAGGTGCATCAGTACCTTGAGGATATACGGTATCGATTAGATTTAAACGCGCCATTGAACCGACAGCGGGTGCGGTAAAATATAGCAGCGCAATAAACACCAGTGCCCATCCAGCAGACCAGCGGGCATCTGAGACTTTTGGCACTGTGAAAAAGCGAATAATCACGTGAGGTAAACCGGCAGTACCGATCATTAACGATAAGGTAAACAGCACCATATTTAATTTGTTCGGCACATCCGCGGTATAAGCGGCGAAGCCTAAGTCTGTCACCACTTGATCAAGCTTAGTTAATAGTGGTAGTCCCGACTCGGTATGAGTGGAGAACATCCCTAGACCAGGTATTGGATTGCCCGTTAGCTCAAGCGAAATAAAGACAGCCGGTACGGTATAGGCGATAATAAGTACCACATATTGAGCGACTTGGGTATAGGTGATACCTTTCATGCCACCGAGTACAGCATAGAAAAAGACCACAACCGCCGCAATAATAAGCCCGGTGGTGTTATCAACTTCCAAAAAGCGTGAGAAGGCCACGCCGGCACCCGTCATCTGTCCGATGACATAAGTGGTGGAGGCGATGATCAAACACACAACGGCTACCAAAGCCGCAGTTTTGGAATAGAAGCGGTCGCCAATAAAGTCGGGTACCGTAAATTTACCAAATTTGCGTAAGTAGGGCGCCAGTAATAAGGCTAATAGCACATAACCACCGGTCCAGCCCATAAGATAGGTCGAAGCGCCATAGCCTCCAGCGGCTAAAAGACCCGCCATGGAAATAAATGACGCAGCACTCATCCAGTCTGCACCAGTTGCCATGCCATTGACTACGGGATGGACACCGCCACCTGCAACGTAAAACTCTTTAGTAGATCCTGCCCGTGCCCAAATTGCAATACCGAAGTAGAGTAAGAAGGAGGCACCAACGAACAGAATATTAATCCAAAATTGACTCATTAGGCTTACTCCTCGTCGACACCGTATTGTTTATCCAGCTTATTCATACGCCAAGCGTAAAAGAAAATGATGATGATAAAGGTCGCAATAGACCCTTGTTGGGCAAACCAAAAGCCCAAGTCAGCACCACCGAATCGAATACCTGCGAGGAGAGGTCTTAATAAAATAGCAAAGCCGTATGGGACAATTGCCCAGACCGCTAAGCACCCTAAGATGAGACGCACGTTGGCTTTCCAATAGCCGGAGGCATCATGAGTATTATTCATGTGACAAGCTCCTTTTGTCATAGAGGGGATGAACCTTATCTAATTAAACGATCGCTTCATGCAATCAATAAAATAAGTTCATTGAATGTATAAATTATATTAAACAAACTGTTTGGATTAAGTTACACAACTATTTCAGTTTACAGATGTATGTTATTTATAGCAATACTAGAGTTTAAAATTTATTGCTTCAAAATAAATAAAAATATTTTTGCGATAAATTTAATAAAATAATTAAGTGAAGTCGTATCATTAATCCGTCACGCCTTAAAGTTAAAGCCCTCAACGTCGAGTATAAGACTTAATTATCGTAGCATTTAATGAGTTCTCATATTTTAAGTTGGCATATTATATTTAATTTGAAAGTTTTTCTTAAGTTTATATAAGCTAATTCTTTATATAGTATAGTAAGGCATAAAAAAATACCCCGCTCAATGAAGAGCAGGGTATTTTAAGAAAAAAATTCAAAAAATTATATAAATTCAATAATTTATAAAAATCTACATATTGGGATAGTTTGGACCACCACCGCCTTCAGGGGTTACCCACGTGATATTTTGAGCAGGGTCTTTAATATCACACGTCTTACAGTGGACACAGTTTTGTGCATTGATAACAAACTTAGCCCCTTCGGCGTCTTTGACAATCTCATAAACGCCAGCAGGGCAATAGCGCTGAGCAGGCTCTGCATATAGAGGTAGGTTTACTTCAACCGGTACAGCAGGATCTGTCAGCTTTAAGTGCGTAGGCTGGTCTTCAGCATGGTTGGTATTAGAGATAAATACGGAGGACAGCTTATCAAAAGTAAGCTTACCATCTGGTTTTGGATACTCTGGTTGATAAGATTGGCTCGCCTTATTAAGATTATCAAAGTCAGGGGTCATGTCACGAATAGTAAGCGGCATCTTACCACCTAACAAGTTATGCTCGATAAAGGTAAATGCCCCGCCCATCAATAGCCCCATACGGTGCATCGCAGGGGAGAAGTTACGGGCAGATTTATTGTCCTCATATAACCATGACTCTTTATAACGCTGAGCGTAGCCGACTACTTCGTCATGCTGACGACCTGCCTGTAGTGCTTCAAATATAGCTTCAGCGGCTAACATACCTGACTTCATTGAGGTGTGAGTGCCTTTGATTTTAGCAGGGTTTAAGAAACCAGCATCATCACCGACCAATACCCCACCTGGGAAAGTAAACTTAGGCAAAGAGTTTAAGCCACCTTTTGTCAATGCGCGTGCGCCATAAGACAAGCGCTTACCACCCTCTAATACTTGTTTAATAACAGGATGTGTTTTGAGACGCTGCATTTCATCGAAAGGTGACATATAAGGATTGCTATAGGATAAGTCGACAACAAGACCAAAACTGACTTGGTTATTTTCGTCATGGTATAACCACCAGCCACCAGTAGAGCCTGTTTCGGTCAATGGCCAACCAAGACCGTGCATCACCACGCCGGGTTCGTGCTTGCTTGGATCCACTTCCCAAAGCTCTTTAAGACCAATGCCGTAATGCTGCGGGTCGCTGTCTTTATCGAGAGCAAAGCGGCTGATTAAGCGTTTCCCTAAATGACCGCGTGAGCCTTCAGCAAATATGGTGTATTTTGCGACAAGCTCATAGCCAGGCTCGAAGCTTGGCTTATGAGAGCCATCAGCGGCCACACCCATGTCTCCAGTCAATATGCCACGTACTGAGCCATCATCATTGTATAAAATATCAGATGCCGCAAAGCCTGGGAACATCATAACCTCAAGCTCTTCTGCTTGCTCAGCCATCCAGCGCACCACATTGCCTAACGAGACAATATAGTTTCCTTCGTTGTGCATTGGGGCAGGGACAAGGGCATTTGGTACATTGGTTGAACGCGTCGCTGAATTTAGATAATAGATTCTATCTTCAGTCGCTGGCACATTTAGCGGTGCGCCTTTTTCTTTCCAGTCAGGAATGAGCTCGTTTAGGGCGCGAGGTTCGATGACAGCACCTGATAGCGTATGAGCACCAAACTCAGAGCCTTTTTCAACCACACAAACCATGAACTCGTCGTTACCAGCTTCAAGAGCAAGTTGACGTAGACGAATGGCAGCGGCTAGACCTGAAGGACCACCCCCAACGATAATGACATCAAACTCCATTGACTCACGTTCTATTTGTTCATCTTGCATTTAAAACTCCTATAGCTGGCTCAATAATACTCCTGCCATGCCGTTGTCATAGCAGTGAATTATGTTAGATTTGATCGCTAGCAAACATTTGCATAAGTCTTGCAATATCTCCAGCGTAATATACCCAACTTTGCGAGGATAAGCGAGTCGCTTACTTAAACAGAGCTGGAACATAGCGTAAACATAGAATAAAAAACTTAATAACTCATGCTAGATAACTTATGCTTGCGGAAATATAAAAAAAGGGTTGCAGTTAGTTACCTATTATAAAATAAAAGTTAGTTAAAGACGACACGATTTGTGACTCAGTCGTGATAAAGTAATAAAATCCATTAATCACATTAATTAATAGTACCCATAAACCATTGAGTTGCACTGCTAAGTTATTGAATTATATCGTTAGTCAGGGGAAAATGAGTCAGTGGTCAATGAGGTAATTTAGCACCCCTATTAATTTCAAGAGCTCGCCTTGGAGCTAAGGATAACATTATAATGTCACATTCAAATAAAAATTCAGTATCGTCACAAGGTCTAGACTCGCTGTCAGAGTATATTAAACAAGAGACTAGCGATCGACGAGGGCGCTCTATCCCACCTCTTGAGAAGTGGCACCCTGAAAATGTTGGAGAGATGGATTTGGTTATTAAAGCCAATGGTGAATGGTGGCATGAAGGCAGTAGGATTAGCCGTCAATCATTGGTTGATTTATTTTCAACCGTGCTATGGTCTGAAAGCTCAGATAGCAAGGGATCAGAACAAGATCGTGAATATTTTCTAAAGACACCGGTAGAAAAGCTGCGTATTCGCGTTGAAGATGTGCCATTTTTGATTACTGATGTTAATCTAATTGAAAAAGATGGTGTACAGACGATTGAATTCACAAGCAGTACGGGTGATGTGGTTAATCTTGATGAGGATCACCCCCTTGAGATGCGAGATTATCAGGGTGAAGTGCGACCTTACATTCCCGTTCGCTTTGGAATGCGAGGTTTATTGGCCCGTAGCGTGTTGATGCACCTCATTAAACTAGGTGAGTTGGTTGAGCAAGATGGTCAAACCCGCTTAACCTTAAAAAGTGGGGGTAAACACTATTCGGTTTCTGTGCCTACTATTGACTAGAACCCGAATACGATAATTAAGACAGACATTAAGATTATAAATACCGTAGCAAATCCGGCTATCAATAAGACAGCAAACCCAAAGCAATTAACACAGTTAGCAACATGGTAACTAATGAGCCCAATGGTTAATAATGAACATGCCTCCTTAAAGAATGTGTCTTCGGCGCCAATTGGGCTGTTTGATTCCGGTGTGGGCGGCCTGTCGGTGTATATGCACTTAAAAGAAGTGCTGCCTTATGAGCGCTACATTTATTATGCAGATACACTCAATGTACCCTATGGCCCGCGCTCAAGTGACGAAATTAGTCAGCTGAGTATGTCAGCGGTAGATTGGCTAGTGGCTGCCGGTTGTAAACTAATAGTGATCGCATGTAATAGTGCGTCAGCGTATGCGCTTAAGTTGGCTCGACAGAAATATCCTCATATACCGATAGTCGGGTTAGTGCCTGCCTTAAAGCCTGCTGTTTTAAACTCAATGAGCAAAAATGTTGCTGTGTTAGCGACTAAAGCCACACTCGATGGAGAGCTTTTAAATACTGTCATTAAAGACTATGCAATACCTGCCAATGTCAATGTCATTAAATGGTTTAACCCTGATTTGGTGCCTTGGGTTGAGGCGGGTATGCCCTTAGATAGTGATACGGCTAGACGCTTAAAGCATCAGTTATATACGTTTGCTGAGCAGCGAGTAGATCATCTGGTGTTAGGCTGTACCCATTATCCTTTTTTTAGAGATTTTGTACTACAGGAAGTTGCGCATCAGCAACTAGGTATAACGGTCGTGGATTCAGGGGCAGCGATAGCAGACCGTGTTAAGGTATTGCTAGATCAACAAGCCGACTCGTTGTTAAGTCACTTATGCTTTACAGAGGACAGCCTCCAGCATGAAAGTCTTAGTCATGAAAGTCTCAAGCTTAACAATGCAGGACTGCATGTGGGTTATACCGTGACAAAAAGTGAAAGGTTGATTACTACCGATACTCTTATTGAGAAAGATAATAACGATGTTATTCCAGCACAACTGTCATTTTTTGTCTCTGATTCCAATGCAGACTTAGATGAGGTATCAACGTTAGTAAAACGGCTTATTTATCCTCAGACATTGACTGATAAACCTGCTGGCGAGCCAAATATTATTAATACAAGTGCCATTATTAATAGTCAAAACATACCATTGTAATATAAAACATACGCATTTTATTTGTACTCTATGATTGGGTAAAGTAGAATTCTAACGATAATTTAAATGTGACATCGCTATAGATTTAAAACCGCTGCCTTTAGAAAGAGCTCATAAAAATAGTTTTGAGAATAGATTTTTAATAAAGGTTAGTAATCAGATATAAATTTTAATTTTAATATTTTCATCGACTGCATAAGTCTAAGGATTCAAAATGAGTAACCCGAAGGACAATAATCTAAATAATGAGCTGAATGAGCTCGAAAATACTATGCATAATGCTGAAAAGCCACATACTCTTGAAGAGCAAATTGCAGATATGAAGCGCCGTGGAATCGACCCAAGTAAAGCTTATAAAAAGTGGGACGATGACAATGAAGAGGACGACTGGGGCGATAAAACTTGGAAAGAAAATGGCAAGTGGGAGCCTAAAACGCCAGCAGATTTGGACGATAAAGCCAAAGATAAATGGGATGGTGATAATGGCAAACCGAACCCGCCTCCTATTGTTTAATAGCCAAACTAAGACGAGCATAAATAGCGTTATGTATACTTTTATATTCCACTATTGCTAACACTTTCAAGCTGTCTAAGTCCTATAATATTTATGGCTTTCAATATCATCAGTAATGAATGCTAGTATTGACAATAAAATAGACCAAACCAATAGCTATATTAGTTGACAACCTAGATCTATTCAAAAGAGTCCCATTCAAAACAGTCCCATTAAAAAAGACGCCATACAATGTGTAGGGCGTCTTTTTGCGTTAGGATAATCCTATTTTTAAAAAGATAGCCTATTCATCTGTTTAAATCTATTGACCCGTATCAATACGAACCAAACGAGTCGTTCCATCGGGGCCTACCGCACGGCGATAGCCGTCTTGTTTCTCAATCAGTTGCGAGATACTATCATTGGTAGCACTAGGCCGTTGGTTATACTGATTTGGACTTTGATATTGAGTATTTGATTGGTACTGAGTATTGGATTGGTTTTGATAAGGATAGGCATTGGTTGCAGGAGCAAACTGACCTTGGCTACCCATAATCAAACGATAAAACTTCTGTCCTGCACGGCCATCTGCTGGATAAACGCCTTTACTGGTCTGATACTGTCTGATAGCGGTACGGGTATTGTCACCGATAATGCCATCTACTTCACCAATGTCGTAGCCTGCATCAAGTAGCGCCTGCTGAATTTCACGGGCTTGACGGCGACTAATACCGGGGTCATCCGTTGGCCAGGCGGTGATAAAGTCAGTCTTACTGCTGTTTTCACTTTCTATCAAATCTGACAAGTGAGCAATGGCAAGGGCATAATTTTCTGAGGCATTATAAGAATAGAAGGTATCGAAGTTTTTACCCACTAAGAAAGCAGGACCATCCAGACCTGCAGGTAATAACAAGCCCGCACTGCTTAAATCGTAAGGAAGCGGGCGACCATCGGCTAAAGTAAAGCCCTTATCCCGCCAGTAGCTTAATGATTTTTTATTCTTGCGATCACTTGAACCCCAATATCCTGCTGGAATCTTAACCTCATAACCCCAAGGCTCACCACTGCGATAGCCACGTTTCTTGAGGAAGTTTGCCGTTGACGCCAAAGCATCTGGCTTGCTGTTTACCAAATCACGGCGGCCATCTCCATCAAAATCCACCGCTAAGTCTAAAAAGGTACCCGGCATAAACTGAGTTTGACCAAAAGCACCTGCCCATGAGCCTTTCATATCACTTGGGGCAATATCACCACGTTGTACAATTTTTAAAGCATTGGCAAACTCACCACGGAAGTAGGATTGACGACGATCAAAGCAAGATAGGGTAGCAAGCGACTGAAATAAGTCTTTTTTACCCAAAGTTTGCCCGAAATTTGACTCAACGCCCCACACACCTAACACGTGCTCCGCTTTTACACCATATTGGGATTCAATACGGCGCAAGGTATCTGCCATTTCACGTTTAGCTTGGATACCATCTTCAACACGCTCTTTATCAACGAGTGACGATAGATAATCCCAGACATCTTTTTGGAACTCTGGTTGATAATTTAACGATTGGATCACGCTAGGATCAGGCTCGCTGGGGCGATAGTTATTAAAGGTATAGCTATCTACACTGCGAAAGGTGCTAGAGTTTTTAAGCCCATCTAAGCATTGTTGAAATTCATAGTTGGATAAATTTGGGGCAGGGGGCTTAGCCGCGTGTGCAGAGGTGGCAGCTAAGGCTAGGCCGAGCACTGTTGTCACGGCTGTCGTTATCTGAGAAAGTCGCATGGGTGTATCCTTTCTTATCGTTAGTTTAATGAATGTTTTTTAATAGAATTAGAGCAATCAAGCCAGTGTTCAATCACTGAAAAAGTGAAATGTGCGCTATTCGTGAATAAATAAAGTTAATACTTGAAAATAGGGTTAGCTTAGGGTAACCAATATGATGATTAAATAAAAGGTATGATGGTGATTGGTTACGATAAAATCACGAGGTGTGAGGTTTTAGAGAGGTAGATCCTTCTTCCTTCTCCCTCACAAAGGTATCCTAAAAAGCTCAAAAGTAAGCTCATGACTCTCACCCGCTCCCAACTCAACCACATCCAAATGGGTATTGGCCGTCTCAATGCACAACATACGCTGATAGTCATCATTGGTAAATTGTGAGACCTGTTTTGCTTTCTCAATCCAAGGATTCCAAACCACGGTGCTGTGACTACCCTTAGCGTGAAGATGAAAAGTTTGCGCTGGCGTGTTTAAAGTAATATCTGGAGCGCCATGATAAATACGGTCAATTTCAGAGTTAAACCTAATATCGCCTTTCTGAGTCTTAGTTTGCCAACCCTTGGTTAGCGTATCACTGTAATGTATACCATCAAAGCCATTAACCGTGGTTTGAGTAATGTCATCAGTCGGCAGATAAGTATGCAAGGCTTGAGAGAATGTCACCGATTTATCATTGTTGTTTTTCGTAATAAGCTTGATGCTAAAGCCATGTTCATTAAAGGTAAACACAACTTTTAACCCCAAATTTGGTGCAGAGACGAACTTATCATCAAGCTTGTTATTATCTAACGTCAATATTAAAGTATTAGTTTGCGTTCCGCTTCCATCAGTATCATCAATGCTAAAGCTGTCCAGTTCAAAGAGTTGCAGGCGAGCATAGCCATGTTGTGGTATAGCATTCCTATTAGCCACATCGGCAAAGCTGTCCTTGACCGCTTGCGGATTGGCATCAAATTGTCCAAAGACGGGCCAGCATATTGGAATACCGCCCCGTACTGAGTCACGCAATTTATATTCGGCTTTGTCACTAACCCATAACCAATTGTCTGGAGCGTTTATGGACCAGTTAGCATTCCTCACATGAGCGCAATCTTTTAAGCCGTCTTCTAAGATATCTTCATCAACTTTATTGCTATTAGTAGAAAAATAAATCAGTTGAGCACCTTGCAGTAACACCACAGCACGATAGCCCTTACCCGTTATGGTGAGTGTGTCAAGCTCATCTATTGTATGATGATGCAATTGTGTTTTTTGATTGTGGATTAAACGAGACGGCATGAACGATTCCTAGTCTATGGTTGTTTGTCAGAATGTGCTAAGGGCATGAATGGAACGCAGCTAGCTTCGTTAACAGCTTAAAATAGTTAAAGCTGTCTGAACGCATTTTATTAAGAGTAGTGAGAGTGACGTTTACAAGGTTTTCGGTATCAAATGCCACGCGATATTCAGCCAAGGGTTGTTGTTGTCATTGGCACGTTGGGTTCGGTAGCGCTCTAATACTTCAAGCTCATAACGGCTGTCGTAATAACTATGTATATCGGCTGAAGAGATTAAGAAAGGGGGGCCAGGGTAGGTTTTGTACTCTGATTCATCCACGCCGTCTAACCCAAAGCTCAGTAGCAGCTGCGGAGCACAATGGGTTAACACTATTAAGTGCTGTGAATATCGTACACGCAGAGAGTCAGTTTCAGTCGCGGACGTCTTGTTTGATTGCTTTGGCTCGTCATCATAGTCATCAGGTAAGGCGACCAGCGCCGCTCGGTCATAAATAGCATCGACCTGACCGATATCTTGAGCCGTCAATTTGAAAATATCTGCCACCCAAATAGTAATGGTTTGATCTCCATAGCTTCCTTCATAAATTTTGATATCAGAATGTTTGGGATGTTGAGTAATGGACGGAACAATAGCATTTTCTTCGAAAAACTCAACTACCGCCGTTTCAATTAGCTCAACGCCCACAACATCATAACCTTGGCTGGCAAGCCAAATCATATCGATACTTTTGCCACATAATGGCACAAACACACAGCTGCCCTTAGCGAGATTTAAAGTAGGCATATATTTAACCATCAACGGATTTGGCTTTTGTTGATTAAAGCCTATTTGATTATTTTGCCATTTATCTTGCCAAAATTCGGGAGTCATATTGGGGCTCTTCTTATTCTAATCAATTGAGTTTTAATGGGTTGAAATACACTTTAGTTAATTGTACCGAATATCGTAAAGATTAGGGTTTATTATAAGTCAAAAAAAGGCTGGCGTTATTATCAATAACGCCAGCCTTAGCGAGCCGATGGGCACAATCTACTAAGTTAGAATCTGCTAAGTTAGAGACTACTTGACCATATACTGTTTAAACTCTTTACGTAATTTGCCAAGCTTAGGTGGAATAACCGCTTGGCAGTATCCCTGCATTGGGTTCTTATTAAAATAGTCTTGGTGGTAGTCTTCTGCTGCATAAAATTCGTGTACAGGATGTACCTCAGTGACCACATTTAGACCCAACTCATCGCGAAGCTTACCAATGACTCGATCGATGGTCGGTTTTTGTTTTTCTTCATCGGTATAAAACACCACAGATCGATATTGACTGCCGACATCATTGCCTTGACGGTCAACCGTTGTAGGATCATGCGTGGCAAAAAAGATGTCCAATATCACCTCTAACGGTACCACTGACTCATCAAAATCGACCCGTACCACTTCGATATGACCCGTTTCTCCCGTACACACATCTTTATAATTTGCCGAAGCTTCCTCACCACCCATATAGCCTGAGGTTACTTTTTCGACCCCTTTTACTGATTGAAAGACAGATTCGGTGCACCAAAAGCAACCGCCGCCTAATACTAATGTTTGCATAATTCATCCTTATTATTGATTAGCTTGGTCTTAATTCTATCAAAATACAAACAGCCTATAAGTTAAAAACGGTAATGATATAATACAGCGTGTTCAACATTGAATAAGAGACTCGATATGTCTAATACAGTAGATGCCGACGTTAAGCGCCATGCCATTGATAGCGAAAATATAGCTAAAGATAACGTGATTTACGACAACGTCTTCACCACGCCGCTCGACAAAGCCGCTCGCTTTTCTTTCGATGAACAAGTGGTGGCCTGCTTTCCCGATATGATACGCCGTAGTGTACCCGGTTATGGGCAAATGCTCGCCATGTTGCCCATATTTGCCAAACGTCACTGTCAGTTTGGGCAGACCAATCATGACGGTCAGCGTGTCAGCCGTGTTTATGATTTGGGCTGTTCATTGGGCGGTGCGACGATGGCATTGCTCAATGACACTGGCGGATTTGCCCCAGACGAATTGCAAATCAAAGCGGTGGACATCTCTCCTGCCATGACCAAAAAAGCCGCAACGCTTCTCCATGACAATTATCCCAATCATGACATCGACGTCATTACCGCAGACATCCGCGAGCTTACGTTTGAGCCTTGCGATATGGTGATATTAAATCTTACCTTGCAGTTCTTACCGCCTGCCGATCGCACTCAAGTATTACAAAACATTTTTAACGCGCTTAATGACGGCGGTATTTTGATATTGACCGAAAAAAATCACACTGGCGATGAGCAAGACGATGCTTGGCTGGTTGAGCGCTATTACGACTTCAAACGTGCCAATGGTTATAGCGAGCTTGAGATTAGCGGCAAACGCAATGCCTTAGAAAACGTGCTCATCACCGATACCTTAGTCCAGCATCATCAGCGTCTACAACAAGTTGGCTTTAGTCGCAGTCTAACGTGGTTTCAGTTTTTAAACTTCGCGTCTATTGTGGCTTTTAAATAGCGGGGTAGATAGTGGTATTGTTAAAAATTTATTATGGTCACTATTAGTAGTAGTTTAATATCTATCAGCTGATAAATTTAATTGTGCATTTGAAAAATTAAGGAAATCTTATGGAAGCTGGAAAAAGAACAATTAGAGATATATTCAACAGAGGTAGAAACTTAGAAATCCCATTTTTTCAAAGAGCGTATGTTTGGAATACTGAACAATGGCAACGGTTTTTAGAAGATATGCGTATGGTCTCATTGAATAGAAAGCCATATTTTCTAGGCTCAGTTATTCTAAAACAACAGCAAACAACGTCTAATAAAGACTCAATACTAACGGTTATTGATGGACAGCAAAGATTAACGACACTGAATATTTTTTTTAAAGTCTTAAGCTTAAAAAAGAAAGACAATGCTATTTTTACTGAAACATTTAAGAAGCAACGCGATAAAACTATTATTTTACTGCATAACCATAATGATGAAGAGTCATTCAATAAAGTTGTTAACCTTAAGGAGTTACAAGATATTAATGATGCTAAAAGTAATGATAATATCATTGGTGCTTATAACTTTTTTAAAAATAATATTACTGAAAAAGATTTGGCAGGGGATTTAGACTTTTTTAATATTTTAGATAATATTCTATTTGTCGGTATTGACCTTGGCTATGAAGAGGACGAACAACAAATATTTGACACAATAAACTCACTCGGTGTTCGTTTAACCACAGCTGAGTTGTTAAAAAACTTCTTTTTTAATCGTGATGAAATTGAAAAATATGATGAATATTGGAAAAATATATTTGAAAATAATGATGAAACAAAATCTTATTGGGATAGAGAGGTAACTACTGGTCGATTAAAAAGAACTTTTATTGATCTATTCTTCTATTCCTACCTTCAGATTAAGATTCAAGAGCCTGAGCTTAAAGTAAAAACAGAGGATAAGATTGAATTCTCTAAGGTAGATAACCTTTTTGAGTCTTATAAACGTTTTATTAGAGATTATGAGTTAAATATAGATGACATTTTAGAAGAAATTAAGGTATATGCTCAGTTATTTAGACAAAACTTTAATTATGAAATCGTAAATAAAGAGTTAAATTATAAAAGTGGTATTGAGCGTATAAATGCAATTATTTTTGGGCTAGATACTTCAACTTTAATCCCTTATTCGCTTTTTGTGTTAAAAAATGTTGATGATATCGATAAACAGAATGAGCTATTTGGGTTTATTGAAAGCTATATCATGCGCAGAATGATTGTCAGAGCTACCACTAAGAATTACAATCAACTTTTTACTGATAGTCTAATATCAAATAAAGTTTTATCGAAAAAACAACTTATTGAGTATATTGAGAAAAAAGGGGATAAGGTTAACTACTTCCCGAACGATGCTGAATTAAAAAATGGGTTTCATCAATCTGTGTTAATTAATAAACAAAGTAAAGGTATTATCTATTTGCTTGAATCAAAGATTAGAGACAAGTCAAGACATGCAACTCAACTTCTAGGTATCAATAAGTATAGCCTTGAGCATTTGATGCCTAAAAAATGGCAAAATAATTGGAATGATGAACTAACTACTGAAGAACAAGATGAAAGAAACTTTAAACTAAAAACTTTAGGTAACTTAGCAATTATCACTCAGTCATTAAACACATCAATTCGTGATGCCAATTGGACTACTAAAAAAGAAGGAAGTAAAAATAAGGAGGGTCTGAAACACTATTCTGGTGGTATTGAAACACTGTCACCTTATCTTGAACTTGAGGTATGGAACGAATCTGAAATTGATAAAAGAGCTGATGACCTGTTGGATAAAGCGCTAGAAATATGGAAGATTTAAAGTAAATACGACAGTTATAAAATAGGTTTTGAGTTCCTTTTTGTTTAATGAAAGGGGTGTGTTATTTTAAAAATCTAGACTTTTAAGTTCTTTCATCACTGTACAAGCGAGAGCTTATATCGCTTTCCCCCTTACAATAACTACCCCACATTCACTTACATAACGAACCGTCTATGACCAACCAAACCATCTCTACCGCCGAACGCGAACTCTACCTAGCATTGATTCAGCGTGCCCAATACCGACCTATTGCCACCGAATGGCTGGCTAACCTGCCACATTGGCTAAGCGACATCAAAGACAAACGACGCTATGCGCATGCCCCTGCTTATTTAGCTGCCGTCGAAAAGCTACCAACACTTGATGTTAAAAATGTTGATTTAAACAGCGATACCTTAACCGTTGATGCTGAGTTAACTACCGGACAAGGTAAGCAGATACAGGCATTAATGAAACAATTGATGCCATGGCGAAAAGGGCCGTTTCAAATTGGGTTAGGTGAGAATAAGGTGGTTATCGACACCGAATGGCATAGTGACTGGAAATGGCAGCGTATTGCGCCTCATATCGGCACACTCGAAGGACGCTATGTACTTGATGTGGGGGGTGGCTCAGGGTATCACGGATGGCGCATGGCGGGAGCGGGTGCTAAGCAAGTGATCGTGATTGACCCGTCGTGTTTGTTTTATCATCAATTTATGGCGATTCGTCATTTTGTCGGTGGGTTTGATGCGGATAAGGATATTGATAAGACTGGCGTAGGCTATCGCACTCATTATATTCCGGTAGGGTTAGAGGCGTTGCCTGCCAGTATAGACCAAGGCAATCAGTTGTTTGATACCGTGTTTTGTATGGGGGTGTTATACCATAGACAGTCACCCTTTGAGCATCTTAATCAGCTAAAAAATCAGCTTATCAAAGGCGGTCTGTTGATATTGGAGACCTTAGTGGTAGAAGGGGATAAAAATACGGTATTAGTACCGCATGATCGCTATGCCAAAATGAATAATGTCTATTTTATACCGTCTGTGGCGGCATTGATCGGCTGGCTAGAAAAGGTCGGCTTTAGAGATGTCAAATGTGTGGATATTGATATCACCTCGACTGAGGAACAGCGAGCGACAGATTGGATGACCTATCAATCGCTAAAAGACTTTTTAGATCCGAAGGATTCAACTAGGACCATTGAAGGCTATCCTGCACCGATGCGAGCGACGTTGATTGCCACAAAATAGCTCAATACGAGTCACACAATACAAGTCGCTGAATACAAATCACTAAATATAAGTCACTGAATACGAGTAAACTCTAGCCTTTTATGTTAATCAATTATACCGATAATGGGCTTGGGCTAACGTTGATTCGAAACTACAAGACCCATCTGGTAAATACCACCTCAAGCACCAGTTTAAGTAAGAATCCCACGAAACCTGCCCCCAATGCGACAAAAATCCAAAAGGTACCTGCGCGCCCTGCGTCAGACTTTTTAGAGATGTCCCACATAATAAAAAATAAAGTAGCGATAAAGATAGGCAGTAATACGTACAAGCCCCAACTGGTAACAGTTTCAGCAGCAATAGCGAATACAGTAGCAAGCATAAGTTAATCCTAATATGAGTGTTTTTAAAGTTGTATAAGCGGCGATTGATTAAACTAGGGTCTATCGAATTTTTGGTTGTTTAGTAACGGTTATAGTTAAAACTAAAATACTTATTAGATAGTAGATTGTTTGATTTGAGTGAAAAACCAATGAAATTATTCATCCAATACGTTGTGATGGTCACTTTCAAGTAGAATAATGTGACATAAATAGAGCTGTAGGATTCTGTCATTTAGATGAATTTTCAATGCTAAACTAGAGTTAGAGTATTATTAGATAATGAATGATAAAATCTGTCTTAAGTTATCCCATACAGCTTATTTTGAAGTCATTATAGGGTAATCAAAGTCTAAAGTGCCATGCCATAAAACAAACAGTCACAAAATACTAGTCAAGTTAAGTCCAGTAAGTAAGGTTAGGTTAAACCGATAAATCACGATTAACAGATAGTCAATCTATAGATCCTTTGACAATATGTGGAAAATAAGAGCAAAGCTTGATATATTAAAGGGTTCGTCAAGCATATTCAATGATATACCCGTTATTATTAATTAAATACCAACTCAATTAAATATCAATCATTGTAGAACACCCCTGTTAAACATCATTCATTTAAATTACGTATTCACCTAACTTTAGAGTTTATTAAATTATGTCGCAAGCTCAAATTGATGAAATCTATACATTATTAGATAGCGCAGCTAAGGCGTTGATTGCTCAAGGTATCTTACCCAATAACTGGGAAAATAACAGTCAGATTACTCGAAGTAAAAGCCCTGAGCATGGCGATTATGCAAGCAATATTGCATTAACGGCAGCCAAAGTCGCAAAAACCAATCCGCGTGCATTGGCAGAGCAATTGATAGCGGCTTTACCTGAGAATAAGAGTATTGCTAAGCTTGAGGTCGCAGGACCAGGATTTATCAATATATTTCTCAACAGCGAAGCCAAGTTTGCTGTCCTTGATGCCATTTTTGAACAAAATGAACGCTTTGGTTTAACCGATGAGTTTGCTGATAATAAGGTGCAGGTTGAGTTTGTGTCCGCGAACCCTACCTCAAGCTTGCATGTCGGTCATGGCCGTGGCGCCGCTTTTGGTATGAGTGTCGCAAACTTACTAGAAGCCGTAGGCTACAAGGTGACCCGTGAGTATTATGTCAATGATGCGGGTCGTCAAATGGACATTTTGGCGGTCAGTACCTATTTAAGGTATTTGGAAATCAATGGCGAAGATATTCACTTCCCTGTTGGTGGCTACCAAGGCGACTATGTCACTGATATTGCTCAGACGCTTAAAGACCAGCATGGCGATACGTATGTCCATCCTTACAGCCAAATTAGTGCGGATGTGGTGGAAGATGCGGTTTATCAGACTAACGCTGACGGAGAGCAAACACTGGTGTCGGGCGATAAAAATGCCCATATTGATGGTGTAATAGCCAACAGTAAGCAACTGCTTGGTAAGGGCTATGAGCTTTTCTTAAATGCCGCATTGACTGAGATTTTAGAAGATATAAAAGACGATCTAAACGATTTTGGCGTTCGCTTTGAGCGCTGGTTTAGTGAAAAGTCGATTGCAGAGGATATTGAGCCTGTACTAGAAGCACTTGATAGAAAAGGCTATCTGTATGAAAAGGACGGTAATACGTGGTTCCGATCAACAGATTTCGGCGATGAAAAAGACCGTGTGGTTCGTCGTGCCAATGGTTTAACCACTTACTTTGCGTCAGATATTGCCTATCACAAAAATAAATTTGACCGTGGTTTTGATACTGTTATTAATGTCTGGGGCGCGGATCATCATGGTTATATCGCCCGTGTTCGTGCAGCATTAACCGCTTTAGGTATCGATGAGAAGCGTTTAGAAGTGATATTAGTGCAGTTTGTTGCGTTATGGCGTGGGGAGGAGAAAATACAAATGTCCTCGCGCTCAGGTAAGTTTGTCACCTTGCGTGAGCTACGCGATGAAGTCGGTAACGATGCTGCAAGATTTTATTATGTAGCGCGTAAGCCTGAGGTACACATTGACTTCGATCTAGAATTAGCAAAATCTCAAAGTAAAGACAATGCGGTGTATTATATTCAATATGCACATGCCCGTGTATGTAGCGTACTTGAGAAGCTGGATGCTAAAGGGCTAAGTGTCGATGATGCTTTAGGTTTAGCACATCAAGAATTGTTAGATGGTGAGACAGAAAGTGAGCTGCTTAAACTGTTGGCCGCATATCCTGCGACGTTAAAGCGTGCTGCTACCGGCTATGATCCGCATGTCTTGACCAACTATCTAAAAGACTTGGCCTCATTATTCCACAGCTGGTACAACGACAATCGTATTTTACCCGTTAGTATTATTGCGGATGAATCGCCAAGCAACGAAGAGCTCGACTTAATGCAGGCTCGTTTGCGCTTATCAAAAGCGGTTCGTCAAGTTTTGGCAAATGGACTGAGCCTTCTAGGGTTGTCAGCGCCCACTAGCATGTAGATTGATTCGGTTAGTGTAATGAGTACCCAGTTTTGAGTGCTCGTTATCTAAATACTTATTTTAAGCGTTACCCTTCATGTTAATGACACATACGCCGTTCAACGCGATGTATTCAAAAGCGAAGCAAGCTTCATACTAAGTCGTTTAAAGCTTAAATATCGTAAAATGCTTTGCCAATGAGATGACTTAACAGAATCATAAATGGAGAAGTCTATGTTAGCAAAAAAACCTAAGGGCGCTGTCGAGAAACGTCCAAGCAGTGGCCTTTCAAGCTTACTATGGATATTCGTTGGTTCGATATTGACGTTAATGATTGGTTTGGCATTGTATTTGTTGAACCCATTTGACATTGGCACAGAAGAAAAAGTTGAAGAGCGTACCGTTGAGCCTCTTAATCAGACTACCAATAAGGCGGATGATTACGAGTTCTATGACTTATTGCCTGGTCAGGAGATGATCAGTGTGCCTGATGAAGCGGTAATCGAAGAGTCGGAGCTTTCAACAGGCAATACAGAGCTTAGACCGGATGTTGTGGTGACTGATCCCAGTGCACAGAGTAGTGATAACAGCGCTACTAATAATCAAAACTCTGGAAACTATGGCATATCAGAGGATTCGGTTATGAACCCTATGGGATCACAACAGCCCTCAGCGACCAATGATGATCAAGATATCGTTATAGTTGAAGAGGAAGGCACTTATGATGAGCCTACCAATAATGATGCAAGTGGGCAAAATGCGCCTTCTACTTCTCAGGGAAATGTTGCCAATCAAGCAGGTGCAGGTTCCACAACAGCGGCACCAAAAAAATCAAGCTATATTTTACAAATTCACAGCTATAACACTGCTGACGAGGCGGATAAGCGTCGAGCTCAAGTTTTATTAGCAGGGGTTGATGTGCGTGTGGTTAAAAATAAACGCGCCAATGGTCAGGTCATTTATCAAGTAGTGTCTGCGCCGATGACCAACCGACAAGCTGTGTTAGCTGCTCAGCAGAAGCTGCAAAACAATGGTATTGACTCGCTTATCGTAGAGCAGCGTCGTTAGAACCAACCACTTATAATGTAAGGTGTCACTGATAATGCCCAAAGTCTCATCAATTACTCGAGTACTGCAAATAATCGAAGCGGTATCCTACGCGGCAAAACCCATTACGCCTTTAGAGCTTTCAAAAGAGTTGGATATTCCGAAACCCACCATTCATCGTCTTATTCAGCAATTGGTGGATGAGGGCTTTGTCATGGTAGATATCACAGGAGGGGTTATCGCGGGCAAGCGGGTGCGAAATTTAAGCGTTGAGCTATGGCAGCAGCGACAGTTTTATAGTGAGCGCCAAGTTGTGTTACAGCGTCTCGTCAACGATGTCAAAGAGACGTGTGGTATTGCGGTTCCGCAGAATATGAACATGGTCTATACCAACCGTGTAATCACAGAGCTACCGTTACAAATTTATCTTCCTATCGGCTCCAAGTCACCGATGTGGTGTACGGCCACGGGTAAGCTATATTTAAGTCAACTGTCATCCGATCGTCGCCATAGAATGCTGCAAAACTTGAGCTTAGATAAGTTCACTAAAAATACCATTACGGATTATGATGCCTTAAGTACAGAGCTTGAGAGTATTGCCGAAACAGGGATTGGCGTTGATAATGAAGAGTTTATCTCTGAAATGGTCGCCGTGTCTGTACCGATCTTAGATAAACAAGAGCGCTATTTAGCGTCGCTTTATCTGCATGCGCCCACGGTTCGTATTTCACTCGATGACCTGCTGCAGTATGTACCGCGGATGCGTGAGGCCGCGTTGGATATTCAGGCATTAGTGTATGAGTTACAAAGTTAAAATATTATAGTCGTAGGCAAACTAAAGAGCCACAGCGTTAACCTCGTTAAGCCTACTAGAGTAGTACTTGCGCTCGGTTGCCTTGTAACCATTTTAGTCTTCTTTGACTATAGTTGCCGATGACTATACTGGGTGAGTGACGTCTTTCATACCAGACGTAAAAATCCCAAGTCACTGACTTGGGATTTTTTCTTTGTGAAAGTCGTATCTATATAAGTCCTATCCATACACCATGAACGATTTAAGCTATTATATATATTCAAAAAAGTACGCACTAACTTTTGTAAAATAAGGTTAGGTAGGAAGCTTATAGCTCATTTAAGCTTATAGCTCATTTAAATAGTAGAGAACGCCAGTATTTATGCCCAATCAGTCTATTAAGACTTAGTTAATACACTGCTATCAAAATAGGCCATGATACTTGAGAAGTCCATATCGTTAAACTGTTGATTGTGCTCCTCATATAGCTTAGCCGTCTGAGCACCCATAGGTACTTTCGCGCCCATCTCTTCTGCGGTTTGTAATGCTAAGTTTATATCTTTGTGCATGTGCTGGGTCATAAAGCCACCCGTATAGCCTCTACTCGATGGGACATTTTCCAAAATATTAGGGTAGGGGTTATAGACCTCAAGTGTCCAGTTGCGTCCTGAACTTTGTAGCATGATTTCAGATAAAGTGTTGGGATTGAGACCACTCTTAACGCCAAGATTTATCGCTTCAGCAGTACCTGTCATCAAAATACCAAGCAGCATATTATTGCAAATTTTCGCCACTTGCCCAGCCCCATTGTCACCGGCATGGAAAATATTTTTACCCATAATTTGTAATAAGGGCTTAGCACGATTAAAGGCGTCATCGCCACCACCGACAATAAAGGTCAATGTTCCTGCTTCGGCACCTGCTGTGCCACCAGATACTGGTGCATCGATAATATCTATTCCTTTAGCGCTTGCAACAGTGGCGACCGTGATGGCATCGGCGGGCGCTATGGTACTGCTGTCAATAACCAGTGTGCTGCTTGGGATATGCGCCAATATGCCGTTATCTGTTAACTCGGTGGCATTAGCATCGCCTAAATAGACGGTTTTGACATGCTTGCCAGCGGGTAACATGGTTATTACAACATCGGCATTTTTGACTGCCTCAATTGGTGAGGATGAAGTCTGAGCGCCGACTTGGGCAAGGTGTTGCTGGGCGTTATCTGACAAATCATAAACGGTGACATTAAAGCCACCTTTAATTAGATTTTTGGCCATTGGACCACCCATATTACCCAGTCCAATAAAAGCAACGTTAAGAGAGTCATGAGTGTTGGGGGTGCTAGTGCTGCTATTGTTATCTATTGAATGTGCCGTCATGATATCCTTCCTTGATAGTCAATTTTGATAGAAAAAGTCTTGAGCTAATGGGGTTAATTTAAGTCGCGAGCTTTGTTAAGTATCTAGTTTTTTTAATTCTAGTTTTGTTAAGTCACTAGTTGTGAGCCAAATGAGGACTTACCTAACCAATCCTGAAATATATGGACGCCCTCAGGGTAGGGGCTGGCAAAATGACTGGCGATATAGTCTTTACCTGATGACGTTATACATTCCTCTAAACTGCGTGACCAGTTAGGGTTTTTATCCTTATCAATCAGTAGCGCCCGCACCCCTTCCTTAAAGTCTGGATTGTTGGCACAGTGCACGGCAACATTGGCCTCAAGTACTAAAATTTGCTCTAAAGACAAGTCTTTGACTCGGTGATATAACTCATAAGTCAAAGCGGCAGTCACGGGACAACCTCGACGGTAAGTGGTCACCGCTCGCTTGGTCCAACTGTCTTCTGCAAAGCTTGCATCTAGTTGCGCAAGCTTATTGTCATCAGTCAAAATATCATCAATCTGCTGCAAACCACCACTGACCATCAACGTCTGAATCGCTTGCCAGTGTTGCGCCAGCTTGCTCGGCGTCAACTCAGACTCAAGCTGAACCTTAGTGGCTACCTCTAACTGAGACAAAGTATGACTGGCTGTGCGATGGGCGTGACTATAAAGTGAATCGACAGTTTTGGGTTGCTGCCAGTCAGCTTTTGCCAATGTATCTATGACTCTCGCGAAGCTATCGCTGGGTAGGGCATATTCTGCAAGACTGACAAATTTCGCATCATTAGCATTGCATAAAGCGCCAGTTAAACCCAAAAACAATCCCGTTTTGGCAGGCATGCGCTGCAAAAACCAACTACCTGAAGCGTCGGGAAATAATCCAATGCTAATCTCAGGCATGGCAAACTTAGTCGTTTCAGTGACAATACGATGACTACAGGCAGCCGTCAATCCCATACCACCGCCCATAATAATACCGTTACCCCACAAAATTAACGGCTTATTATAAAAGTGCATTTGACGATATAGCTTGTATTCACCTCCAAAAAACTGAGTAGCGTAAGGGTTCGGCATCGGCGGATTGTCTATCATGCTGTCATAAAGCTTACGAATATCACCACCTGCACAAAACGCCTTATCACCGGCACCCCGTAATATAACCGCCACAACACGCTCATCGTCCTGCCAATGCAATAACTGCTCAGACATTAGCTGGCACATATCGACACTAAGTGCATTGAGCGACTTTGGTGAATTTAGCATCATCTCGCCAATCACATGACCTGAGTGGGTAGGGTGTTCGGTAAACAGTACTGATGCTTCTGTTGCTTGTGAGGCTTCATTTTGCATAGGGAGTCCCTTTTTATATTTTAAATTCCGTTTCTTATCACTGGCAATTATTGTTATTGGCTAGTCAGAGGTAACTCAATAAGATGATTATTTGTTTTGCCATGATGGTTTACGCTTTTCTAAAAAGGCGTTCACCCCTTCCGTTTGATCCGCCGTGTCGAATAGTTTGACAAAGGCTTCACGCTCATTGATTAGGTTATAAGCAGGCGGCTGATGTCTGGCCGATTGTACCAATTGTTTTGATAAGGTGACGGCAACAGGTGATTGTTTGGTAACCTTGTTGGCTAATTCTAATGCCACTGTTAAGCCGTTCCCTTTCTCGGTCACTTCTTCGACCAAGCCAATGCGCAATGCAGTCTCAGCATCGACGCGTTCCCCGCATAAGATCATACGCTTTGCCCAACCTTCGCCCACTAGCCAAGGTAGGTTTTGGGTGCCACCTGCACAAGGCAATAAGCCAACGCTGGCTTCAGGCAACGCCATAACAGCATGTGCTTCAGCAATACGGATATCGCAGGCAAGAGCACATTCAAGTCCGCCGCCCATGGCATAGCCATTAATCGCAGCAATACTGACGCCACGATAGT
Source organism: Psychrobacter sp. CX18 (assembly GCF_057396215.1). Lineage (NCBI taxonomy): Bacteria > Pseudomonadati > Pseudomonadota > Gammaproteobacteria > Moraxellales > Moraxellaceae > Psychrobacter > Psychrobacter sp. CX18. The sequence goes on along the minus strand of NZ_JBXYJH010000003.1, from coordinate 316,616 downwards.
TTGATAAAGCCTCAAAGGCTTCAGCAAAGGCAATGGCCATTGAAATAGCAATGCCTTTATCGCCGTCTGCAAAGGTATTCAAATCAGCCCCTGCAGAGAAGAACTTCTCGCCGTCACCATGGATGACGAGCGCATAAACTGAATCATTGTTATTTAAGTCATCGATCAGTTGCTTGAGTGACTGTAAGCTTGACGCCGTCCAGGTATGAGCAGGCGGATTGTTTAGGGTTAACGTGGCAACGTGGCCGTCAATGGATACGTTTAGATTGGTATAAGTGGTCATAGTATCGCCTTTTAGTCTGATGTTACTGATTTTAAAAAATTACTGATGTTAATAAGGGTACTGGTGTTGATAAGGGTACTGCTCTACAAGTATTTATTAAGCTCATGGTGTCATTTTTGGCATTAGCGAAAGCCGTCTAATCCGTCCGCATCGAGCATTTTGCGTGACACAATGACTCGCATAATCTCATTCGTGCCCTCTAAAATCTGATGCACGCGCAAATCACGCACATGGCGCTCAAGCGGATATTCATTGAGATAACCATAGCCCCCATGTAGCTGTAACGCTTGATTAGCGACCTCAAAACTTAAGTCGGTAGACATGCGTTTTGCCATTGCACAGTAGGCAGTTGCATTGGTATCTTTCGTGTCAACTTTATTGGCAGCTAAATAGATCATTTGACGGGCGGCAACGGTTTGGGTCAGCATATCAGCAAGCTTAAATTGTACCGATTGCAAATCTGCTATGGCACTACCAAATTGGTTACGTTGTTGCACATAGTCTAATGCCGTCTCTAGCGCAGACTGTGCGGTACCAACTGCACAAATACCGATATTAATACGACCACCATCTAAGCCTTTCATGGCAAATTTAAAGCCTTCTCCTTCTTGACCTAACAGATGACTGGCAGGAACTTTGACGTCTTTAAAGTGAATAGTGCGGGTAGGCTGTGATTTCCAGCCCATTTTATGCTCATTTTTACCATAGCTGATACCCTCGCTGTGCGCATCGACTACAAAGGCGGAGACCCCTTTGGGACCAGCAGCTCCTGTACGTGCCATAACCACTAAGATGTCGGTAGCTCCAGCGCCTGATATGAAGGTTTTCTCACCATTTAGCAGATAATGGCTTTCTCCATTGGTATCATCGATTTGCTTAACCGCTTTGGTCGATAACGATCCAGCATCAGAGCCAGCATTTGGCTCAGTCAAACAATAGCTGGATAATAGCTCACCACTGACCAGCTTCGGTACCACCTCATGTCGCACCTCATCTTTGGCATATTCGCCAATCATCCACGTCACCATATTATGGATACTAATATAGGCGGACACTGACGTATCGCCCCAAGCGAGTTGTTCAAATACGAGGGCCGCATCGAGACGTGGCAGACCTAAGCCGCCACAGTCTGGATTGGTATATAATCCCAAAAAACCAAGATCGCCGGTACGCTTAATGACGTCAACTGGGAAATGACTTTCCCTGTCCCAAGTGGCAGCGTTTGGTTTCAATTCCTTTAGTGCAAATTGATGGGCGGCTTGTTGATACGCCAACTGGTCGTCGGATAATGTAAAGTCCATATCTATTCCTTGATGATTACTTGATAGTATTTAAATTCCTTTTCACGCTATTTCTTAAGCGGCTATTTATTAGGTGACTTATTAAGCGTCTATTTATTAAGTGGTTATTTATTAAGTGACTAACCAACTTATTTACTAACTGATTAATTCATTAACTAACTAACTAACTTTTCACTAACTTGCTGACCTAACATGGCCACAAGAAACACGGATAGCGAGACTAACACGATGCCTACACTTTGAAATAGCGAAATGCTGCCTTCTAAAAAGACAAAGGAGAGGCCTAACGCTGATATCGGTACGAGATAAAACAAAGTTGATACCTGACTAATGGGCAACTCTCTAATCAGTGAATAAAGAAGGCTTATCGCGCCAATCGATACGATAACTGCCATCCACAATAGCGAAAACACAAATTCTGAAGTCCATTCAATATGATGGACAGGGTAGAACAACCAAACGATCGCGCAGAAAGCAAAGGAGGCGCCAGACTGTAAAAATCCGCCAAATACCAAGTGCATATTTTGACAATAATACTTCTGGTAAATGCTGCCGCATGTTGCACCTAGTAGTCCTAATAAGGCCATAGCTAGCCCGATTAAGCTCGGTGGATTCAGCCCTCCAAACACGATCACCATAACTCCTATCAGCCCAATGACCAACCCTATCCATTGAAAGGGGGATACAGATGCTTTATACACCATCCAAGCAATCAAACTTGCTAATAATGGCTGAAAAGAGATGATTAACGCGGATGTTGACGCTGAAATACCATAGTCAATCGCTAAAAAGACACCGAGCGAGAAAACACCGACTATCAGCACACCCGCTATCGTTATGTGAACCATCTCACGCAGCGAGCTAGGTAGTGTCGGTTTGATAATAAGACAGACCAGACCTAATAGCGCTGCTGTTATGGCAAACCTAATCACCAAAAATGAGACTGGATCTGCGTAGGGCAATCCGTACTGAGTGGCGACAAATCCCGAACCAAAGAGTAAAACGAATAATAAGGATAGGGTTATTGTTTTCACTCAGTAGTCCTATATCGGTTTCATACGTAATGCTAGACTACATCTAAGGCTAGACTACATCGAAATGGTAGTATTCACTTTACCTTTACTGGCCTCATCGTCAAACCATCGTGCGGTGACCGTTTTGGTTTGGGTATAAAATTGTACCGCTTGTTTGCCATACGGCCCTAAGTCGCCCAACTTGCTGGCACGAGATCCTGAGAATGAGAACATCGGTAATGGCACTGGGATAGGTAGGTTAATACCAACTTGACCAACATCGATGTCTTGTTGGAACTTATGAGCCGCCGCGCCAGACTGGGTAAAGATAGCAGTACCATTGCCATTCGGATTGGCATTTATTAGCTCAATCGCCTCATCCAATGAATCTGCGCGCATGATACATAGGACAGGACCGAAAATCTCTTGGCTGTAAATCTGCATATCAGTGGTCACATTATCAAAGATAGTCGGGCCGACGAAGTTACCATTTTCATAGCCTTCAACGGTGATACCACGGCCATCTAATAACAAGTCTGCACCTTCATCGACACCGGTCTGAATAAGATGCTCAACGCGTGCTTTAGCTTGCGGGCTGATAAGTGGGCCTAAGTCTTTATCATGTTTACCAGCTGATACCACTAGGCTTTCAGCTTTGGCTTTTATGTCATCGATCCAGTCGCCAGCAGCACTCACTAGTACAACGACCGATAACGCCATACAGCGTTGACCCGCCGCACCAAAGGCTGCACCGGCTAATTGATTAAGGGTTTGCTCTTTGTTGGCATCAGGTAGGATAACGGCGTGGTTTTTGGCACCCATCATGCACTGGACACGTTTACCGGCTTTACTGGCTAGATCATAGACATGATGACCAACACGGGTTGAGCCGACGAATGAGACCGCCTTAATATCAGGATGATTACAAATGGCATCTACTGTTGGTTTGCCGCCATGGACGACGTTTAAAACGCCCTTAGGTACGCCAGCTTCCAGTGCTAACTCTACCAAGCGCATGGTGACCATAGGGTCTTGTTCAGAAGGTTTCAGAATAAAGGTATTGCCGGTGGCAATCGCCATCGGGAACATCCAAAGTGGAATCATGGCAGGGAAGTTAAACGGAGTAATACCTGCACAAACACCAAGCGGTTGCCAAATACTATAAGTATCAACGCCACGGGCGACATTTTCAACAAACTCACCCATCTGTAAGTTGGCAATACCTGAGGCATGTTCGACAACTTCTAGACCACGAAACACATCACCGCGTGCATCCGCAATAGTCTTACCTTGCTCAGAGGTGAGTAATTCAGCGAGCTCATCCATATGCTCACGAATAAGCGCTTGATAGGTTAAGAAAATTCTAGAGCGGGTAGTGATGGGTGTCTTGCGCCACGTTTTAAATGCTTCTTTGGCAGCAGCTACCGCTTCATTGATCTCATCATCTGTGGTTTGAGGTACTTTGGCGATAACTTCTTGACTGGCCGGATCGGTCAAATCGATCCATTCTTGAGTGTTTGACTCTACAAATTGTCCGTTGATGAGTTGTTTAACGTGGTGCATAGGATATCCTTATCTTAAAAGTATTAAGTTTTAAATGTGTCGGTTAGCTTTTAAATACTAATGGCTCATTTTTTATAAATAATGTCAATAATAGTGTGATTGTAAATTATTAGCCTAAATAATGAGACATTTATTCTCATTTTACAAGTGAAAATTACAAAAAATGTTGTCGTACTAGGATTTTTGAATCAATTTTTATAACTTCGTTTTATGCGATTAGAAAGAGCCAAACATAGTGCCTAATACAATTATTGCTATCGTTGCCAAAATTGGAACAACGACGGCAGTGACAAAGACGTCGACATAAGATTGTTTATGGGTCAACCCACAAATAGTTAGCATAGTGATAACTGCTCCGTTATGGGGTAGGGCATCTAAGCCACCACAAGCCAATGAAGCGATACGATGCATCAGTTCAGGATTGATATTGTACTGCTCAGCCAAAAGCATATAGTTTTCACCCATGACCTCTAAGGCGATTCCCAACCCCCCAGAAGCAGAACCTGTGATACCAGCAAGTACGTTAATAATAATGGCTTCAGAGATAAGAGGATTGCTTGAAGCGATTCCCATTAAGAAATGCTGAATGACCGCGAACCCTGCTAAGCCTGCAATCACTGAGCCATAACCAACCTCAGAAGCAGTATTAAATATGGGTAATAATGAACCCATTGCCCCTTCATTTAAGGTTTCAGATAAGCTTTTAATTCTAGAAAAGTTGAGCGCAATAACGAAAAGACAAGCAATGGCAAGCGATATAATAATGGACCATATACCAATTAATGAGCTAATCTCCACGCCGCCAAATTGCTCGCCTGCTAAATAGCTATTATCCCACATAGGAATAATAATTTTTGAAAACAAGTAGTTGCCTATGACCACAATGACAATAGGTACTAAGGCAAGCCAAAAGTTTTGCACCTTACCCGAGACATCAAATTCCTTTTCATTTAGGATATGGTTGCCATAGCCTTCATCTACGGCTTTCGCTTTACGAAGTTGATAATTCATCCATAACATACCACCGCCAAGCATGATGATAGCAGCAATAATTCCAAGACCAGGTGCGGCAAAGGCGTCGGTTTGGAAGTAAGGCATGGGAATGGCATTATGAATGGCAGGTGTGCCCGGTAGTGCGGTCATAGTAAAAGTAAACGCACCGATACTAATGGCACCAGGAATTAGACGTTTAGGAATATCAGCGTGTTTAAATAATGCTGCCGCAATAGGATAAACGGCAAATGCGACAACGAAAACGGAAACGCCACCATAGGTTAAGAGGGCGCACGCCAGTACAATCGCTAGTAACGCATGGTGACTGCCTAACCTATCGACGATACTTTTTGCAATACTATAGGCATACCCAGAGTCTTCCATGAGCTTACCGAAAATAGCACCAAGAATAAATAGTGGAAAATATTTTACTGCAAAACCGCCCATACCTTTCATAAAAACTTGTGTATAGATTCCCATTGATTCAGAGGCTTGACCGCTTAGTACGACAGCAAGTAACGCCAAAATAGGTGCTAAAATAAGTACACTGACGCCTTTGTAAGCGAAGTACATCAATAATCCAAGAGACAAAACAATTGCGAGAATGGTCATTTATTGCTTCCTTGCAAAGTTATTGAATTAAAGCATTCTCAATCATCCTATTAATCTAGATCCTTCTAGATATACGTTTGAAAGATTAAGATTGCTAACTTTATAAACAGAAATTCTAGACACCTTATTCTTGTTTATTAGGGGTAGTGTAAAAGCTAATTTTATTCACAACGTTGATTTACAGATCTGGTGTTGACTGTTAATGTCAAAAAACCTTAATAATTTTTCAAAGCTGATTTAACCGCTTCTATGGCAGAGGGGTCATCAAGGGTAGACATATCACCGGTTTCATGACCTTCAGCTAAGGCACGAATGGCGCGGCGTAGGATTTTTCCAGAGCGCGTTTTTGGTAAGGCAGATGGGAAATAAACAGCAGCAGGTCGTGCCAGAGACCCTAAAGACTTTGCAACGATACCAAATATCTGTTGTTCCACTCTAAACCTATTTTCGGTAACCTCAATGATAGACGGGTCGCGCAAGATACAAAAGGCAATCGGTAATTCGCCTTTTAAGTCATCCTTGATACCGACAACCCCAACTTCTGCCACTTCAGGATGCTCGCTAATCGCCGCTTCAATCTCCTGCGTACCTAAGCGGTGTCCTGCCACATTGATGACATCATCGGTACGACCAAGGATATAAAAATAACCGTCTTCATCCGTCGTTGCATAGTCGGAGCTTGAGTATTGTTTGCCATCAAATAAGCTGTAATAACTTTTGATAAAACGCGCATCATTGCCCCAAACGGTGGTTAAACAGCCCGGAGGTAGGGGCGCTGAAATCGCTAACAATCCTTTTTCACCGGGCGAGCAAGGCTCTCCCGTTTCTTCATTAAGCACCTTGGCATCATAGCCAAACATAGGGTAACCGGGTGACCCTGCTTTGTGATCTTTATGATCAAACTTAGGAACATGGCTTAAGATGGGCCAGCCTGTCTCAGTTTGCCAATAGTGATCGATAATTGGCACCCCTAAATGATCCGAGAGCCATTCGCCGGTCGGTTCATCCAATGGCTCGCCCGCTAAAAAGAAGGACTTCACGCTGCTGGTGTTATAACGGGTTAACCACGATTCATCTTGTTTTTTGAGCATTCGAATGCCTGTTGGGGCAGTAAACAGAATGTTGACCTTATTGGCTTCGACGATACGCCACCATATCCCTGGGTTTGGGTAATGGGGCAGACCTTCGTACATAATACTGGTCATCCCAGCGAGCAGCGGGGCGTAAATGGTATAAGAGTGTCCGACCGCCCAGCCAATATCCGAAATGGCCCAGAATGTCTCTCCTGCCTTACCATCATAAATGTAGTCAATCGATGTGGTTAAGGCGACGGCATGTCCACCCGTATCACGCTGTACACCTTTTGGGGTGCCTGTGGTACCTGAAGTGTAGAGTAAGTAGCAAGGTTCGTTTGACTCAAGCCAAACTGGCTCAACGACCGCTTTTGCCTCACAACTAATGCGGCGCTCAGTAGCATAGTCGACATCGATAGGTTGAGGGGTGTACGGCATGATGCCGCGATTCACTACCAATACTTTTTCAGGCTTCACCTGTGCTTGCTCGACACCTTGATTCACCAAGTTTTTGTAATTGATGACCTTACCGCCACGCAATCCTGCATCGACAGTGATAACCAGTTTAGCTTTGGCATCATCCATCCGAATCGCTAAATTATGTGCCGCAAAGCCGCCAAATACCACTGAATGTACTGCGCCGATACGGGTACAGGCTAACATAGCGTAGGCTGCTTCTAAGATCATCGGCATATAAATAATAACGCGGTCGCCTTTACCAACGCCTAAGCGTTGTAGCACATCTGCGAAATAATTGACTTCTTTATATAAGCGGTTATAGGTGAGGCGACGCTTGGCATAGTCGGTGTAAAACTCTACATGATTGTCCAGCTCTTTAAACGCTTCGGCAACACCGGGGTGATTGTCTAGAAGGTCTTGATTAATCTCGGAGGACACCCAAACAAAGGCATCTTGCTCGGCGCGCTCTTCTAAATGGCGATCAACGCAGTTATAGCAGACATTGGTCTCACCACCGACAAACCATTTTGCAAAAGGTAAGTTGCTCTTATCTACAATTTGCTCAGGTGATTTGTGCCAATAGATGCGCTCGGCTTGTTTGCCCCAAAATGCTTCGGGGTTATTAATTGACGTTGAATACAGCTGAGAGAATGATTCGGTAGAAGTAGGCTGATAATTGGTTTGGGTTTGGGTTGTGGTTTTGGCATTAGTCATGGCGCTATCCTTAGCTATCTATGTTATGACTGTTTGATTGGGATTTATAATTTAGAATGTTTTTATAGAGTCGATCAGGTTTTGCAAATCGTACCTCATTACATCCTTATGGCATCATGTGCATTCCTTGCTAATGATGTTTTCTTAAAAATGGTATATTCGATACAAAATATCTCATTTTAATTGAAATTTAATTTAACAAAGATATCTATGTTAGGTCAATACAAATTATAATTTTAATTGAGATAATTCAAAGTAATGGTTCAAAAGATGCAAATCAATTCATTGATGAGCATATAGATTGGTGCTTCTCGTCTAGTACGTTTTATCAATTAATCATAAATGCGGGGCTAAACCAAAGCCATAGTCATAGTCATAGTCATAGTCATAGTCATAGTCCTTCGTTATATAGTCATAGGCAAATATAGTTAAAGAAGTCTAAAATGGTTACAAGGCAACCGAGCGCAAATATTACTCTAGTTGGCTTAGTAAGGTTAAATAGTAAGCTTAAGGCTGTAGATCTTTAGTCTTCCTACCACTATAAGTTGAGATTGAGGTAAAAGAATCAGTTTTGTTTAATGTAAATTAGGAATTAAGGGGCGTTTTAATCATGCCAAATCGTGCAATTAATAGGGCCATCAGTTGCATAAACAATAACGTCCAAACCGTATAAGTCCACTCGCCATGGGCATAAGCCAGTCCACATGCCCATGCCCCAACGGTACCACCAGCATAGTAAAACATATAATATAAGCCTGAGGCCAGAGATCGTCCTTCATGCACATTGGTGGCAATATAGCCGATCGTGGCAGATTGAGTAATAAATACCCCTGAGGACATGACGCTGATACCGATAATAATTAGCCATAAAGGGGCTGATAAGGTCAACAATACGCCCAACATCGACATAATAACGGCCACAACAATGGTTCGTGCTGCGCCAAAGCGTTGTAGTAGCTTGGTTGATAACGGTGTGATAATGACCCCAATTAAATACACGGTAAAAATATTCGCCAGTTGTCCCGTATCTAAATGGTAAGGTGTAGCGGCAAGGTGTAGGTTAATAAAGGTAAAGCAGCCAACCAGTGAGAAAAGTACGCAAAAACCAAGTAAACCTGCCGAGATGACATAGCGATTGGTTAGATGACCAGCTAGCGTTGTCAGTGCAGTGCGAAACTTAGGACTGGGGACAAAGTTTTTGGAGGCGGGCAGGGTCTTGGCTACCCACAGTGCTCCGGCAAAGGTTAACGCCGCCATAATATAGTAAGCGATTCGCCAACCGACCCACTCATGTAGATGTCCTAAAATAAAACGTCCTGAAAAGCCGCCAAGCACGGTGCCTGACACGTAATATGCCATGAGCTCAGCAATCGCTCCGCCTTTGAACTCCTCTCCTAGATAAGCAATGGTCACCACCGTAATACCGGGAACAGATAGCCCTTGCAAAAAGCGCCAAAAGGTCAAGACCTCCACGCTACTGCTATGCGCAATTAAGGCAGTAGGTACCGCTAAAAAGAGTAATGCCGCCACGATAATGGACTTGCGCCCAATGGTATCAGACAACATGCCTAAGAAAGGGGACATGATCGCCACTGCCATGACAGTCGCCCCAACCGCCATACCGACTTGTACTTCACTGGCCCCAAAGTCGACCATTAATACCGGTAAGATGGACTGGATAGAGTACACCTGTAAAAAGGCGAATACCGCAATTAGCATTACCGTGGCTTTGAGCACCCAAGTGGGTGGTGGTGTCTTAGAAGAGGTTTTCGTTTCGGTTTGTGAGGGGGGTGTTTGCATAAAGTGACCACTGATATCCAAAGCAAAAACACAATCGTCTGGCATGAGCGCAGTCGATTTGATAACCGTTAACTATCGGTTTAAAAAGAACAGAACTTAAAAAGAACAGGACTGACGCAGAATTAGTAGCTACAGCAACTGGGCATTATTTATCTGCACTGTCTAAAGGTGGCGCCAGACGTTTAGTAAACAATACCCAATTGCCTTTAAGCGTTTAAAGTCTTCTTTTAAAACTCACTATTTTATAAGGCTTAACTTAAATCGGCTAGCCTATTAATGTCTCTTTAGGGTCAATAAAATTCGATTTGGTTCGTTTATTTAGCTGATTAACCCAGCTTACGCATCAGTGGGTGTCTTTTTAGTTTGGAGATGGTCTTAGTAGCACGGTTCATAACTTGACCATAATGCGAGGGAAAAGTACGCTGTACCAGATCTAATAGTTTTGCATCGTCACCGATGAGGCAACGGGGTTGATTGTTTGCCGCTGCCATCAGAATTATTTTTGCAGCCATATCAGGGTCAAATTTTAATAATCTATTGATTTTCTCTAGGCCTTTAGCTCCCGTCGTCATTCCAAGGGAACTCACACTGTCATGTTCTCTGGCATTATTAGCAATATTGGTTTTAATACCGCCAGGATGTACAGATGTCAATGAGACGCCACACTTTTGAATATCCAGCTCTTGGCGTAAGCTTTCATTAAATCCACGAATGGCAAATTTGCTAGCGTTATAAGCAGACTGAGCGGGCAGGGCGACAATACCAAACAAGCTGGATATATTAATAATATGGCCATGAGCTTGTTGATGAGTTTGCCGTTTAGAGTGAGCGTGTAGCTGAATATTAGCGTCACTGACACTTTGTTTAATTAAGGGTAAAAAGGCTTTAGTACCGTACACCATGCCCCAGAAGTTTACACTCATGACCCATTCGATGTCCTCTATCGACTCACCTTCGACAGTGGATGCTAAGGCTACACCAGCATTGTTAAATATAAAGTTGACTTTGCCATGGTCTTTGAGCACTTGATCGGCCCAAGCAAACACAGCCTCTTTATTTGCCACATCCAGTTGGGTCGCCGTTACTATCACATCATAGTCTGATAATAGAGCTTGGGTTTCGGCTAAATTCTCGCTATTAATATCGGATAAAGCCAGATGGCATCCGGCAGAAGCCAAACTTAACGCCAGACTTCTGCCAATACCGGAACCTGCACCTGTAATTGCAGCTACATGATTTTGATAAAAGTTTTTTATCAATTGCTCATCAATGTGAGGTGCCATAAAAGGGGTAATAGAAGAAAGCTGCTGAGCAACTTGTTTAGTTAACTTATTATTTACAGAGAATAAAATTGACATTCGGTGGCTCATCCTTGAGTGGTATTAAAATTGGAGTCAAAAAGCTAGCAAGGTAATAATTGAAAACTATAAATGCGAAAAAACATTTTTATAATAGGACACAGTGACCGTGTAAGCAATAAAAAATGCCCATCATTACTGATAGGCATCTTAAAATTTAATGACAATAGCGATAAACCTGTAAGAACAGTTTAACGCTTAAACAACTTATTTTACTTAAGCAATTTTAGGTGTGACACCATCATTGATGACCGTCTCATCGACTACCACGGATTTCGCATTTTCCATAGAAGGCAATTCATACATGGTGTCCAATAATGCGTTCTCAACGATCGACCGTAAGCCACGTGCACCAGTTTTACGCTCCATCGCTTTATGAGCAATCGCTTTTAAACCATCTTCGGTAAAGGTTAGTTCAGCGTCTTCCATCTCAAACAGATACTGATATTGTTTAACAATGGCGTTTTTAGGCTCAGTCAAGATTTGCATTAATGCATCTTCATCAAGCTCTTCAAGTGTCGCAATCACGGGTAGTCGACCGATCAGCTCTGGTATCAGACCAAACTTAATCAAATCCTCTGGCTCTACTTGCTTAAATAGCTCAGAGATCTGCTTGCCTTCATCTTTTGATTTTACTTCAGCATTGAATCCAATGCCTGTTTTTTCAGTACGTTGCTGAATCACTTTATCCAGTCCTGAGAAGGCGCCGCCAACGATAATTAAGATATTGCTGGTATCGACTTGGATAAGCTCTTGGTTTGGATGCTTACGACCTCCATGAGGTGGAATGGCCGCCACCGTACCTTCAATCAGTTTTAGCAGCGCTTGCTGTACGCCTTCACCCGATACGTCTCGGGTGATTGACATGTTCTCGCCTTTTTTACTGATTTTATCGATCTCATCGACATAGATGATACCTTGCTCAGCTTTCTCAACATCATAATCAGCCGCTTGTAGTAGCTTTTGTACAATGTTTTCAACGTCTTCACCCACATAACCGGCTTCGGTTAGGGTAGTGGCATCAGCCATGGCAAAAGGAACATCCAACATACGAGCTAAGGTTTGCGCTAGTAAAGTCTTGCCAGAACCGGTAGGACCGATCAGCAAAATGTTACTTTTAGACAATTCAACCATGGCATCATCGGCACCAAGTTTGGCTTGTTTAACATCTTCAGCCAGTTGCGCCGCGACTTTTAAACGTTTGTAATGGTTATATACTGCAACCGATAAGGCCTTTTTAGCCGTCTCTTGACCGATCACATAGCCATCTAAGTGTTCGCGAATTTGTTTAGGGGTTGGCAGTTTTTTGGTTAGCCAAGTACTGGCTTCGTTATCGCCCTCTTCAACATCACTGAGCGCACCTTCTTCTATCAAATCAGTGCATAAGGCCACACATTCGTTACAGATATTGGCATCATCAGCGGCGATGAGCTGTTTGACTTCGTTCTTTTTTTTACCACAAAATGAACACTGTGGTGTCTTGTCCTTTGCCATAATTGGCGCTCCTTAAAATTTCTTATGCTGACGGGGGCAATTTTATTTATCTTAATAAACTAGTGTTATTCAATAAGCTCTCACTAAACGGTCTTTTACCAAATGAACTTCTACTAAAAAACTATTTCTTAATAGCCATCTTTTAATTACTAGTATGATAAGACTGACGCTCCATTAAAATTTGCAGCATCTGGGTATTATTAAGTGCTATTGTCGTCTTCAGCGTATATATCTTTAAAATTGATAACGCAACAAGCTTGGCAGTTACTTGATAGTCAACAAGATTAATACAGTTATTAGTGGCAACCTATTTTAATGAGTAACCTTTTATTTCCATGCTTTCTATCACTTCGAAGCTTTATAAGTCACTACCAAGCTTTAAATTCTATATATAGTGGCTTATTTCATCTCTTCAGGACGACGCTCTAATACTTCGTCAACCAATCCATATTCTTTAGCTTCGAACGCATCAAGCCAATAGTCACGCTCAACATCTTTTTCGATCTTTTCTAATGGCTGACCGGTACGCTCCGCTAAGATACGGTTGAGACGATCACGGATTTTTAAGATTTCACGGGCGTTAATCTCGATATCGGTCGCTTGACCTTGTGCGCCACCAGAAGGCTGATGGATCATGACTCGAGAGTTTGCCAGTGCGTAGCGCTTGCCTTTTTCGCCTGCCGCAAGTAGGAATGATCCCATGCTATAAGCGCCGCCCATACAAATGGTAGAGACGTCCGGTTTGATAAAGTTCATGGTATCAAACATGGCAAGGCCTGCACTGACTGATCCGCCTGGAGAGTTAATATATAAGTGAATATCTTTGTCTGGGTTTTCAGCTTCTAAGAACAACATTTGAGCCACAATTAAGTTGGCCATATTGTCTTCAACCTGACCGGTTAAGAAGATAACACGCTCGCGTAATAGTCGTGAATAGATGTCAAATGAGCGCTCACCGCGTGCAGATTGTTCGACAACCATCGGTACTAATGCCGCTTGTGGGCTATTGACAGTAGCATCCTGCATGCCTCTCAACACGGCATCATGAGCCTCGATGAGAGTTTTAAAATGCGGGTTGCTTATAATACGATCGGTGTCTTGTTGTGTGTGTTGTTGGTTCATAAATAATCCCTGTATGTAGGTAATAAGGTGAAATAGGGCTTAGCTTCTAGTAATTAGTCTTTTAATTAGCAGTATTGTCAGGATTAGCAATATATTAACGAGTAGTGATAATCATAGTTAGAGGTTATATATAATCACAGAACGACTAAAAGAACTTCTAAACGATTAGGTTATTAACCTCGCTAAGCCTACTTTGAGTAGGCGTCACGCTGGTGCCCTTGTCACCAGTTTAGAGTTCTTCGACTAGAGACGTGCTACCAGTTTGCCTATTTTATCTCTTTATATTTTGGGGTAATAAGTAATAAATCAAGCGACTAAGTGTGATTAACGACACTATCTTACTTTATGTGCAATCATTAATACACAATTATAGCCATTAGAGTGGTTTAAGTCATAGCCATTTCATTCGATAGCTGTAGATATTTAGCTTTGTTTTAGTTTCTGTTTAGCTTTTTTTATAAGGGTAATGAGGGCTAAAAGGTTATAAGCGCTAAAAGGTTATAAGCGCTAAAAGGGTTATAAGAGATAAGTGCCATACCCGCCCTAGACAAAAATGCCCCAACACTGGGTCAGGGCACTTTGATTTTACATCTTGAACTTTAATATATTTGATTTTACCGTCTTAAGTTTTGAGCTAAGGTATCAGTGCTTCTATTGAAGCCCTTAGATATAAACCTCTCTAGCGCTCTACATCATACCTTGTTGCTGAGAGGCTAAAAGCTCTTGGTAGCCTACTTCTTTATCAGTCACTTTACCTTGCTCTAATAGGAAGTCAACCACTTGATCTTCTAGTACGACTGACTCAATATTGGCGCGTTGTTCAGCATCGTTCGTGTAATAGTCGATAACTTCTTGAGGGTCTTCATAGTTTTCAGCAGTTTCTTTGATGAAGGTTTCAACGCGATCTTGGTCAACCTTGATTTCGTTTTCTTCGATAACGCGTGAAACGAGTACCCCTAAGCGAGCGGCACGGATAGCTTGCTCTTCAAACAGCTCACGTGGCAACATATCTTTATCAATGGCATTGGTATTGCCACCAAATTGCTGCGCGAAACGCTGCATCATTAAGTTGCGCTGACGGTCAACTTCTTGATCCACCATAGCACTTGGTACGTCAAACTCATTTTTCTCAAGTAGCGCATCAAAGGCTGCTTGTTTGACTTGGCTACGGGCCGCATTTTTGACTTCGCGTGTCATGTTTTTGCGAACGTCTTTCTTAAGTTGCTCAACGCCGCCTTCTGTCACACCAAATAACGCTAAGAATTCGTCATCGATTTCTGGAAGCTTAGACTCTTCAACTGTTTTAACAGTGATCTTAAACTGAGCTTCTTTACCCGCTAAGTTTTCAGCTTGATAGTCTTCTGGGAAGGTCACATCGATGGTTTTTTCTTCGCCAGCGCTTAAGCCTTTAATACCGTCTTCAAAGCCTGGGATCATTTGGCCGCTACCTAAGACCAATTTAAAGTCTTCTGCTGAACCGCCTTCAAAGGTCTCACCATCAATAGAGCCTTCAAAGTCGAAGGTAACTTGATCGCCCTCATCAGCAGCCCCTTCTTTTTTAGCAAACTCTTGACGCTGTTTGCGAAGGTTTTCTATCATCGTATCAACATCTTCATCACTGATAGTGGCGTTATGACGTTCAACCTCGATGTCGCTCATGCCTTCAACTTTGATCTCTGGGAAGATTTCCACGGTTGCTTGATATACCAAAAACTCGTCTTCAAGTTTCACATCATCAATGTTTGGCATGCCAACAGCACGGACGTCTTCCGCTTTAATTGCTTCAAATACAGTGTCACGAATCACATCGTTGATCACTTCTTGTTGAATGCCAGCGCCATACTGAGCGCGGATATGAGAAACAGGCACTTTACCTTTACGGAAACCGTCAATCTTAGCAGTTTTAGCTACCTTACGGATGCGGCCTTCAACTTTGTTTTGGATTTGTTCGACAGGTACTTTGACTGTCAATTGAGTTTGGTTGTCGTTGACTTTGCTCGTCGTGACTTGAAGATCTTTTGCCATGGTTATAAACCCTGTATATGTCGTTTAATGTCAATGATAAACAACTGTCTGACGCTACAGATATCAAATTAATGAAATGATATCGTGACAGACAGTCCCTAAAAAATATCGCTAAAACTGGTTTTAATAAAAACGTGATATAACGTCTGAGTTCGCCTAATTCACAGTCTGTTTTGAATGACAGCTTGTCAAGCCTAATCCCTAAAGTCGATTCATAGTTTAAGGTTTAGGGCATTGGCGCATACCGCTAAACCCCATCAAATAAAGAGAGCGGGGCTATCATAGCGGTACTAACTCATTATCTAGCTGTGCAAAATCGAGTCACCTGACTTAATAGCAAGGGCACCGATATTACGGCTATAAAATTATAAAAGTAGAACAGTATAGTCTATCAGCCTACCAAAGTAAAAATAAAGTAAAAATTACTCAGTGTCATGGGATGATGCAGAAAGCTGTTGTAACAAGTGCTTCATCGCTAGACCCCGATGACTCATTTGGTTTTTTAGCTTAGGGTCAAGTTGCGCCGCAGTCTGTTGTAAGTCAGGTAACCAAAACAGGGGATCATAACCAAAGCCATTGTCGCCTTGCGGTGAAGATAGTATCTCGCCATGCCATAATCCTTGAGCTATGGTAGGCAGTGGGTCGTCTGCATGTTGTACCAATGCCAACACGCACACGAAGTATCCTGAAATAGGGGAGTCGTGTCTAAAAGGCTCTAGATCTGCAACAAGCTTAGCATTGTTACTAGAATCATCACCATGGTCACCTGCATACCGCGCAGAGTATATTCCAGGGGCATTGCCTAAAACCGGCACACATAGTCCGGAATCATCTGCTATAGCCGGTAACCCGCTGATACGGCTAGCATGGCGGGCCTTGATGATCGCATTTTCCACAAAGCTCAACCCATCTTCAATCGCATCTTCAATGCCCATTTCACCTTGTGGCACGATTTCAATCTTTAGGTTCGCTTGGTGGAATAAGCGTTTAAATTCTGCCAGCTTGCCTTTATTATTGCTGGCTAATATCCATTTATCATGCCTGCTAGTCAGGCTATTAGTACTATTAGAATTAGGAGAGAAGCCATCACCTTGTTGCAATGGGGTATTGTTACTAGCAAGATTTCGTGAGTTGTTTGTCATATTACCCTCTATGGACACTTTGTCCTTTATTACTACTATTTTCTACGCATTATAAACATCGAAACCGTTAATATTGAAGCTATTAATATTGAAGCTATTAATTTTAAAACTATCTAAGTTCCAATTATTTAAATTCAGGCCATTAAAATTAAAGCTATGACAGTCTTTTAGACTGATAACTTTAACAATACTAAAACGTTGCTAAGATTTATTATGGCACTAAACAACTTTACTATAAGGCAATAACTTTAAAATTTATCATCCTATACCTTAAATAAAATTAAATTACGTGGTATAACATTCAGTAACTGAGTTCATTAACGTTTATTGCTATACTCAGCCACAAGACTTAGCAATCATATATCTTATCTTTTTAATGAAAATTTTCATTATTTCGATAGCTATTAAAGTTTTTAATATGATTGCAGGGTTGCAAGTTTGATTTTATAAATTTTGATTTATAATTTAGGTTTGCATGTACTCTAGTCATGTAATAGACAGAGAGTAAGTCACGTATTAAAGAGTCCAATAGTCAATTTTTATAGCTTTAAGTTTTATAGCTTTAAGATTGAAACGTTTAAAATTGGGCTTGATACCTCTGGTTTATTCCTCTATTACCATGTTCGGGATTTTAAATAATAACAAGCCATTTTAGCTAACAACGTACACTATTTCAGTAGCGTTTATTCTATTTACTGTTTACTATCATTAATGGAATTTAGCTAAATCAGCCAAGGGATACAATAATATGTCAAATATCACTCTACCAGAACTACCTTATGCAAAAGACGCACTTGAGCCACATATCAGTGCTGAAACTTTAGAATTTCACCATGATAAGCACCATGCTGCCTACGTTAACAAACTAAATGATTTGCTTCCTGGTTCAGGCCTAGAAGGTAAAGAATTAGATGAAATCATCAAAGCAACGGCTAAAGATGACAGCAAACAAGGTATGTTTAACCAAGCGGCTCAAGTTTGGAACCATACTTTTTACTGGAACTGCATGACTCCAAACAATGGCGGCGGTGAACCTACTGGTGATCTAAAAGCTAAAATTGAAGAAGATTTTGGTTCTTACGATAAGTTCCGTGAAGAATTCAAAAATGCAGCAACGTCTCAGTTTGGTTCAGGCTGGGCATGGTTAGTAGCTGATTCAGTCGGTGGTAAACTGTCAATTATGAAAACGGCGAACGCTGATACGCCACTTGCTCATGACAAAACAGCAGTATTAACCTGTGATGTCTGGGAACATGCTTATTACATCGATTATCGCAACCGTCGTCCAGATTATGTGGATACCTTCCTTGATAAATTAGTAAATTGGGACTATGCCAATGCTAAATATAAAGGTCAAGACGCTGGCGTTGAAGAGTAATTTAAAATAAAGCTTATGGTTTAAAAGACTTATTTTTTAAATATCAGTCTTTTAATCGTTAAAAAAGGATGCTTCGGCATCCTTTTTTGTTTTTTATCGTTCGATATTACTATGCATTCAATGTTTGCGGCCCGATCGTTTTTTTTTGTTCTTGGTTTATAAAACCTTAAAATTGAGCGCCATTAAAGCTTCTCTTAGCATCGCAATGTTGTAATAGGCATGGGCATTGGTAGAGTTTTGAAAAAAGATATAAAGCTCATCAAAGTGTTGACGCTGATTGGCGATCGCTTGCGCCCAAGCCTGCATCTCCTCTACTGAATAACGGTAATCATGGCGCTCACTGGCCGACATTGAATCCCACCAGTTCAGATTATTACCGTGCATACGCAAGTAGCCAGTGCGCGTAGCACCTTGTTGGACTGCTCTACACTGAGAGGTTTGGGTAAATAATAATCGTGACGGCGGTAATCCACTGACTTTGGGATAGTCGACACTACACCAAATAAGACCATGTTTTTGGAAGCTATGCTCAACTTGTGGGATATGCCAACTGGCATGACGAAATTCAATGGCTAGGGGATAATCACTGAACCAATCGGTTAATTTAGCCAAATACAGACGATTGGAAACCGTTCTATCAAACCCATGTGGGAACTGAATCAATAAAGGTGCCAGACAATCAGCCTCAATAATAGACTGCAAAGCCTCTATAAATGCTGAGGCATGCTCCGCAGTTGCCGTCTGGGTATGGCTAAAATCTTGATGCAGCTTTACTGCAAATTTCACTTGACCGTCGGACTTTCTAAGCATCCCCTCAAACGCTTTATGACCTATTGGCGCATAAAAAGTGCTATTAATTTCAACCGCGCCATAATGTTTGGCGTATTCTGCTAAAAAATTTGTCTTTTTGGTGCCTATTGGATATAGCGTACCGAGCATATCGGTATCGCTATAGCCACCGGTACCCAAATAAACGGTAGGCTGTGCTATAGAGTGACGTGTCATAATTTTAGTGTCGGCGAAGTACTAAACGGTTACAGCGTTAACTTCTTTAAGCCTACTCCAGTAGTACTTGCTCTCGGTTGTCTTGTAACCATTTTAGACTTCTTTGACTATAGTGTCTGTTAATTAAGTTATCGATAAACGTTAAAATTGGATAAGGCTCAAGCGGCTTAAAGTCACATATATATAGTAACCGTGATTGCAAGGGCATTCAATGATATAATCTACGGTTTTAATGCTATTTTAGATTTTTGGTCTCAAGAGTGGTTATACAGAGCACTCTTGATATTGACCGCCAAATGCCTCATTTATGATACATAAAGAATGCTATCTGATAAGCAGATAGAGTCTGTGAGTTTATTGTTTGGAAACTGTTTATATTGACGGTTAACTTCTTATTAATTGGTAGATCTTAAATGAATCTTGTTGTCATCGGTGTGAACCATAAAACTGCCCCCGTTGCCTTGCGTGAACGGTTAGCATTTGTGGGCGATGACTCAAAACAGGCACAAGCACAGCTACAACGAATGACTGCGGGCAGCTTGATCATCTCTACCTGTAACCGTACCGAAATCTACGCACTAGCGCCGACCCCCCAGTCTTTGTTATCGCATCAATCATCGTATCAGTCATCGAATCATTTATCACAATCTTCTTCTGCGGCCGATGCGCTAACTGGAGATACTACTTCCTCTGAGTCTGTTAGCACTGTCGAATTGACAGAACAGCTGATCGCTTGGTTAGCGGAATTCAAGCAATTACCAGTTGCAGAGATTCGACCCTATTTATACGACTATATTAATGGACAAGCCTTGACCCATTTGCTGAGAGTAGCCTCAGGATTGGACTCTATGATACTTGGCGAGCCTCAGATCTTTGGTCAGATCAAGAGAGCGGTCAATGCTTCTAAAGAAGATGGATTTTTGACCAGTCAATTAAATTGGGTTGTAGAGCAGATTTTTGCCGCCGCAAAACGAGTACGAAATGAGACAGATGTTGGGACACAAGCCATATCTTTAGGGTATGCTGCGGCTAAATTAGTTACTCAGATTTTTGATAAGCCGGAGCAAACCACTTTTCTTTTGATTGCAGCTGGCGAGATGAATCGTCTAGTGGCACAAAATATAGCGGCGCTTGGTATGACACGTATCCTCATCTGTAACCGATCGCCAGAACGAGCACAGCTATTAGCCGAAGAGTTGGCGCGCCCGGGGTTGCAAGTCGACGTATATCCATTAACTAAGTTGGGGGCTTTGTTGCCGCAAGCAGATATCGTCAGTAGCTGTAGTGGTAGTATGGATACTTTAATTAATATGACGATGACCCGTAGCGCGTTAAAAAAACGTCGTTTTAAACCAATGCTGATGGTGGATCTAGCGGTACCCAGAGACATTGAGCCTAATGTGGGTAAACTTGATGATGTCTACTTATATTCAGTGGATGACTTACAACACGTGATTGCAGGAAACCTTGAAAAACGTCGTCAGGCAGCGGTCGAAGCTGAGCTGTTTGTCAGTCATTTAGTGGTTGAGATTGAGCGTCGTTATCAGGTGCGAAAAGTGGGTCAAGATATCTATGATTATCGAACAGTGGCTGAACAAAAAGCTGCCGGTGTACTGTCACAGGCATTACATCAGTTAAATTATAAAGAGGCAGATCCAGAGGCGCTATTAATTGAGCTTACCCGTAGATTGACTCAAACGTTGACACATGCGCCTTCCTCCTTAATGCGCCGAGCGGCGCGGGATGGTAATCCAGAAGTATTAGATTTGGTGATTTCAGGTTTGAAAGAGGCTTATCGTTCTAAGTAGTTTTGAGTCTTAGTATGAAAGAGGAGCGCTTAGCGCTCCTTTTTGACTTTAAAAAATGCTATTTATAACGTGTGCCTCTTAATTTACCTTAATTCACCTTTACTTAAAAGGTGGGATGCATAAGCGCATTGATAAAATGAGGAATCATATTTGGCGAGAGAAAAATAGTCGCTAATACCCCAAAAGCCCCACCCCATAAATGGGCTAAGTGGTTGACATTAGATCCGCCTTTATTATTGGCATAAATGCTATAGGCGACATAAGCAATCGCAAATACAATAGCAGGAATCGGCAACACAGCAAATAGATAAATCATGCTCCATGGTGCCATTAAGATAAAGGAGAACAATACAGCAGAAACACCACCTGAAGCACCTAAGCTTCGATATCTCGGGTCATTTTTATGCTTAAAATAACTGGGTAGCATTGCGACGATAATTGCCACCAAATACACCACAACAAAGCCAAATCCGCCTAAAAACTGATTAAAGAATCTTTCTACCGCACGACCGAAGAAATACAAGGTGAACATATTGAATAAAAGATGCGTGCTATCAGCATGCACAAAACCATGGGTAATAAAACGATACCATTCACCCTTGTTGACAGAGGGTGGGTGAAAAATCAGTCGATTCATCAAACTGTTATTTTGCCAAGCCATTAGGCTAACGATAACCGTAATAATGATAATAATCGTCGTATGACTGCTTAATAGACTATTCAATTTAGATCCTTTTTATCATGATTTAAGAAGTATACAGGGTAATAAATATTCGCAAACTTAATGGATACTTTTGACCTATTAAGCTAAAAATTTTGTCTAATTACCTATTAACATCCCTATTTACATCATATTACTTAATACATTCTAGTTATAATTTTTATAAGTTTGTCACCATATCATACTTCTGTAACATGGACTAACCGATACTTTACTTTAATATAACGTAGTTTAATCTCAGATAAGGTATTGTATTATTCAAGAATGTAAAAGCAAAATATCATACACCAAAACACTTAAGTTGACCAAAACACTAAAGTCAATGTATTAGGCTAGCTCAAGTTATTAATGAGTAACGTATCAATAGATCACTCATTGATATCGTTAACCTTAATTAGTACTTAAATTAATACTGGATTTTTGTCAAAGCGATACACATTTTTAGCCAGTTGTTATAACCTGTTTTTGTATAAGACTTTTGTAAAATAAGTTTTATAAACTCAGTGATATAGGCTGATAAATATTGTATAGGCTATTAATAGTAAGATATAAAGACAAATAAGATAACTTAAGGTAATATAATTTAACTTCTAATGGAAGTTAGATAGTTTTGGTTCTATTATATGGAGCTATGTTGTAAAAGGTTATATAAGGTTGGATCACTAAGGTTAAAGAAGTAACTTCAGTCATATAAAACTTGTTAATCTTTAAAAGTAGTCTCTTGGTTATTCAAATAGTATATAATCAGATTAATAATTTAACAAAATAATTTAATAAAAGTTATAAGTTGTTATAAAATTGGCATAAGTATAATACTTATCAGTCACATTAACTTTTCGCTTTTTTCATTTAACCCTTTGAATTTTTTCAAATATTTAGGAGATTTATACAATGGATATTATTGCTCACCTGGTGCGTACAGTGACTCCCGCCGTATTAGGGGATAATCGCACGCCAAAAAATGAAAGTCTTTTAAAGCAGTTTTATGCTTTATTCGTAGGCCAACTTGCCGATCAAGATTCATATAATCGTATTACAGGGAAAGACTTCAGCGGAAATGATGCTGGTTTTTTCGATCACGCTTGGACATTAGATAATAAGAAAGCCAATATTACTCGTGAATTGGCCGTTACCAATAATGTTGAAGAGTCTGATGCTCGCGATATGCTCGTTAGTGCGACACCATTAGCCTATAATGAAATTAAAGATTTAGCAGGTAGTACGCCAATACCACAGTTTTTACGTGAAAATCTATCATCATTCCGCGACCAGATCCCTGCTTGGGCAACAGTCAGCGGATTAGTTCCTGCTGGTCTTATGGCAGCGAGCGCAGCTAAACCGACTACTGCCGCTACGACATCAGCAGCAGCGGCAACACCCGTTGCTACTGAATCTGTGGTAAATGAGCCTGTTACTCCTGAGCCTGTCGTCACTGAGCCTGAAGTAGGTCATCGTATTTCAGATACTACTAGTACTGAACCTTTACATCATCATGAAAAAGAAGAGGGTGGTGGTTTCTTAAAGGCATTATTGCCTATTATTGGCTTGATTATCTTAGCGGCACTAGCTTGGGCATTGTTAAAAGGTTGCCAAGAAAAGCCAGTGACAGAAGCAGCACCTGTTGAAACGGTTCAACAACCTGCTGAAAATGCAGTCGTTGCTGGAAATGTCGATGTAGAGCCAGCTGTATTAACTTTATCGAGTGGTGAGGGTAATCAATTATATGCATGCCGTATCAGCGCAGGTAATGATGCGTTAAATGATACAATCATGTCTTCAATGAATGAAGTGTTTGCAGATGAAGCTGATAAATGTCGTGCTGATATTGATGACAATTTTGCAACTGATATGCCAGCAGCACAGTACCTAGGCGCTATATTACCGCTTATTAAGAATACACCTAATGCAAACGTTATCATTAAAGGTGAGGACATCATCGTTAATTCACCAGATGATGCACAACTTCAGCAATTAGTTGCAGATTTGAAAGAGGCAGCGCCAGGCCTAAATGTTATGGCTGAAGGTCCACTTGATTTGCAAGGTGAAATTGATCGCAGTATCACCGAAGCGAATGCTGGACTTGATGCATTAGGTGACAATCCAGATCCTCGTGACGTTGCCCGTGCGCTAAGTCGCCAAGTGGTTAATTTCGAATTTGATGACTCTGCTATACCAGAGGTTAATAAACCTGTTCTAGATCGCGCTGTAGAAATTATGAAGAAAACGCCTGATATGGAGTTAATGATCGTTGGCCATACCGATGCAATTGGCTCTAATGATTACAATATTCCTTTATCTCAGCGTCGCGCTCAGTCTATTAAAGACTATATGGTCTCTAAAGGTGCTGATGCTAATCGTTTGAAAATTAAAGGTATGGGTGAATCTGATCCAATTGCCACCAATGAAACGGATCAAGGTCGTTTCCGTAACCGTCGTATCGAATATGTCGTATATGATGAGTCGATGGGTAAAGCCGATGACAATGGTATCGTGGTAGCGCCAGATTCAGAAATTCGTGAGACTGAAGTAAAAAATAAGGGTACTTCTGCTCCAGCGGCTTCTACCCCTGAAGCTTCTAATAACACTGGTATAGAAGTAGATCCTGACTTAAATCCATTAGATGATAATAATGATGATTTATTGCCAGATGGTGATGATCATTTATTGGCTCCTGAGTCTGATGTAGCACAGTAAATCTTATTTATTAATCTAAAGCAGTTTAGATTAAGGCAATCATAATAAATAAAATACCGTCCATATTGGGCGGTATTTTTTTTAGAAAAATTAGGTGTAAATTCACTTCATTAATAGAGTTATAGGTAAGCGAGCGAGAGCACTATTCTAATTTGATTGATGAGACTAACGTTATCGCTATCGTTCTTTAATTTGCCTAGAGTGATAGTATTTATATGCGTATAGATTCGACTAACTCAAATAATTGGTCGGATCTTTATCTAAATTTGCCGTTATTGACTCCTTAAAAAAAGCCTCAATGATATTTTGCTTAGCTTGCGTCCAGTAATCAAACTGTGCACAAGTCGCTTCTAAACTACCCTGCCATTCTGGAATGGTACTGCGCATAGCATGTAATCGCTGCTGATGAGGCTTAGGTAATTGATCTGCCATTTCAATGGCTTGTATAGCAGCAGTGCGGTTATTACAAATCAGTGCCATATCACATCCTGCGTCAAGAGCAGCAGTGACTCTCGCTTTGATGTCCCCTGCAATATGAGCCGCTTTCATAGACAAATCATCTGAAAATAAAACACCTTCAAAACCCAGTTGTTGACGGGCTATTTCCTGTAGCCATATTTTTGAAAATCCAGCAGGCTTATCATCTATCTGTTTAAATATAACGTGAGCTGGCATCAAAGCATCAAGCCAAGGCTGGCACTGAATAAAGGGCTGTAAATCAGTCTTCATTATTTCCTCAAAGCTGCGCTCATCTATCGCTTCTGCCACATGAGAGTCTGGAGCTATTGAGCCGTGACCGGGGAAGTGTTTGCCTGTGGTGGCCATACCGGCAGTTTTCATACCCCGCATAAACTGCATAGACAGTGCAACAATGGCCTCAGTATGCGCATGAAAACTACGATCGCCAATGACTTTACTAACCCCATCAATATCCAATACCGGAGCAAAGCTGATATCGATGCCTACCGCCATCACCTCTGCTGCCATTAAATATCCGCAGTCGTAGGCTAAAGCGAGAGCGTGGCAAGGGTTATGATCGAACAGCTTACCCAACTTTCCCATAGCAGGTAATGGCGTGAAGCCCTGACGTAATCGAGCAACACGACCGCCTTCTTGATCAACACCAATAATAAGCTCAGGTTTTAGCTTATGGATGTTATCGCATAATTCCCGGACTTGCAGAGGGGTGTCGACATTACGTCCAAATAATATAATGCCGCCAACTTCTTCTCTATTGAGTACTAAACGATCCGCTTCAGTCAGTTCGGTGCCTGCCACATCTATCATTAATGGGCCATACATAAGGTGATTCCTTATAAAAATTAATAACATTCGCTGGTTATTATTACAGTATTCTTATTTAATACCAACTCTGCATTGTAGGTAAGTAGGATATTATATAAGGGTATGAGATATGGATATGAGATATGGATATGAGAAAACGTTAAACCTTTTATAAAATAACCTATCTTTGTCAGTATGCCAGAACCTACTATTGCAAACATTTGATTTGATTCGTTGAATGGCCTTCCTCAAGAGGTAAATTTTCTAGATTTAGTATTATTTATAATTGTGACCTTTTAGATTTAGTTTCTTGGTTATATAGTCGTAGGCAAACTAAAGAGCTACAGCGTTAGTCTCATTAGCCCTACTAGGATAGTACTTCCGCTAGCTTGACTTATATATCATTTAATTACTTATGACTGTACTTTAAGTTTTTCTTAAATTTTGATAGCTTTATTTTAATTATCTATTTAAATTATTAGCCATTGGTTATGAATATGATTAGGTAAGAATGCTTATACAGTTTTAGACTGTTTATTATTGATTGTTATGCTAATATCGGGTCATTATATCCATTATGTAAACATATTAGGTTAAGTGAGATTCTAAATGAGATTTCAACCAACACAAATAGCCTTAAGTGCTGTTGCCATAGGTATTGCAGGAATCGTTTTTTCACAGAGTTATACAGAGGCGGTTGCGGCAGATCATTCTGCATTTGTCGCCACCCCTGAGCAACAATTAACAACCCGTCAAGTTGCTGCCCTATTAGATAGAGCTCATTATTCAAATAAAAGACTTGATGAACAAATGGGGCTCAACATACTACAGATGTATTTTGACCGATTAGATCCAAATCATACGTTATTTTTGCAGTCTGATATCGATGAATTTACTAAGAAATATGGTTACTCGTTAGCCTCTCGATTGAAAAAAGGGGACTTAAGCGCGGCACAAGATATCTTTAAGCGATATACCCAGCGATCCAATGAATACTTTAACTTTGCCAGTGAATTGTTGAGCAAAGATATTAATTTAAATCGTAATGATTATGTGGTTTTAGATCGTGAAGATGAGCCGCGGTTTAGGAGTAAGGCAGATCAACGTACTTATTGGGAACGCCAACTTACCTTACAAATTATTAATTTAACGCTCGGACAAGAAGAAGATAAAGCACGTGATGATCTCTATAGACAAAACCCTGAGTTAACCAAGGGTAATGATCTTATTCTCGCAGAGGATAGAAGCCCTAAAGAGATTCTTTTAAACCGTATAAAGCGTCAGCAAGAGCAGTTAGATCGTATTAAGAGCGATGAGATTATGGAGTCAATCCTCAATAGCGCCACGTTGACCTATGATCCTCACAGTAACTACTATGCGCCTGTTCAAGCAGTTGAAATGCAAGTTCAGTCAAATCTACAACTTGAAGGCATCGGGGTATCTATTCGGCCCTATAGAAAAAATCCTGATTACACTCAGATTGTCACGCTGGTTGATGGGGGCCCTGCCTCAAAATCGGGTAAAATTCAGCCTAATGACTTAATTATGGCAGTCGCTAAAGATGGTGAGAACTTGCAGGACGTCGTGGGTTGGTCTACACGAGAGGTAGTGGCGTTAATCCGTGGTAAACGAGGTACGGATGTCACTGTCAAAGTGAAGCAGCCTAATTCGCCAGATGCTGCGGCACGTACTATCGTACTGACTCGGGATGTCATCGAGCAAGAAGATGCCGGAGTTAGAAGTCGTGTTATTACGGTCAATCCAGAAAGCACCAATGAAGAGAAGCGTATCGGGGTATTAGAGATTCCGAGTTTTTATTTAAACTATCGCGCGCGTCGTAGTGGAGAAAATTACCGTAGCGTCAGTATAGATACCCAAAATGAGCTAAAAAAATTAAATGAACAAAATATTGATGGGCTAGTGGTCGATCTTCGCAACAATCCAGGTGGATCTTTAGATGAAGTCGCCAAGATGTTAGGTCTATTTATAAAACAAGGTCCATTGGTTCAGATACGGGACAATCGAGGCAACGTACAGATTTATCAAGATGAAGATGGTGGTAAACAGCTGTATTCTGGCGATATGGTCGTGGTTGTGAACAAGGCATCAGCCTCTGCCTCTGAGATTTTTGCCGCCGCTATCCAAGATTATGGTCGTGGATTGGTCGTGGGTAGTACCACAACGGGTAAGGGGTCTGCGCAAATTCAGCTGGATAACTTAGCTCTAGGCTCAGCGACCTTAACCCAACGCAAATTTTATCGCGTGACTGGCGGCAGTACCCAAAATAAAGGGGTAGTACCTGATGTTGAGATGGTTAATATTTATGATGGTGCTGAGTTTAGTGAACGTGATCAAAAAAATGCCATGGCATGGGATACTATAAAGACCTCTCCGTTTAAGCCAGAAGGTAAGTTCACTAGCAATACCTTAGCGACTTTAAATCAGCAGTCTAAAATTCGTCAAAATACCAATCCGCAATTTATTTATTTAGATACGTTGAATAAAGTTCGAAATATGGAAGATGATAAAAAGCCTGTTAAGCTTAATATAGAGGAGCGCCGTGACCATCAAAAGCAAGTTGAGCTAAGAACGCTTGAAGCTGAAAATGCGCGACGAGTAGCGTCTGGTAAAAAGCCCTATGCTACTTGGACTGAGTATCAAGCTGCGGTAGAGGCTCAGTTTGAGGTACGTAGTCGAATGAAAAATGATGCACGTCCTAAGCTACCAGAAGATGAAGCTTATGTGATCGAAGCAGCTAAAATTATGTTAGAGGCTAACAAATTACAAAGTCCTTAAACCTTAAGCTAGTGTAGTTCTGTAAGCTATATGTATATGAAATTGAAGGTTTATTTATGTAAAGCTGCTAATGACTTCCAAAAATGTAAGCATATGCTTACGTCACTAGACGCTTTAGCGACTTTCATTCACCTTATTAATTTGCGATTATAGTACTACGACATCAAGGATGATAACTCAAAGGATTGAGTGCTTTAGTTGACAACATTCATTTGTTCGATAATAAAGAGTTGTTCAAGGATGGGATAGCTACTTCTGAGCTTTAAATGGATTTGAAGTTCTTTAGATAGTCATTATGCGTCTAATATCTAGCCTGATATGAGAACATAAGTCATCAAGTCAGGATAAAGGGAATATTATTTAGCATCGGATTAATGGTTCTTCAGGTGCTTTAAATGAGCGGGATGCTCACTATTGTTAACTATTCTTGGATGGGGTAGTACGCAGTAGCCAACATGATGACGACAGCATCAGCCACATGACGAAAGTTATGTGGCTTTGTTGTGTCTAGTCTATATCTGGTACATCAATCTCTCCACTAAATGTGCATGTAAGCATATGCTTACACCATTAGACGCTTTAACGACTTACATGACTCTTTAAAATTTGACACTATAACTCTACGGCATCAAGGATGATGACTCAAAGGATTGAGTGCTTTAAATGAACCTTTCAGGTGCAACTACTTAATAGGTTTCAAAAGAAGTTTCCGTATTATGGATAAATATCTATAACAGTGATTCATCATGTTAAGTCACTGTGTATAGAGCTTATGAACAGATATCTAGTAAGATACTTGAACATAAGGTGAGTAAGGAAACAAACACTTTATATTAGCTTCATAGGATGTGATGTTTAATATAAAGGGTAATGCAATGAGTTGAGCAGGATGCTCTCTATTATTGCCTATACTAGGATGGGGTAGGAAATAATAGACAGTCAGGATGACAACAACAAAAGCCGCATAACGTCAGTTGTGCGGCTTTGTTGTATTCTGCTAATCTCAAAAGTCTGTAAAATTTTACGAGTATGTATTAGACAATGGATTAACTGTTATTTCGCCCCACACTGCCTTGTAATGCAGTTGGTAGCGCTAAAACGTCTAACTCAGAGGCTTCGATATCATCTGGTCTCGCAACTACTAATGCCTCAAATCCTGAGTTATCACTACTGGGAACGGCATTGACTACTTTAATTTTATCCAGACTATCGCCAGCTTTAGGGGTGTTACCTTGACCTTTAACCCGGTGTAAAAAGGATTTTGGCGCCGCTTTAAAGTATATTCGGGCGATAACTTCTTGTCCTAAGTAGCAGCCCTTATCATAGTCCACGCCGCCCCGCTGATGTAGACGAAGCTCTTGCGGTTGGAACATACCTTGAGTGGCTTCAACAATCCAATAGTTACCTGTCGCAATACTTAGTGCCATCCAACCTTCCGGATCGCTTTTATCTGCACTATGACTAAACGAGGCCTCAGCAGTTTCACTATCGTTCATATGAGTGGATTGGTTATCCGTCTTGTCTAACACGCAGGGATATACCTCGATTGCCTCAGATGTGGTAAATTTTGAAAAGGCACCATATTTCTTGAGATGCGCTTGTAGACTCGGCAAACAGTCACTGCTTATGACGATATCAAACTTATTCTCAGCTTGTTTTTTTACCCAAATACCAAAGGCAATACGGCCTTTTAAATCAGCAATAGCTGCTGGCTGGTAGCTGAGATTAAGCTTGATGATATTCACCGTTAATTGGCTTTGTAAAAATTTACCGGCATCGTCACCCTCTAAGGTGATTTGTTTAAAACTTACTGTCGTCACATTTAACGTCCTTATAGTAATTACAATGAAATATCTAAAATCTTATATAAAAAAAGGTAGGGTCTAATCACCTATACCCCCATTTCTGTATGAATTAAGCTACAATATGCCTATATAATATGCGATATAAATTCAACATTTCAAATGAGGATAAAATGAGCCTACCAAATTGCCCAAACTGTGATTCTGATTTAACCTATGAAGATGGTGCTTTACTGATTTGCCCTATGTGTGCTCATGAGTGGACTGCTGCCGAATCTGAACAGTCTACCACTGAAGAAGCATCAAGCGTTATTCGTGACGCGGTAGGCAATGAATTGCAAGATGGAGATACGGTAACAGTTATTAAAGACTTGAAGGTAAAAGGCTCTTCTACTCCCCTTAAAGTGGGTACCAAAGCTAAAAATATTCGTTTGCTACACGATGCACCAGATGATCATGATATCGACTGCAAAGTCGATGGATTTGGGCCGATGAAGCTCAAGTCTTCAGTGGTTAAAAAAGCCTAAGTCTTTAACGTATTATCAAAGAGATTTTTAAGTAAAGCCGTATCTTAGGATGCGGCTTTACTAGTTTATAACGCTTGAATATGAAATGGGTTATGGCAGTTAATCAAAACTTTAGCTACTGATGAATTATAGAGGGTAATACCTGCTTTAGGTAGAGTTATAAAATGAGATTAGAAGAATGCTTCACTTATAATATCCTAACCAGATTAACGACATCAGTGACATAGACAACATGAATAGCATAAATCATGCCATAAAGGATTAAATAGGTTGTAAGATGTTAATCCATAACTTATTTAAGGGATTGGAGGCTTGAGTCATAAAACAAGGCATCAATAGAAGGATTAACTAAATAATGGCATTAAAAATTGCTATAATGGCATAAGATTTCAAATTTTCTTTACAATTTTTAATATACAGAGGTGATTATGTCAAAAAAGAGCAATAAAGCCGAAAAAATTGAAGATGGTTATATCACCGATGAAAAAAAGATTGAGAAGTATGAAACGACTAAGAAAAAAGAAGGGGCGCAAGTCAGAACCAAAGAGGTCATCGATGACGTGCTGTTAAAAGATTTAACAGACGGTAACATTGAAGGGCTATCAGATCATCTGCAAGCATTAATTCATGATGCTGCGCCCGATGATCTTGTCAAGCTCAAAAATTTATTTGCCAAACATGCCCTTGCCAATCAAGTTAAAACTGGCATAAAAAAAGATGACGAGCTCTCTGATAATTGGCGTGAAGGGGGTTATCCTTATAAAAACCGATTATCACGTAAGACTTATGAAAAGCAAAAATACCACCTGCAAGTTGAGCTTTTAAAGCTACAAAGATGGGTACGTGAGACAGGACAGAAAGTCGTTATTATATTTGAAGGCCGTGATGCTGCCGGTAAAGGGGGATCGATCAAGCGCTTTATGGAGCACTTAAATCCACGTAGTGCTCGAGTTGTGGCGCTCGAGAAACCGACAGATCGTGAATTGGGTCAGTGGTATTTTCAACGTTATATCCAACACCTTCCTTCGTCAGGTGAAATGGTATTTTTCGACCGTTCATGGTATAACCGCGCTGGCGTTGAGCGTGTGATGGGCTTTTGTACTGATGAGCAGTATCAAATCTTTATGAAACAGACTCCAGAGTTTGAGAAGCATCTCATTGATTCTGGTATTCATCTTATTAAGTTTTGGTTCTCTGTCAGCCGTGATGAACAGCGTCGTCGCTTTGCCCAACGGGAAGCACACCCTCTAAAACAGTGGAAGCTATCCCCCATTGATATGGCGTCGCTTGATAAGTGGGATGACTATACTCTTGCTAAAGAAGCCATGTTCTACAATACTGATACCGCCGAGTCTCCTTGGATTGTGATTAAATCGGATTGTAAAAAACGGGCAAGATTAAATGCGATGCGCTATGTGCTTAATAAACTGCCTTATGACGGCAAAGACAAAAAACAAGTCGGCAATGTGGATCCGCTAATCGTTGGTCGTGCTGGTGCGTTATATGAAGTTGGTGAAAAAGATGACTTAGCCGTGTCTTAAGTTTAGACTTCAGATTTAGGCAGTTGCTTTAAAGCCATGATGTTAATGCCAATCACGCTAAGCCAAAAGAGATAAAGGATCTGAATTTACTCCAAACCCTTTAATATAAGGGTAGTATAAAACTACGTTTAAATACGTATAAACAAGTCGACAAAGTGAGCTCATCAGAGCTCACTTTTTTTTGTTAAAATAGGTGCCAGTCTGAATGGTCATCCAATTTGATTTTTCTTCCTATTACCTTCTTAAATACTATTTCTAAAATAATTATCTGTTGATAGCCGAGTTAATATTATGAGTACTAAAAACGAACAACTATTTTTACAAGCCAAAAAACATATACCAGGAGGGGTTAACTCTCCTGTTCGAGCCTTTGCAGGTGTTGGAGGCACGCCTATTTTTATGCACAAAGCAGCGGGCAGTAAGATTTATGATACACAAGACAATGAATATATCGATTACGTCGGCTCATGGGGTCCGATGATTCTAGGTCATGCGCATCCTAAAGTTATCGATGCTGTTAAAGCAGCGGCTGAAGATGGCTTAAGCTTCGGGACGCCGACCACGTTTGAAACCTCGATTGCCGATACCATCTGTGAGCTGGTACCCAGTGTGGAATTAATTCGGATGACCAACTCAGGTACAGAGGCGACTATGAGTGCAATACGTTTGGCACGGGGCTATACTGGCCGTGACAAAATTGTCAAGTTTGAGGGGTGCTACCATGGTCACTCTGATAGCCTTTTAGTAAAAGCGGGTTCAGGGATGCTTGATATCGGTGAGCCGACCTCGAAGGGTGTTCCGGCAGACTTTGCGAAGCACACCATTACCTTGCCCTATAATGATCCGCAAGCAGTGAAAGACTGTTTTGAAAAGTGGGAAGATGAGATTGCGTGTGTCATCGTTGAGCCTATCGCCGGTAATATGAATATGGTGATACCGACACAAGAATTTCATAATACGTTGCGTGAAGAGTGCACCCAAGGTGGGGCGGTATTAATCTTTGATGAAGTAATGACAGGGTTTCGCGTGGGATTACATGGCGCACAAGCGCACTTTAATATTGAGCCGGACTTAACGTGCTTCGGTAAGATTATTGGGGCGGGGCTACCCGTCGGTGCCTTCGGGGGTAAGCGTGAGATTATGGAGTGTATTGCCCCTATGGGCGGTGTTTATCAGGCCGGTACTCTATCTGGTAATCCATTGGCGATGCGTGCTGGTATCGCGATGTTTGAAGACCTAACGGTCGAAGGCTTTTATGATGAATTGGCTGATAAGGTCAGCTATCTAGTAGAGGGCATTCAATCAGCGGCAAATAAACATGGCATCGAGATGCGTTCGACAAAGCTTGGCGGTATGTTTGGCCTATTCTTTGTCAAAGATGACTCTACTGGTGTGCCGCAGAATTTTGAAGAGGTGACGGCATGTGATATGGATAAATTTAACACCTTCTTCCACGGCATGATAGCCAAAGGGATTTACCTCGCGCCTTCAGCGTATGAGGTTGGTTTTATGTCTTCAAAGCATAGTACGCAAGATTTGGACGCCACGATTAAAGCCGCCGATGAGGTGTTTGCTGAGATGGTAGGTTAAAGGGTTGTCTTAAAGAAGGTTGTCTTAAAATAGAGCTAATTAACTAGTTCACTAAAGCCTCATATAGGGGCATGTCCTAATAAAGACTATGTTAATTTAAAAAAGACAGTGTTTCGATAGGACCACTGTCTTTTTGATCAATCGAATTATATGGGTATTGCCAACTCTTCAAAATCATAGAGCCAAATATCAACGTTATGACTGTCAATGTAATAGACTTTGCAATCCTTGTGATATTGGATGATAAATATCCTATTAATTAGGGTCAACTTGCCACTGTTTGTTATAAGTGATTTAATGATGATCGAGGTATGAAGTGTACCGATTTTCTTGTTTATGCCATAACAGGCAGTTTAACCCATTGAAGATAGTTTGAACGATTGCATATAGTTTGACCAATGAAGTATTGAATTAATTTTTTTCAGCGAAAATTTGATAGAATTATGTTTAAATTCTATGATTTAGTAGTCCCTAGAAAGATCCTAATTATTGATTAAATTAAGGTTAAACAATTGCATATGCCCAATAATTTTCTTGCGAATGATGAGCTCATGGCGGCCATTGATATTGGTTCGAACAGTTTTCACCTAGCCATTGCTCGTCTAGATCATGGCGAAGTCCGTAAAGTGGCTTCTATGTCTGAGAAGGTGCAGTTAGCTGCCGGATTAGATGAAAATAGAATTCTGAGTGAGGAAGCGCAGCAACGGGGGCTTGATTGTTTAGCTCGTTTTATGGGGCGATTGGGGTCTGTCTCTCCAGATAGACTGCGTATTGTGGCCACAAATGCTTTACGTCAGGCAAAAAATGCAGAAGACTTCATTAAACGTGCCAATGAGATATTACCAAAACCCATTGAAATTATTGCAGGTCGAGAAGAGGCACGTTTGATTTATCTGGGAGTTTCGCATACCAATGCCAGTAGCGATCAACGATTGGTCATTGATATTGGTGGTGGTTCAACTGAATTTATTATCGGTCAAGAGTTTGACCCCTTATTGACCGAAAGTCTGCAAATGGGATGTGTCGCCTTTACTCAGCGTTTCTTTGAGTCAGGGGTTATAGATGAGCAGTCCTTTAATAATGCCATTGCTGCTGCGCGTAAAGAGATTTTGAGGATTAGCGGTGCCTATCAAAAAGCAGGATGGAGCAGTGTGGTTGGCTCAAGTGGTACGATTAAAGCGGTACGCAATGTTTTAGTCGCTGAAGGATGGGCGGATGATCAAGAGCGCATTACCTATCAAGGCGTCAAAAAACTACAAGCGTGCTTGCTTGAGATCGGTGAAGTGGATGATATTGACTTAGACGGTGTTAAAGAACACCGTAAAGCGGTTTTTCCAGCCGGTGTGGCAGTGTTACGTGCCGCCATGAAAGTATTGGGTATTGATACTATTACTTATTCTGATGGTGCCCTGCGTGAAGGGGTAATGTATGACATGTTAGGGCGTTTTGCCAGTGAAGATGTTCGTGACCGTAGCGTACAGGCTCTTGTAGAGCGTTATTCAGTCGATATAAAACAAGCGAGACGTGTGGTGCAGAGCTGTGAGCAATTATTTAACGATGCGCATGACGCTCTAGGCTTGGGCAGTGAAGATAATGATTTGCTACGTCGTGCCGCTTATTTGCATGAGATAGGTTTGGCAATCAGCCATAGTGGATATCACCACCATAGTGCTTATCTATTAGAGCACTCCGACATTCCAGGATTTTCTCAAGTTGATCAGTTGCGTATGTCACAGTTAGTGCGTAATCACCGACGTAAGCTGAAATCAGAGAGCCTAGAACACGCACAACTTATTGGAGGCCAGTCTCTGGTTTATTTATGCTTGTTATTGCGTCTGGCAGTATTGGTTCATCGCAGTCGAAGTGATCGAGATAACAATGCATTAAGACTCAATGTACTTGATAAAGATCGCTGGCAAATTAAAGTCGAGTCAGATGATTTAGATGAAAATGCGTTGCTGGTCTCCGATCTACAAGACGATATTGATCAGTTTAGTAAATGGGGCGTTGAGCTAAGTGTCGTGTGTGATTAAACGTTGGCTGATGTCGTAGAACTTCTTTTAAACTTAAGTTCATTAAGATTTCAAGACCATAATAATTTTAAAGTTTTAAGGACATATCATGAGCTCAGTATGGGAAAGCGTTAGTTTGGCAAGACATCCTAAGCGCCCCCTCTTTTTGGATTACGTCGGTCAGTTATTTACTGAGTTCGATGAGCTGCATGGGGATCGAGCATTTGCAGATGATAGAGCTGTCATTGGCGGGTTGGCTCGGTTTGATGGGCATCCTGTCTTAATTATAGGTCAGCATAGAGGCCGTAGTACGCGTGAACGTATTGCTCATAATTTTGGTATGGCTTATCCCGAAGGGTATCGTAAAGCAATTCGACTGGTGAAATTAGCAGAGCGCTTCAAATTACCGGTGATGACCTTTATCGACACGCAAGGGGCTTATCCTGGTGTGGGTGCAGAAGAGCGTGGACAAGCACAAGCTATTGCTGAAAGCATTGCTACTTTTAGCAGTTTAAAGACCCCGATCATAGCGACTATTATTGGTGAAGGTGGTTCAGGAGGTGCATTGGCGATAGGGGTGGGTGATAGAGTCAATATGCTACAACACAGTATCTATTCAGTGATCTCGCCAGAAGGCTGCGCCTCTATTTTATGGAAAACGGCTGAGAAGGCACCAGAAGCTTCAGATGCTTTAAAGCTAAATGCGGACAACCTGTATCAATTAGGACTGATCGACAGTATCGTAGATGAAGGGGTTGGGGCGCATATTGATGCCAAGCCAGTTATGGAGAATTTGCAAAAGCTATTAAGCGATCAATTAGCGGAGCTGATTAAAATAGACACTGACACTCTGGTCGAACAGCGTTACCAAAAGCTAAAAAGCTTTGATTCCACGGTGAGTCTTGCATAACCTCATAGGATAATCTAACTATGGTCAAAAAGGACAGAGTTTCGCTTTGTCCTTTTTTTTATTGGGTTTAATCTTGTGGCGCTTTCATTTTAAACGCATCTTATAACGTTTTTAATTAGTCAAAGTATAGATAGGTATATCACGTTTTTTCTCATTTTAACGTTTAAATGCGATTTTCTTTGACTTGGTTTAAGTACCTAGCTTTAATTCTTGGCCAAATTTGCTGACGAAGCGTAGAGCAAGCTTATTGTATTGTATGCAAATTGCTACTAACGGTGACACTGTATATCCGTTTGTCCTATACTAAATATACCATTCAAATTTGTTCTATACTTTTTTCTATAACTTTATACACAATCTCTATATACATAGCAGCGATTTGGTAATTGGTGAATAGCGAACACCCTTTTGTGATTACTATCTTTGCGATATATAAATTTAAAGGACTTACGCAGCATCTAATTAACAGCAATTAGGATAATTTTTTTACTGTTGAATAGGTAGCGCCAGACGTTTAGTAAACAATCCCAAATCGCCTTTAAGTGCTTCAATACCGTTATTCGCGTAGCTCCTATGTATAAGTCCCCTTACTCTTTGGTCAATTAATGAGGTCTGTCATGCGTAAAATACCCGTTTATAACCACCCAGCGGCTGGTTGGTCAGCTTTAGTCGATTCCTCTCGTGTACTCATGGATTACAAGGCTTTTTTGCGAGGGAGCGTTAGTGTATTAGGCAGTAATCAGCCGACATGGGGCTTTGACTGTCCGGGCTGTGCATGGCCTGATCATAAAACGCATAAAACGATTGATGTTTGTGAGACAGGCATAAAAGTTTTGGCGAGTGAGACAATGAGTGCGCTGGCAGATAAGACTTTCTTTGCGAAGCACAGTGTGACGGAGTTACAAGGGTGGACGGGCTACCAACTTGAGCAGGCAGGTCGTTTGGCAGAGCCGATGATCTATGATGCGGAGCAAGATAAATACGTGGCTATTGCTTGGGAAGAGGCTTTTTCACGTGTTGCCCAGCAATTAAAAAATCTTGACTCAGCTGATGACGCCTTGTTTTATACCTCTGGCCGAGTTACCAATGAGCCCGCTTTTTTGTATCAATTGTTCGTGCGCCTATTTGGCACCAATAACTTACCTGACTGCTCAAACATGTGTCATGAGCCAACCTCTGTGATGTTGTCTAAACAGATTGGCGTCGGTAAAGCGACTGTGGTATTGGAGGATTTTGAACAGGCAAAACTTATTTTAATGTTTGGTCAAAATCCTGCCACTAACCATCCACGTATGCTTGAGATGTTAGCCCATGCTCACGATCAAGGCTGCCGTATTATCTCGATAAACCCAATGCGTGAGCAAGGCTTAAGTCGATTTAGAAATCCGCAAAAAGTGACGCACATGGTAGCAGGGTCCAGTGATGACATGGTAGATGAAGTCATTCAGATCCAGATCGGTGGCGACGCTGCGCTACTCACTGGTATGGCAAAATGGCTGATAGAAAATGACAAAATAAGTCTAGATTTTATTAAAGAACAAACCTCTGGATACGATGAGTTCTGCAAATGGATAGGAGATCAGAGCTGGTCGGATATAGAACGAGGCTGTGGTATTAAACAGGCTGAGATCATTGGCTTGGCAACTTTAGTCGCTGATAGTTCAGCGACTATCTGTACGTGGGGCATGGGTATTACGCAGCATGTGCAGGGTGAAGACAATGTCGCTATGATTACCAATCTATTGTTGTTGATGGGTATGATAGGCGTTGAGGGTGCAGGGGCGTCCCCAGTCCGTGGGCACTCCAATGTACAAGGTGACCGCACCATGGGTATTCATGAGCGCCCTGCTCAATCCTTGTTAGATAGCTTGGAGCGAGTATTTAAGGCACCGATGCCTCAAGAGTCCGGTTATGATGTGGTAAAAGGCGCGCAGGCAATGACTCAAGGCAAGCTTAAAGCCTTTATGGCTATGGGCGGTAATTACTCAGTGGCTGCGCCAGATAGCAAGGCGATTCAGCAGGCGCTCACGCGCAATCAATTGAACGTCTTTGTGGGCACTAAGCTAAACGAGACCATGCTCTATCCTGGTGAGAACAATATTATCCTGCCTTGTTTGAGTCGTACGGAGCGCTATGTGACCGATAAGGGCAATCAATTAGCCACGATTGAAGACTCAATATGTCAGATTGTGCCCACTCAAGGGCAGCTTAAACCTGTCAGTGCCTCCCTTAAGTCTGAAGCACAGATTATTGCAGGAATTGCGACGCATTTGTTCGATGACAAGGCCAGTAATAGCGTCATTGACTGGAAAGCGTTGAGTGAGGACTATGATCTGGTACGTGATTACATCGCGCAAACTATCAAGGGATTTGAAAACTTCAATGTGCGTATTCGCGAAAATAAGCGAGGCTTCCATCTATATCATCCCGCCCGTCACCATGTCTGGAATACGGACAGTGGTAAAGCTCAGTTTGTTGTGCCGCAATATCCGATAACCTATGTGGCAAATGATATGCAGAATAAGGCAACTGCTTATAGCGAACGTTCAACAAAAGAGGCTTCGTCCGATCATAGTCAGGATTCTCAGCAGGCCATTTGGCAATTTACCAGTGTGCGGGGTCATGATCAGTTTAATACCACGATTTTTGGTCATGAAGACCGTTATCGCCAGACTAAGCGCCGCGATGTGTTGTTTATGCATCCGGATGAAATCAGTCGTATGGGCTGGCATGAAGGCGATAAAATCGAAGTTATTCGTCAGGATAGCCAAGGCAAACGTCGCACATTGGGGCCTTTGATATTGACTAAAATGGATATAGCCTCAAATGCCGTTGCTGCTTATTATCCAGAATGCAATGACTTAATGGACTTAGACAGCCATGCCCCTGAGTCGCATATTCCTTCTTATAAGTCAGTCACGGTTGAGCTACAGCGTGTGGCGGAGTCAGCGTCAGTTGCTTAAGTGACTTAAGGTCGCTACAGGCTAGTATCGCCATAATATCAGCAACATTAGCAGCATTAGCAAGGATACATATGATGACGGGTCGTAAATGATAGCCAATAGCATAACGACAGACGATAATCTAGAGTCTGCATCAGTAGAGGGGTCTTTTGAAGATGAGTTTACGTTCAGGGATATAGATCAGCCTGCTACTTTATCCTGTCAACACCTGACTCAGCGCCACTATTATCAATTAAGCAGCTTAAATAGTGTGGGTAGCTTAAGTAGTTTGAGTAACTCAAGTAGTCAGAATAAAGACTCATTAACAGCGCCTAACGTCGATCAAAGGTCAGAAAGTTTAGCGATTGAAGCAGCAGTCGCCATAGTGATTAATGGTATTCATTACGCGGTACTGATGGCAAGCCCAAGCGACCTTGAGTATCTGGCAGTGGGTTTCTTAATGAGTGAAGGTCTTATTGACAATAGCCAAGATCTATTAGACTGGGAAATTTCGCATCTAACCCCCTCGTCAAACTTACAAGCGTTTACCAGTCATCGTTTTGATGAGTCAATGACACTGACTTCACTCGCCAATCAGTTACAGGATTATGAGGCGTATGTGGTAGAGTTGACTTTGAATCAACGCAGTCATCAGCGTATTAAAGCCCAGCGGCGGCAGCTTTCAGGTCGTACAGGGTGCGGCATGTGCGGGATGACAGGATTGAGTCAAGCATTACCAGATTTAAGTGGCTATCTTGATAAAGACTTGAATTTAAATGATCCTGATGCCCATGGCAATCAGGCCCTTAAACCTAAACTAGAAGAATTACTTGCTCTGCGAGAGCAGATAGCCACAGCTCAGCAAACGCATCAGTTAACGGGCGCGGTACATGCTGCGGCCACTGTGTATAAGGGTCAACTTAAAATATTTGAAGATGTTGGGCGTCATAATGCCCTTGATAAGTTGATCGGCTGGCAACAACGGCACAATGTAACCCTTAACTGCGTGGTAATGACATCTAGGCTGTCTATTGAACTGGTTCAAAAAGCCATTCGTGCTCGGTTGCCTTGGTTAGTGGGTATGTCAGCGCCTACAAGCACAGCGGTGCGTGTTGCAGAGCGTTATGGTCTTGGTTTGGCAGGGTTTTTGCGCGATGATCGTGTTACCTTTTATTCAAGTTTTGAGCGTTTTCCAGAAAATCCTGATTATAAATAAACGTTGGCCGTGTATTATTTATTGATATTATTGTGTAGTTGATGACATATACTGAATTGGCTTAATCTAATTATCTTAATCTAATGAGCTATTTATATAGACAAACTAATGACCCTTTTTTTAATAAGTCTTTATTGTTAAGCCTCTATTTAAATCCTTCTATTTAAGCATCCCTATTGAAGCATCCCTATTTATGAGCCTAACCGAGTCACCTTTAACGCAAGCCTTACTGGCCAGTCTTGATCGTTATCGTTTGTCTTTAACCGGCAGGCGAGTATGGTTAGCCTGTAGTGGTGGACGAGACTCTTTAAGTCTAGCGATGCTGTGTCGTCAATTATTTGATGATGGCGATCTGCCCTTTTTGCCGCAGTTGTTGCATGTAAATCATGGTATACAAGATGCCAATGCTGCTTGGTCAAAGCAAGTGATGGACTGGGCCAATCAGGTGCAGATGCCCTGTCAGGTTATTACCTTAGATTTAAAAAATAAAAGTGAACTATCAGCTCGCACTGCCCGTTATGACGCCATGATAAAGGCAATGAACTGTGACGATGTCTTATTATTGGGTCATCATCAAGATGACCAAGTCGAGACCGTATTAATGCGTTTATTTAAGGGTGCGGGTGTCAATGGTCTTGGCGGGATGCAGGAGTGGTCGGTCAAATACAGTCCTGTCAGACACCATCAGATAGACGATTCTGAAGACAATAATGAGCGTCTCAATACACACAGCATATTGCAAAAAAAGGTAACATTATGGCGGCCATGGTTAACTGTCAGCCGTACTCAAATTACGGACTATGCACAGTCGCACAATCTGGCTTATATTGATGACCCGACCAATGTTATAGCGGATTTAAATAATTATCCCGATGCAGCGGATTATCCTTTAAGCATGACTGCCGACAACTTTTCAAGTAGGCCTTCACCTCATTCTTTCAACACGTCTTTGAATGATCTTGATCTGACACGCCATGAAATAAATGATAGAGCATGGCTGCGCAGTGTGTTACTACCCCATATTATCCAATGCTATCCGCAGGCTAAGCAGGCGATAGCGCGAAGTAGTCAGCTTATTCAAGCGGCAAGTCGTATTGTTGATGAACAGGTCGCTGATGACTTAAAGAGTATCATCATATCTAACCCATGTCTTGATAACCCTATCTGCACTGGTAGCACTACCTATCAAAAGGACACGTTTAATAGTCCTACAATTTATGAGCCTACAACAGACAGTGCTTGGCAGTCCATTATTGATATTAATAAACTTCATGAGCTATCTGACGCTCGGCAGTCTGCCCTTATTCATGCGTGGTTAAGTCCGTTAGACACAGAGATGCCCCCGTCACAGAGACTGGTTAATGACGTCTTGGCTTTAAGTAAGCGTCGTGATCCTAATCATCAAACGTGCTTATATTGGGACAGTGGTCAGTATGGTTATCAAATCCGTCGCTATCAACACAAGCTATATCGTCTACAGCAACAATGGCTAGACTGGCTTGATTTACACCCTAAAGTGCAGCAATTAACGGTTAAATTTGAGACGCCTTGCTCTCTTCCTGACAACGTAATACTTAAGCAGTGCCGCTATGGGGTTCAGTGGCATTTAAAAGGCATACATCAACTGTTTGTTAGCCTAAAGCGGATGATACAAGATCAAGATATTATGCAGCGCACGAATAATAATATCGATGCGCAAACGGATACTATCACGCTTATGGTGCAACCTCTACCGCGAGATTTAAAACTAACCTTAGCGGGCCGAGTAGGGCGTAAGGCTGGAAAAAAACTATTGCAAGAACTGGATCAACCGAGCTTTCAGCGTCAATCAGTCGTGGTATGTTCATTAAAAGTAAAAGGTCGTGGTAACGATGCCGTACCTTTGTTTGTGATCACGGTAACTGGCATTGTTGTCTTACAAAGTCCTTTTTTGACCTCGATTATCCAACTGGTTGAGCAGCAGTATCTAATGAGCCAAATTATTAAGACTAATTGTTAAGTCAATCCCGCTTAACTATAATTAGACGATGGTTTGATTACCGTTGAGGGTTGTCAGCACTAACCTTGTTTAGCTAATTAATGATATAAGAAGCCTTTGATGTATGGTTTTAGTAGCACTGGTCTGATTATTCAGACGTGCTGGGCTTAGTTAGAGAATACTTTTAAACCAAGGCATTTTTAGGCAGATGGCTTTCATCCAAAAATTGATGTGCTACACTAACACCCGCATATCGATCTTAGGGGCTGTATAAACTGTCACTCGACAATATCAATGTAAAATATCAGTGATAAATACAGTTGTTAAAATTAATAATAAAACTAATAAATTCTAAAAAATGAAATATTTGAGGTAATGGAGCAAATAATGTCAGACTTAACTGGGAAAAAAATCAGCTTTATCGGTGGCGGCAACATGGCTCAGGCCTTAATAAGTGGTCTAATCGGACGCGGTATTAAACCCTCCGATATTACAGTAGCAGATCCTTCCGCTGATATAAGG
Source organism: Psychrobacter sp. CX18 (assembly GCF_057396215.1). Taxonomy (NCBI): domain Bacteria; kingdom Pseudomonadati; phylum Pseudomonadota; class Gammaproteobacteria; order Moraxellales; family Moraxellaceae; genus Psychrobacter; species Psychrobacter sp. CX18. The sequence continues at coordinate 272,938 of NZ_JBXYJH010000003.1, read as the reverse complement.
CAGAGCTTAAGAGATAAAAGAATTAATACGGTTGATCCAACGCAAAATACGGAAACAGATAACGCTTTAGTGGCCGTAAAATCGGCAGATGTGATAGTACTGGCAGTCAAGCCGCAAGTCATGAGTAAGGTCGTCGCAGAGTTTGCCCCGGCGTTAAAGCAGCAATTGGTTATATCAGTGGCTGCTGGCTTATCAACCGATTCTCTAAGCAGTATGTTAGGGGGCTATCAAAACATAGTACGCGCCATGCCCAATACACCGGCAATGATTCAAAAAGGGGCAACCGGTCTTTATGCCACTGACAGTATCAGTGAAGCGGACAAACAGTTAGCAGCCTCGGTCATGGCAGCCTCTGGTTTGGTAAGCTGGGTGGCAGATGAAGCACTATTGCATGCTGTTACCGCCATATCGGGCTCAGCGCCTGCCTATTTCTTCTACATGATAGAGTCGATGATTGCGACTGGTGTTGAGATGGGGCTAGACGAAAAGCAAGCGGCTGCATTGGCGATGCAAACAGCATTAGGGGCGGCTCAAATGGCCATCACCAGTCATGAAACACCTGCAGCACTGCGCCGTAAAGTCACGTCACCAAATGGCACCACCCAAGCGGCAGTAGAATCCTTACAAAAAGATGATTTGGCTCAAATCATGAAGTCTGCCATGCAAGCTTGTTATGATCGTAGTGTGGAGATCAGTGAAGAGCTGTCTAAATAGGGCTTATCTGATATGCTTTGCTTTATATAGGATGAATTGTATAGGGTAATTTATCGAGAGTACTTTATAGAGAGCACTTTATAGAGAGTTTCGTATAGAGAGTAGCTTATAAAGAGATTTGCAAATTTTTAACTCCGCCTAAGTCCTATGTATTATAAGCACCTATTATAATAAACACGTATGTATAATAAGCACCTTATAATAAGTACCTATGTATACTAATCAATTAAATATAAATAATTATCTTAAAATAAAAGTAAATCCAAGGGTTAATAGCCTGTTTATCAGTCAAATTGTAAGAGTAGGTTGAATGACAAGTCTTTCGAGTGCCCTATTTAATATGGTTATCAACTTTGCCATGTTACTTATTTTTATTCGTTTTATGCTTCAGTTTTCGGGGCTAGAACGCAATCATCCTTATGTTGAGCCTGCCTACAAAGCCACTCGAATCGTGGATGTCTTTGGACGTATTTTTCCAACGGTAGGCGATGGGCGAGTGAGTTTAGCGGCTGTCGTGTTGCTATTTTTACTTAAGTTGATCGATATTTCAGGTAATGCTGCCTTAGTGGGCCATGGTTACACCCCTATCAGGCTGTTTTTTGAAGGGTCATTATCGCTTATACTTAGTTTTTTAAGTGTGGCACGCTATTTAATTATTGGTTCCATTATTATTAGCTGGATTGTGGTATTTACCCAGAAGATGCATCCTATCTTTGAGCTAATTATTCAGATGGCAGACCCTATACTGGCGCCATTTCGTCGAATTACACCTAATCTAGGTATGCTTGATCTTTCGCCTATTGTGGCTATATTTGGATTATTATTGATAGAGATCTTTGTTGAAATTATTGCCACTAATTTAATGCCAATGATAGGTTGATTTTAATAAACTGAAAAACTTACTTGCAATGACGTTTTATTTTGCTATAATACTCGCCCACAACGTAAGGTAACTGACCAGTTTAACTGACCAGTTTAACTGGCCACTTAAGTTGTGTATTAGTAGTTTCGGTGAAGTGGGTGAGTGGCTGAAACCGCACCCCTGCTAAGGGTGTATACGTTAACGCGTATCGAGGGTTCGAATCCCTCCTTCACCGCCATTTATTTTTGAATTGGTTGAATTAATTCAAAAAAATTATTGACTACTAAGAAATTATGGCTATAATAGCCATCCTGTTAACAACAAGTCATTAGAGTCTTTTTTCTTTTGATAGCATGAGTTAACTTGTTGTATTCGTCATAAAAGTCTAGTTAATACTAGCAAACGTTAGACAGTAGAGTACGTTAGATAATTGTTGAAAGACAAATAAGCGCCTGTAGCTCAGCTGGATAGAGCACTTGGCTACGAACTAAGGGGTCGGGAGTTCGAATCTCTCCAGGCGCACCATCTAGCATACACTTCAAATTAATCGCCCATTGTTAGGCGATTTTTTTTATGCCTGTTATTTTATTCTAAGTTTATTTAATTTTGCATTCTTATCTAATATCCTATTCTATAATGCAACTTATCTTTGTCTGGCTTATAAAACCTACTATTTGTCGCATCTGTATACGCCTTCCCCGATATAGTAATTTCTAGATTTGCTATAAATATATTATCTTCATTTCATACCTGCTAGGTCTTTAAAAATAAGCTACAATATCTTTTTGGTAGCTTACACCTTTGTCATCACCGAGTTGTCTTTAAAACTATGTCAAAACGAAGTAAACCTAAGCTTACGAGCCGTCCTAATCCACTTTCAAGCAGTCGCAATGAGCCGTTACGCCCCTCGGGTATAGAAGGGGTAAAAGTGTCTGGTGAGCCTGAAATCGCTAAGCCGAGCACTCGCGTGATCGCCATTGTTTATGACGGCATGTTGATATTAGCGTTGTTATTTTTAGTGGGTACCGTACTCACCATCATAGGTACATTAATGACGATGGAGACGGGTGTCACCTCAGATGAGGCGCAGACATTGCCTCGCTGGTATCAAAATCTAGTATTAACCCCAGCCTTTATCTTAACCTTGATTGGATTCTACGGACTATTTTGGCGCAGAGCAGGGCAGACACTGGGCATGCAAACGTGGCGACTGAAAACGGTAGACAGTAAAGGTCAATTGCTCTCATGGCCTAAATCCATTAAGCGTATTTTAGCAGCGTGTCTGATACCAGTTTTGTGTGGTTTGATCGGTTATCTATTGCATGGCTCGCGCCCTGCAATGCTTGCCAGTGCCATTTTTGGCTTAATGTTTAACTATATCTTTTGTCTATTTAATAGCCGCGGCTTGGCAGTCCATGACATGCTATCCGACACCGTCACTTTAAAGATGCCAAAAATTCATCATGAAGGACTTATAAAATCCTTATCAAAGAAGCGTCGTGCTAACAAATAACGGTTAAGTAAGAGGCGGTATTTTAATTAGACCAAAATCTTGATATGAATTTAAAGGCGGTTAAAACGGTTGATATTTATGAGGCGCTAAATAGGAATGGCTTGCATTATTCACATCCTCACACAAAACTAAGGGTAATTAAGACAGTATTTTTGTCAATATCTGCTTATAATTAAGATTAAGCTTTTAAAACGGTAATCTTAAAACGGTAATCTTAAAAAGGTAATCTTAAAAAGGTACTTTTGAAAAGGTACTTTTGAAACGGTACTTTTGAGATTAAATTGTGTGACTTGTTATTTATTTTATTTGAAGACTTTGGAGAAAGATAATGAAGGAAGCTACTGGAGTAGATTTTGACCAAGATATTTTTGCGGCATTGAAGGCGAAGCATGAACGACAGCGCGATCTATGTGAGTCGTTAGAAAAAGCGACTGATAACGCAAAGCGTAAGACACTATATACTGATCTAAAGCTTGAGTTGCAAGCACATGCCGCGGCTGAAGAGCGTCATCTGTATATTCCAGTGATGCAGCACGATGAAGGTTTAGACTTGTCGCGTCATGCGATTACGGAGCACCATGAAATGGATGAGTTGATGGAAACGCTTGACGATGGCCGTATTAGTCAAGACACTTGGGATACGACATGTTCTGACTTAATCGAAAAAGTGCGTCATCACCTCAAAGAAGAAGAAAATGAGTTCTTTAAACAAGCGCGTAAAATACTTGATAACGATTTGCAGCAGCGTCTAGGGGCACTGTATCAAGTTGAGCACGATGAGTTTATGAAAACGCATGCCAATGACTAAATTAATACATCACAACCAATATTTGGTTTTTGCTTAAAAATAGGCTAAATAATAAACATCAGAACCAACCCACTAACCTTAGTGGGTTTTTTATTGTGTAAATATAATAAATTGTAACGACCGGTCTAATCGAACGCAAACTAAAATATAATACAGCGTAATATAGTGATGTTGATAGTAATGTTGAAAGATATAGGTAGGATGGTGGGTAGTCTAAAAGATATAAAAATAAGGATTTATTAGATATCATTTTATTAGCTATTTATTAACTATTTATTAGCTATTTATTAACTATTTATTAACTTTCGCTTTATTAAATAACCTGACAATCAGGGTCTGTTGATCATTCAAATGTGGAACAGACCCTATTAATAAAAAACACACATTTAAATCTTAAAGGAAAGAAACATGGCTTATGCTCGTTTATTTGACCCTATAAAAGTCGGTAACCAAACCTTAAAAAATAGAATCTTTATGGCACCGCTGACACGCCTGCGTTCGATTGAGCCAAGTGATATGCCGACCATATTGGCCGCAGAATACTATGCCCAACGCTCTGGATCAGGGTTGATTATTAGTGAGGCGACACAAGTATCTTTACAGGCAAAAGGCTATGCAGGAGCGCCAGGACTACATAATCAAGATCAGGTGACAGCGTGGAAAGTCATTACTGATGCCGTGCATGCTAAGGGTGGTAAAATGGTGGTGCAGCTTTGGCATACTGGATTAGTATCGCATGAAAGTGTGCAGCCGGAGCATAAAGCGCCAATCTCAGCGTCCGATGTGCATGTCGGCGTTCGCACCTCTCTGCGCGATGACACTGGTAAGCCGATTCGTGTTGAAAGCACCCCGCCAAGACCCGCTAGTCTCGATGAAATTAAACAGGTAGTTGCAGACTTTGCGCAAGCGACTAAGTATGCTCAGCAAGCCGGCTTTGATGGGGTAGAAATACACGGCGCTCATGGTTACTTGCTACATCAATTTTGGGCGGAGCATACCAATAAGCGTGAGGATAACTATGGAGGCAGTCGTGACAATCGCGCGCGCCTGATGCTTGAGGTGATTGATGCCTGTGTCCAAGCGTGGGATAAAGATCATATTGGTATTCGTATCTCGCCGCTTGGTAGCTTTAATAATGTTGACGTCGGTTATAATGAAGAGGAAGCCATTTGGCTGGTTGAGCAGATTAATGAAAGAGGACTCATGTATTTGCATTTATCAGAGCCAGACTGGGCAGGGGGTCAACCTTATTCAACCGAATTTAGACAAAAGCTACGCCACGCTTTTGATAACACTATAGTGGCGGCAGGCGGTTACACAGCTGATAAAGCAGAATCGTTAATCGAGGCAGGTGTCATTGATGCAGTGGCGTTTGGTCGTGATTATATTGCCAATCCAGATCTGGCTGAGCGTATCCAAAAAGGCGCGCCTTTAAATGAACAGCGCCCTGAAAGTTTCTATGGTGGCAGTTCAGAGGGCTATACTGATTACCCTTATATGAAGGATTAAAGTCATATAAAAGATGGAAGTCTATGATATCAATAAAGTCTCGCTAAGACTTCAGTAGTGGAGGCAAAAAGCCTATTAAGACATAAAGCCCCTAAAGCTGCCAATGAATAGATTATTATTTAAGAGACCTTACTTTCAATAGACTGTTTAACAACCTCTTTACAGATAAACTAAAACAGCCTTACTGATATGTCAGTAAGGCTGTTTTTTATGGTTCAAACGTTTGTTGCTCAAAGTAGCGCATTAAACCATTTAATAATAAGTTTTCACGAATATGAATCGGATGAGTTAGGTGCTGTGCCAAAATACAGGCGTCGCCGCCTGTCAGGATAAATTCAAAGTTTGCATGGCGTCTAGCAATCTCGTTAATGGCGCCAACGATGGACAGCAATATACCACGGTGGACGGCATCAGAGGTGGTGGTACCCTGTTGAATGCTATTAAAGGCTCCGTCGCTAATACTAATTTGTTTGGTGCCAGAAAATAAGGCGTCGCGTTGTAAATATATACTGGGAAAAATATAGCCGCCCAGATGGTGAGCGTGGTCTGTCAGATCGATAGTAAGTGCGGTACCGCAGCCAATGATACACTGACGTTTTTTGCGATCAACAGCGCCCAATATTTGTAGCCAGCGGTCCACACCTAATTGCGCGGGATCATAATCGCTACTTAGTAGCTCATGACTGGCATCCACATGCACAAACTCAAAAGGGATATCTAAAGTAGCGAGGGTTTCTGAGACTTGGGCATTGACCGCTTCACCCAGTACAGATGAGACGCCGATAAAGTCTGGTGCCAGTCTTGCAAAGCGGTCTGTCAGCCCTATCAATAGCTCTGCTGGCGCTTGCAGGTGTTGTTTGGCAGCACTGGTAATAATTTGGCCAACGTCATCTGTTAGCCAGTACTTCAGTCGTGTATTGCCTAAGTCAAGCCATAGCTTTGCCATAGGTGTTCCTCAAAAGTTTTAAAACAGACCTTAAACATTATCATATTTAAAGCAATAAGTAATAGGGGTTGTCTAGTATTGATGATGACTCTTGATAGCTAAAATTTGGCGTATTGTAAGCTTAAGATTATATCGTTTCAAGGAGGTTGCACGGTTAAAAAGTTATTTCAATGTCTATCAAAATTAATATGCACGTTCTAAGTTAATTTTGGGCTATCTTAACGTTTTCTTTTATTTGAATTTTATTTTTGATTACTATTTTTAAAACTTATTATTTAAGGTAAACTTAATGATATATAAGACATAAATCTTATTTTTGATCCACTATTTTAAGGAAAGATATGCACACCGTTAATCTACCCCGTGGCTTTTGCCGTCATAACATCATGCTATTTAGCTTAATAATAGGGTTATCAATATTTTCAATCTCTACAGCTCATGCATTGGATTTCCAAACGACTGAGAAAATGGCAATGGCAGGAGATTCAGATGCTCAGTATAACTTGGCACTAATGTACGATACAGGGGAGGGTGTGGCTCAAGATTATAATAAGGCCCTCATGTGGTATATGAAAGCGGCGGATCAAGGTGACGGCGAGGCAAGCTATAATATCGCGACAATGTACTACAGTGGAGATGGCGTAGAACAGAGCTATCAGATTGCCAAAAACTGGTTTGAACTCTCCTGTGAGGCAAAAGATGAAGATGGCTGCGCCGCTTTAGCAGAGCTTGAAAGTCAAGGTTACTAAGAGTAAGTCCATTAAAAACAGGTCTTTAAAACTAGGTCTTTAAAAAAGCAACATACGAAAAAAGACGCTAAAGGGCGTCTTTTTATATTTTAAATTTTGTGGCTCAATTGTCGCTCATCTTAGTCTCATTTTGGGGTCATCTTAGTCTCATTTGGGGCCCACTAAACGGATATATGTGGGTTATTGAGCGCCTCAAATCATTAACGCTCACTGAGATCACGTGCCACTAATTTTTTAAGCTCTTCAGGTGAGGACCATAGACCTTCTAAGTCGTAAAATTCACGGGCCTGTTTGGTCATAATATGTACCACCACAGCCCCTAAATCAACCAAGGTCCAGTCGCTGTCTTTTTCACCTTCACGGCCAAGAGGCATAAAGCCCGCTTTTTTAGAAATAGCGCCTAACTCATCGGCAATGGCATTGACATGGCGCTTAGAAGTGCCCTCGGCAATCACCATATAATCCATTACATCAGTAAGATCTGAGACATTGAGCACGGTAATGTTTTTCGCTTTCATATCGCTTAGAGCTTCTTGCGACATTTCAAGACAATATTGCAGTCTTTCATCGGTCATTGGGGTTTTTTGATTCATGTCTATCGTCATAGTTATCCTATAAGGTTGTCTGTATTATCTTCAATAACGTTTTCGCAACGCGTATTTTGCTGTTTAAGGCGGTTTATTTGGAATTTAGTGTCTAAAACTTCTCGTTAAATAATGGCTCAATATCTTAATTGGTAAGTTATCATGTCCTGTTGGAGCAGTACACTTACTAGCTGAGTCAACTCTAGCTTAAGCTCACTGACTTTCTTTAAATGTTAAAAAAAAGTCTTAAAGGCGTATATGTTTTAAAAAGAAGGCTCAAAACTATTGTTTTAAAAAGCTAACAAAGTTAAATGACAGGTTGGTGATGTTGTCATGATTATTTAGGGGTTTAGTTATTTATGGGTTTTGGTATAAATTATTTTTCATGATATACGAATATACAGGGTGTGGCAAAGCTGTTTTTGCAATATTAAAGTTACCCTGTGCAATAGCCTGACGGATGTCACTGCTTGATAACGCAGGAACAGGCTGTGAATCTATATAAATAAGTCCTTTGCAATGACTTTTCAAGTCCGCTATTGAGCCTGTCACCTGAGCTTTTAATCTATCCGGTAAAAGAGCCATAATATCCGCTTTTGTCTGAAGATTATGGCGAGGAATCACCCATAAATGTGCAAACTGAGTGAGTTTATCGCCCTCTCTCCATTTCGGTAAGCTGTCAATATTATCCGCGCCTACTATAAATATTATGCTATCCGTCGGATTCTCTTCTCGCAGTGCCGTTAGGGTATCAATGGTATAGGTTGGCGGTGTTTGCCAGATCTCATATTCACTAACAGCAAAAGGTGAAGGCGAGGGTTGTGGTGAAACAGAGGGAGATATAGAAGGTGAAGAAGATGCAGTTGAAGTTGAAGGTGATGCAATAGAGGTAAAAGATAAAGAGGGTATCGATGCAGGTGAGTGACTAATAGAACTCAAATGGGTAGAACTCAAATGGGAGCTTAAACTAGAATTACTAATAGAAGACTGACAGTCTGAAAATACGCCACTCTCCGCCTGTAATACTTCTGTGGCTAGCTTTAACATATGGAGACGATGGGATGGGTCGCTGCTATTTTGCTTTAAGGGCGAGCGTGACGTTGGTAGGAAATAAGCATAAACGTGTGCATCAACGGCAACCTGAAATGATGAATGACACGTATTCTGCAATAAGGGCTTAAGAGGAGCCCGATAATCATAAATAGAAGGATAAATAGACGAATAAATAGAAGGATTAAGAAAATTATAATGACAATAAGAAAGATAAGAATTCAGTTGCCAAGTGGGCGGACACGTTATCAGGCTTCGATACACATGCTTAAGTAGAGCCAAGTGGCCGTTATGGACAGGATCAAAAGAACCTCCTAGATAAAGGTTAATAGCTAGGGGCGATTGATTTAAATCTGGGTGAGAGGTCGAAGCTGTTTGATCTGGCGACATAGAGGTTTCTTATTAATAAGCCTATTTTTTTACAATTAGGATTAATTCCAATAACGGTTAAACCCGAGCTTTTAATATTTAGCCTAAGTTTTAACCTAATAGTTTCTCGTATTGTCTCATTATATTCTAAAAACTTCCTAACGTTAGCTTATGACTATTGCGCTAAAGCAACCCGATAAGATGTAATGGACAAAATTCAGGCTGACACACCCCTTAAAGCTATATACTATATGTATTTGCAGGGTTTGAAAGCCATGAATCAAAACACTGCCATTTTTATGGTGAAAAACGCGGCGAATAAAAAATAGCCAACAGTATCCTTGTTGGCTATCACCGATAGAAAAGGCAAACTACTTGTGGCGGTGTCCTTAAGGCATTAATCGCTAGTGAATGAGCTAAGCACCAAACCGCTTTTTAACCTAATTGGCTCTCATAGAGCCCAATAAAACCCAGTCAAACCTATTAGACATCAGGGCTACTGGCTTGGATGGCCGTTAAGGCAATAGTATATACAATATCATCCACCAATGCGCCGCGAGACAAGTCATTCACTGGTTTGTTTAACCCTTGTAGCATAGGCCCAACACTGACAACATTGGCACTGCGCTGAACCGCTTTATATGTGGTATTGCCGGTATTTAAATCGGGGAAAATAAAGACGTTTGCTTGACCTGCAACAGGAGAGTTAGGGGCTTTTTGTTTACCGACACTGAGTACAGAAGCGGCGTCATATTGTAAAGGGCCGTCGATAACAAGATCTGGGGCACGCTCACGGACAATGTCAGTCGCTTTTTTCACTTTTTCAACGTCTGCACCAGAGCCCGATACCCCAGTTGAATAACTGATCATTGCCACTTTAGGATCAATACCGAAAGCTTTTGCGGAAGCGGCTGATTGAATGGCAATTTCAGCCAGTTGTTCAGCATCTGGATCGGGGTTAATCGCGCAGTCCCCATATACTACGACTTGTTCGGGCAGTAGCATAAAGAATACTGAGGAGACTAGTGAATATTGTGGGGCAGTTTTGATCAACTGGAAAGCGGGGCGTACCGTATTGGCAGTGGTATGGATGGCCCCTGACACCAAGCCGTCCACTTCATCTAAATGAAGCATAGTCGTTCCCAATACCACATTGTCCTGTAACTGTGCGGCGGCTTGATCTGGCGATGCCTTGCCTTTACGACGCTCAACAAATGCGTCTATATATTTGGTAAGCTTAATAGTGGCAGGATCGATAATTTCGATAGTGTCCGGCAGCTTGACGCCCCTATTTTCAGCCACTTGTTTAATCTGTTCAGGATTACCCAGTAGCACGCATTGAGCGATACCACGACTTTGACAAATCGAGGCTGCTTCAATAGTTCGAGGCTCTTCACCTTCTGGTAAGACCACACGCATAAGATTACTTTGAGCTTTTTTGACGATCTGATGGCGGAACGCAGAAGGGGACAGTCGAGGCTCATAGTCGCGCTCGAAGTAAGTTTTTAACCAGTCTAAGTCGAGGTGAGCGGCGACAAAGCGGGTGACAGTTTCAGCCCGTTCGATGTCATCTTTTGGAATCTCATTAGTGATATTTGAGAGTTTCTCAACAGTCTCAAAGCTATTCGTTGGCACACTCATAATTGGCAAGCCAGTTTTTAATGCTGGCTGGCATAGCTTAATGACGGTGTCATTCGGTACGATGCCACCTGTAAGAATGATACCCGCCATCGGGATTTCATTGATGGCTGCCAGTGCAGTGGCTAGTAACAAATCATCACGATCGCCCGGCGTAACGATTAAAGTACCTCGCTTAAATATTTCTCCGACTCGAGAGATAGTACGGGCCACCAGACTGGTTGAAAGGACACGGCGTTGTTTGGCCTCGCCTTCACTCAGCCAAGAGGCATTTAACTCTTGTGCAATATCCCAAGTACGAGGAACGGATAAGCTATTACTGAAAGGAACCACGCCAATAAGGTGGAAGGCTTCGGTGGCAAAGCCCGGCGAGTGTGATTGCATGGCTTTGATAAAGGCTTCATCGGGATCAAGCGTAGCTTCACCAGGCGCCACAGGCTGATTGTCGAAGGTATTGGGTACATTTCTAGCCCGCATAAGGATACTGCCTAACGTCCGCTCTCCCGTTAAGCCACCAAATATACGGGCATGGACATCGAGCTTATCTGCTAGCTGTTTGGGGTTTTCAATATCGGCCATACTAACAAAAATAACTTTGGCATCCAAAGCAGTAGCAAGTGCGTAGTTCACTTGTGAGGCGTAGTTGACCTCTTCTGTTGGTACCAGTCCCTCACAGATGACGACACTATAGTTGTCACCTTCAAGTTGATGGTAGTTTGAGACGACCTCTTCCATTAGGTCATCAACATTGCCTGCATTCATCATGCGCTCAACGCGCTCACGAGGAATAGAGTCAGGTGGGTTGAGACCAAAGGCTTGGCGTGCAAGCTCACTTGAGCTATCTAGCGTATGCTGTGAGTCATGCGAGTCATCTTGTAAAAACGGCTTAATAAATCCCGCTTTTAAACCGATATAATCTAACGCTTTGATGAGCCCCAGTCCAGCAGAGGTTAGGCCAATACCACGGGCGGTAGGGACCAGTAAAATAGTTTGCATCTTATTATCCTTAGTCGTTCAGTAATCGTTATTTAATTTTTATGACACCCAATTAAAAAGCAATTAAAAAGCAATTTTATGGTTATATTGACTAACCAGCTAAAGGTTTACAGGCCTAATACTTGTCTGGTTTCTTGCGCAATTTGGTACTCTTCATCGGTCGGGATAACCCATAGCTCATATTGACTAGACTCGCTATGGAAGGTGCCTTCGCCGCCGCCATAGAGTGCTGTATTTTTATTTTGATCTATTACTAAGTTGAAATGACGCATAACATCAAGAATGCCGGTACGAATGGTCGCCGAATTTTCACCAATCCCTCCAGAGAAAACAATGCCGGTCAATGTGGGCAGAGCACAGGACAAAGACGCCAAGTACTTACCAGCGCGGTAGCAGAACATCTCAACGGCCAATTTAGCATCTTGCTGATCAGGATGGCTGTCGTCATTGGCAATAGCTTCAACGGTACGCATATCGTTAGACACCCCAGATACTCCAAGAAGGCCACTTTCTTTATTTAAAATGGCATCAATTTGTTCTAAGGTCAGACCTAAAGTACGCTTTAAGTGAATATGTAAGCTGGGATCGACATCGCCACATCGGGTGCCCATCATCAGGCCTTCAAGTGGCGTTAATCCCATACTGGTGTCTAAGCTTTTACCTTCATAAACCGCGGTCGCGGAGCTGCCATTGCCTAAATGTGCGATAAGCCACCCATGAGGCCCTTCTTGATCTGTTAATTGGCTGGCACGTTCTGATAAATAAGCATGAGAGGTGCCGTGGAAGCCATAACGGCGAATGAAGTCTTTTTCATACATCTCTTTTGGAATGGCATAGCGGAACGCTTTTGGTGGCATAGTTTGGTGAAATGCAGTATCAAATACCACCACTTGCGGTAGGTCAGGGTGAATTGATTGTACTGCCTCGATACCGACAGCATTGGCAGGATTATGAAGTGGAGCCAGTGATTTTAAACGTTTTACTTCTTCTATGACATGCGGGGTGACTTGTACGGCAGCGCTAAATTCTCGACCTCCATGCACCACACGATGCCCCACTGCAATAGGAGACTGATCGCCAAGCAAGTCCATAATGCGTACCAAAGCTGCTTTATGATTAGCGCCCGGAATGCTCACCTCACTCTTTTCACCGTCTAGGTCCTTATGAACAATGCGGGCATTATCTAATCCTAAGTTTTCTGCAAGGCCAGTGATGCGATGCTGATTATCGTCACTAATTAAGGCATATTTAATGGATGAAGAACCACAGTTAATGACTAGGGTAGGTTTAGAAATAATGGTATTGTTCATCTTACATCCTTACTGTATCTATAAAAAATGAAATAGATTTAAAGAAGATTAAATTTGATAAGATTGAATAGATTGAGTGTAAGCCGTGTACGAATAAGTAGCTTTTAAATTACAATGTTCAACTAGCCTGTTTAAGCAGCAATGTTTAAGTAGCCCTGTTTAAGTAGCAATGTACAAGGTCAATGGTTAAAAGCTGTTGGTGAAAAGCTAAGAATAGCATAGAGCGGTGAATGCACCATGACAAGCTTACCTTTTAAATACACCTTATCTATCAAATCTTTTCAAGTATATCTTAGATTAATGACGAAAACAGCGGATAAGTGCTTAAATTTAATAGCAACTTCAACGCAATTGTGTTTAAAAAATGAAAAGCTTTTAGGCAATTATTCATAAGTTTGCTACTATAGCCAGTCAGTTGTGTTTATATTGAACTGGAAGTGTCTTGTTAGTCAAAGGAAGTCTGTCCATGCCAAGTTTACCCCCTCAAACCTCAACTAAGCGTTTACTAAACGTTAATCTATTAAAGCAAAAGAATGTATTAAAGCAAAAGCTAGCTAAAGCTGAGAACCGCTCAATGGGCAATCGTTTAGCTGGTAAGAAACACCTTAGAATTTCAACCTTTTCTGTTCCGGGTATGTGGCTTTGTTCATTATTATTGACAGGTTTGCTAACGGCTTGTGGCCAAAGTGGCGCTTTATACTTACCAGAAGAGGCGCCTAGCAACACCGATTTTATTTTATATAAGAAAAATAAAGCCCAAGATGAAAATCGCTCTTACACCTCTGGAGATGTGGAAAAGGCAGCGGAAGAAGATCCTGAAGACTATTAAGGAATAACCCAAAAAGACCATTAATTAAACAACCTAAAAGACCATTAATGTAATAACTAGTACGCACTACTAGCATAAATGACTAATACGAATAGCTAACCTGTATTAAAACCTGTATTAATTTGATATATAAATAGCACTTAAGGCGTCTTTTATACAGCCCCTAATAAGCACACGTCCTAATATTTGCTAACTTTACTTGGATACCCCATTATTATGAGTCATACCTCTCACGCGTCAACAGTCGTACATAATTTAGAATCTGGATTACGTATCAACCCTCAGTCATTTGTTAATAAATTACCTGGTCTACGTTATGATCAGGATACCTTGTTCATTGAAGATGTGAGTGTCGATACGTTGGTTAAGCAGTATGGTACGCCTTTGTATGTCTACTCTAAGCAGGCCATTTTAGAGGCTTATCACGCCTATACTGATAGTTTTGCCAATATCGCACATCAGATATGCTATGCCGTAAAGGCCAATTCAAATTTAGCGGTATTGCAAGTATTGGCGAATGCTGGCGCTGGGTTTGATTTGGTATCCGTTGGGGAGTTGGCTCGGGTATTGGCAGTGGGGGCAGACCCAAGCAAGATTGTATTTTCAGGTGTGGGTAAGACCGAATCAGAGCTTAAAACAGCCCTTCAAGCGAATATTGGGTGCTTTAATGTGGAGTCGCTAAGTGAATTAGAGACTCTAAATACAGTGGCAGCAGAGCTTGGGGTTCAAGCGCCAATTTCAATTCGGGTAAACCCGAATGTAGACGCCAAAACGCATCCTTATATCTCAACAGGCCTCAAAGACAATAAATTTGGTATCAGTCATGATATCGCTGTTGACGCTTATAAGCTTGCTAAGAGTTTAGGAAATCTGAATATCATCGGTATTGACTGTCATATTGGCTCTCAGCTTACAGAAATAGATCCTTTTGTGGCAGCGCTAGATAAGGTGAGTGAGCTGATTGACACCCTTAAAAGTGAGGGCATTGAGCTTGAGCATATCGACTTAGGGGGCGGTTTAGGGGTGCTATATATTGATGAGCAGGTCGCCGAAGTCAGTGAATTTGCCGCAGCCTTACTGCCTAAGCTGAAACAGTTAGGTCTCAAAGTATTTTTAGAGCCTGGACGTAGCATTGTGGCAAATGCGGGTGTACTACTGACATCAGTAGAAGTGCTAAAGCCTACGGCGGAAAAGAACTTTGCTATCGTCGATGCCGCCATGAATGACCTGATTCGTCCCGCGTTGTATCAGGCAGATATGGCTGTTATTCCCGCCAGTATATTAGATTCGACAAAAGAAGAGCGCAGCTGGGATATTGTTGGCGCCGTATGTGAAACTGGAGACTTCTTAGCCAAGAGACGTCTACTGTCATTGGCAGTAGGTGATACCTTAGCCATCACTGGCGCAGGTGCTTATGGCTTTGTGATGAGTAGTAACTACAATACGCGTCCTCGTCCTGCAGAAGTCATGGTCTCTGGTGATAAACATCAAGTGGTACGTCAACGTGAAACTGTGGCGCAATTGTTCGAAACAGAATCTATATTTCAGGCAGAATAGCGGTTTAATAAAGCCCGATAGCTTTGAAAGGTGTGATTAATAAAATAAAAAGTAGTGATTTAAAGCGTTGCTATTGATTAACCGATATCAAGCCTGCATTTAATCTGCAGGCTTTTTTAATGACATTTGAAAAATACTGGCGTATAGACGGGGTTGCAAATTGGCATATCAACCTTTTTCTATAAAATAACCTATATTTCTTAAACTCGGTCAGAACTTAAACTCGGTCAGGCTAATAAACCTATTGTTTGTAACGTCTGCTTTGTTATGTTTAACTGGCCTTCCTCGATAGGTTAATTTATAGATTTGGACTAAAATATACCCAGTATTATTGTTAGTAAACCGTTGTTAAGCATTATCATTGTCATATTCTGCATGGTAAGATAGAGCATAAATAAAATCTAAGGAATAGAATAATGCTAATTGAATTTACAAAAATGCATGGTCTAGGCAATGATTTTATGGTCATTGACCTCGTCACTCAGCGCTTAGAGCTGACACCAGAGCTTATTTCACTACTTGCAGATCGTAATCTAGGAATTGGTTTTGACCAACTTTTAGTGGTTGAGCCGCCCATGCGCCCTGATGTTGATTTTCGTTACCGTATATTTAACTCAGATGGGAGCGAAGTGGAGCAGTGTGGCAATGGGGCACGCTGTTTTGCGCGATTTGTGCAAGCTCGTAAGCTGTCGTTCAAGCAGCGTATTCGAGTAGAAACGAAGTCTGGTATTTTAACCCTATCAACCGACGATTATGGCTGGGTAGAAGTCGATATGGGCAAGCCTCGCTTTGAGCCTGCTGAGATACCTTTTACGCCAAAAGCCATTACTAAAATCCAAAATGCCTATCATTTGGATGTCGATGGCACCCCGGTTCAATTGTATGTGGCGAATATGGGCAACCCCCATGCTGTTATTAAGGTCGATGACATATTAACCGCAGAGGTAGAAAAACTGGGTAAAGCCATTGAGTCACACCCTGCGTTTCCAGAACGGGTTAATGTGGGCTTTGTGCAAGTGATGAATCAGCGTCATATTCGTCTGCGTGTCTATGAGCGTGGGGTCGGAGAAACACAAGCATGTGGTACAGGTGCGTGTGCTGCTGTGGCCACAGGTATTCGTGAAGGCTGGCTTGATGAGGGCGAGGAGATACGCGCACAACTATATGGGGGCAGCTTGTTAATTCGTTGGTCACCGGGTTATTCTGTAATGATGACAGGTCCCACTGCCTTTGTGTATGAAGGGGTGTTTAGTCCAGATGGTATTATGGCTCAAGCGGGCATTAAACCATCTGCTTCGTAAACCCTTGTTATAAAAAATAAAATACCAGTATATCAATCAGCCTTAAACCAACTCGTTATCCTATATTAAGATAAAGACCAATGAAAAAAAGGTCAGCAGCATCAAACTCAATACAACCAAGTTTGACACAATATCCGTCTAATAAACGGAAGCAGTCAACATTTGCGAGTGAGGATAGTCTACAACGTTCTGATAATGAGCAAGAGGCGCAACTGTCCGCTGAGCTTGAGGCATTATTGTTGCCTGTTGAGCAGTGGCTTGAGGAGCTGAACGTTCGCCAGTTCTCAGCGCATACGATTGATGCCTATTATGCCGGTGTATATCAGCTTGCCTCTTTTTTAGAAGCCGGCAAGCTGAACTGGACACGTTGTGACAAAAGGCAACTGGCTAAGTTTATTGGTAAACGATTGGATAGGGACGCGTTATCTATAGCCAGTGTGCAACAAGAGTTGTCAGCCATCCGCCACTTTTATAGTTGGATGATTGATCATGGTCATGCTCGTATTAATCCGACAACGGGTTACCAGCTAAAGCGGGCGCCACGACCTTTGCCCAGTATTGCAGACGGTGATTTGATTGCTCAGCTGCTTGAGCAGCCCATGCCCGATACACCAGAACAAGCAAGGCTATGGATACGCGATAAAGCCATGTTTGAGTTGTTGTACAGTAGTGGCTTACGGGTGGGTGAGCTGGTCGGGTTAAATGTCGCTGATTTGCGTATAGATGATCAGGGTGAGCGTGGTGAAGTACGGGTCACGGGTAAAGGCAATAAAACCCGAATAGTGCCTGTAGGGCGTCAAGCGTTAAAGGCGATTAACACCTATTTACCGCATCGATACTTGTGGGAGGAGCAAGGGGATACCGCCTTATTTATTAGTGAAAAATTAGGGACTCGATTGACTACTCGTGCTGTGCAACAGCGGTTGAAAATCGCAGCGACACGAGCGGGTATTGCCCAAAACATGTATCCGCATTTGCTACGACATTGTTTTGCCTCTCATATGTTATCAGGCAGTGGCGATCTGCGTGCAGTGCAAGAGATGTTAGGCCATAGTGATATCAGTACTACCCAGATTTATACCCATGTAGACTTTGCTAAACTGACTCAGGTCTATGATAAAGCCCATCCTAGAGCCTCTCATCCGTCGTCTAATTCTACAAAATAATAGTCTCTCTTCTTTTATTTTCTATTTTCTTTCTCTTTTCTTTCTTTTAATCTGTTTACCCTATTTTGTTTAAGTCAATTCTATACACTAGCTCTTAACGTTGGCTCTCTAAGTTAACGGACTGTTGTAAACTCATTTCAAAAAAAATGATAGCAAATCTAGAAATTAATCTGTCGAGGAAGGCGAGTGTAAACGGTACAAATAGTAAGTTTAACGAGCCTGACAAAGATAGGTTAGTTTATAGATTAGGTATTAATACCTCTTTCACAACTTATTAAAACCCATTGTAGGCTGGCGCTTTTAGCCCAGCAAATCAAAGCCTTTAATCTAAAATGCTGGGCTAAAGCCGCAGCCTACGTTAAGAGTTGAGAATGGGGTATTAATGCCTTTTCAACATTGGTATCACTAGGGTAGTCTATGACAATGATGGATGGGCATATTTTGACGCCAGCTGTGTTGAGCTTGTTGGTCAAATGGAGCAGTAATGAGCGTATAGCCTTCTGTTATGTTGGTGTTGGTTTCACCCGTCTCTATCACCAGTTCGCCATTGGCATTGGCAATGGCACTGTGTCCCCAAGTTTCCCGTTGAGAGTGGGCCGTCTGATGGGTACCCCCTTGCGCCGAACCCACGACCAAACACTGAGAATCTAAAGCACGGGCCTGTAATAACATTTGCCAGTGAGCTTTGCCCGTTTGATAGGTAAAGGCAGAGGGGGCGGTTAGTATATCTGCACCGCCAGTGCGAAGCTGTTGTGCCAAAGCAGGAAAACGCAAATCAAAACAAACCATCATGCCCACAGCCAGGACTCCCTTATGGGTTTGACACTTGACGGAGGATTCGGACTCGGCGTGTTGTAACAGGTTGGCCATATCGCACTGGGCCACAACTGTGGTATCCCCCGGCTCAAATGTTCTCCCTTCATCATAGCTTCCAGTACTATCTGATACCTCAGCTTTAAACAAATGAATTTTGTCATAGCGAGCAATGCGCTTACCATCAGGCGCGAAAAGTTGACTCACTTGCCTTAAACGTTGATTAGGAACAAGGCGACCATCCGGTCGATAAGGGCAGGGTAGAGTACCTGCGACAATGAACATCTGATGCTCGAATGCCAGATCAGCATACCATTTTGAGATCTCATCAAAACGCTCTGCTAGCTGATGCTGACCACCCATACGGCACGCATTCTCAGGAAGCACCAGTAAATGTACCTGTTGCTGCTTTGCCTGTCGTATCGCCCTCTCAATCGTAGCTAAATTAGCATCGATGTCGAATTGACTGCTGAGTTGTACACATCCAATAGTAGGTAAGGTCATTATTAATTCGTTAGTCTCAGTAAGTTAGATTCATTAAGTTATATGCTAAAAAGTGACATAATAAAT
Organism: Psychrobacter sp. CX18; assembly: GCF_057396215.1. NCBI lineage: Bacteria > Pseudomonadati > Pseudomonadota > Gammaproteobacteria > Moraxellales > Moraxellaceae > Psychrobacter > Psychrobacter sp. CX18. The sequence goes on along the minus strand of NZ_JBXYJH010000003.1, from coordinate 253,654 downwards.
CGAAAAAGTTTGCAATGATTAATTTTCATTAAGACTTTCTAAAGCCTATGAACTTGTTTCTTTAATCTGTATTATAAATTAGAATTGTTTTTAACGACTTTATGTTATCACGATTTTAGCTTATCACGCCTAAGTCGATGAATCTAATGGTTTGTTATTGAAGGATGCTTTGTTGGATTGTTTTAGCGATTCAAGTCAGCAGGGTTAGTCCAGAGGATATAAGTTCATTGTTTGCTGAACTAAGATGATGTCAACATTTATCAACAGGCAAGTACTTTAAACCAATAATTCAAACGACCCGTATGTTAACTAACTCATATTCTAACCAACCCATAATTTAACAACTAAATTATCACTATATAACCAAGCAATTGGGTAATTGGGAAACACACATACCTTATGATGAGTAATTCGTTTAATTTAGGATTTAATCTTACTACAGCACAAAAGCTAACCCCGCAGATGCAGCAGGCTATTAAGCTATTGCAGTTATCAAGCCTTGAGCTTGAGCAGGAGGTGCAGATGAAGCTTGATAGCAATCCTTTGCTTGAGCGAATAGAAGATGATGACATCAATGCAGAAGATTTTAATAGCATTGAAGAGATGACTCGATTAGAGCTGAGCGCTGAGGATGCGGCATATGAAGTTTACCAAGACAGTTCAGATGACTTTGATACAGGTGACTTTCATATAGACGACTATGACGTCAATGATTATGGCATAGAGGACGATTCCACCCATAGCCATGATGGTGATGATGTGATTGATACAGGTTTTATGAATGACAACAACGATGACCTAACTTATGATGATAGAGATATAGAAGGTAGCCTTTCAGAGTCTATTGATTATGAGAACTATGGGTCTAAAAGTGGCGTCAGTGCTGAAGAACGTACGCCCTCTATTTCTGAAAATGATGGAGCCGTACACAGTGAAGATATCGGTTTAGAGTCTACGCTTGGCGATAGCCTTAGTGATACTTTAGGTGAGTTGTCAATTGATACGGATTGGGACGATATCTACACTCACAGTCCCACGGGAATGGCGAGGCCAGATACGGAAGGAATGAGCGACTATCAAGGAGCGACTTCTACTAGTCTTCAAGATCATATTCGTTGGCAACTTAACTTCAGTCATCTATCTGAGACTGAGGTATTAATTGCGGATTATCTGATAGATGCAATGGACGACTATGGGTTTATCCAGATCGATGTGGCTGAGCTGAAAGACAACTTCGATGAGATGGCAAGCTTCTATCAGTGGGAGGAAAAAATCGAGTGTGAGCAGATCTCTACAGTGATCACCCTTATTCAATCCTGTGATCCTCTAGGTGTCGGGGCGCGGGATTTGGCGGAAAGTTTACAAATCCAGCTTAGAAGCTTGGATGACAATGTAACGTACCGAGACAAAGCAATACGATTACTGGATGAACACCCGCTACTGGTAAGCAATAATATAAAAGAGCTCATTAAAAGAACCGGCATCAAAAAGGATGAGATAAGTGGTTGTATTGACTTAATCAGAACACTAAACGCCGCCCCAGGGCTGGCCTTCTCAAAGGCACAACCTGAGTATGGCTCAAGCCCTGAGGTCTATGATATCCCAGATGTGATTGTTCAATTAAAGTCCAATCAAGCTGATGGTAAGGCTGTTTGGAAAGTTGAGCTAAACCCAGAAACATTGCCTAAGCTTAGAATCAATAATGAATACGCCAGTCTTGTTAAGCGCGGCGATGACAGTCCGGACAATGTTTATTTAAGAGATAACTTAATTGATGCGCGTTTATTCATTCGTAGTATTGAAGAGCGCAATCAAAATCTTCTGAAGGTTGCAACGTGTATCGTTAAGCTACAACAAGACTTTTTATTAGAAGGTCCCACTGCAATGAAGCCCTTAATTTTAAAAGATGTGGCTGAGGCTGTGGATTTACATGAATCAACGGTTTCCAGATTAACCACCAATAAGAGCATTCTAACCCCACAAGGCCTATTCTCACTTAAACATTTCTTTTCATCGCATGTTTCAAGTGATCAAGGTGATATCTCTTCTACCGCTATTAGTGCCATGATAGAGGCGCTCATTCGTGATGAAGATCCGCAAAAGCCATTGTCAGACAGTGCTTTAAAGCAGCATTTGGAAGATCAGGGGATTGATATAGCAAGGCGTACAGTCGCTAAGTATCGAGAGGCTATGAATATTGGATCATCTACCCAGCGTAAGCAAAAGTTTTAATAATTCAATAGAACACAAGCAAGAAAGAAAGGTAATTCTAAAAATAAAAAAATTTCAGATTATAAAGGATATAGATTAAAAAGTAGGTTTTTTTTACATTATATTACAATTAACATCCTTGTATAAAATTAAATTTCATGTCAAATTAAGGGTGTCCCAACAAAAGTTTTATCAAAAACATTGTTGTGGATATCAAGGTTTTAATAAGGATATTAAAACCACAACTTAACCGATATATCAGTTTTTTTATTCATGTAATGTTGTTTAAAAACAATGAGATATCAAATGACATAGACAGAAGTAAGTGTCATTAACATATGCACTATATGTAGTGTTATAAATAACAGTGACTTGTCATTTTATACCACGTTATTCTGAGCTTATTTCAAGGCTCAAACCATAAAAAGGATGTAAGAACTATGAACATTTCAATCAGCGGCCATCACATCACAATTACCGATGCTATGAGAGACATGGTAATGGATAAGCTTTCTAAAGTAGAGCGCCATTTTGACCAAATTCAAAGTATCAAAGTAATTTTATCTCTGGATAACCATCGAACGGATGCCAGTCATAGTGGTAAAAACAACCATAAAGCAGAAGCAATTATGCGAGTGGCTGGTCAAGAAATGTTCGTACAGTGCTATGATGATGACATGTATAAAGCCATCCATGAAATGGCAGATAAACTAGATCGCCAAGTGCGTAAGTATAAAACTCGTATTGAGCGTAAGACTCGTTCCTCAAAACGTAGAGAGCCTATCGCTGAAACGACTCCAGTTATTGATGAGTCATACGCTTATTAATCAGTCGCTATAACTTGAGCTATATATTTTAATACAAAGTTAAGTGACTTCTAATTAATACCAAATCTAAATTTTCTCCAAAGGTAAGCCCCTACTTTAACTCATTAAAGTAGGGGCTTTTTTCAGTTTTGGGCTATATTTAACGTCAATATTTGAGTTAAGTCGCTAAGTTAAACGGCTCATTTATACCGCTAAGCTAAGCAAGCATTCAAGCAATATAAGATCCTTAACCGCCACCGACCGCTTGTACTACTTCAATGACCATGCCTTGTTTAAGTTCAGTGAGATCTAATTCTGATTTGGGTACTAGCTCTCCATTAATCTCAACCGCATATCGGCCTTGTGTCAGCTGCAACTCATCAAGCATGGGCTTAACGGTGTTATGATCGGTATCCATGCTTTGTCCATTTATCGTCACGCTAACCATACTTTGTTCCTATTATTTTATCTTCGTTATTTTTCATCTTAATCATATTTTTGGATAAGCAAAAATTTATTCATTCATATAACATTAAGCAATATAAAATTAAACTCGTGCAATGAGAGCAGCAAGGACCAGCGAAAATGGCTAAATGTTTGTTCGTTTAAATGCCGTATATGCCAGCCACACCCATCCAATAATCATCAATGTACCCCCAATTGGAGTGATAGCGCCCAACCATCTTGGTGCGCCTAAGGTCATTGCAAATAAAGTACCGCAAAATATAAGGATACCGATCTGTAATAACCATGCTGTGGTACTGGTGGTATAGCCAAGTCTTATTAATATAGCAACCGCTAGCAGACCTAACGCATGGTAAAAGAAGTATTGTGTCCCTGTGTGCCACCATGCCATTTGCTCGGGGGATGTCAGAGACTTAAGACCATGCGCGCCAAAAGCGCCTAAGGCAACGGCAAGGGCTAAATTTAAAGCGGCAGCAGTTATCCAGTTCATAAATATAGCATCCAACACGTAGTCAATATAGTTATTTTAACGTCTTATAGCGAATCTTCATTAGGCATGATGACACTATCAATGGTCATGGCTTCACGAATCTTATCCATCGCATTTTTTTCAATCTGACGCACGCGCTCCGCTGAGATATTATAGACAGCTGCCAATTCATGTAATGTTGATTTTTGCTCAGATAACCAACGCTGTTCAACGATATCTCTTGAGCGATCGTCTAAAGTATCCATGGCATCCATTAGCGCATTGGTATTGTTCTCCTCCCAGTCTGCATCTTCTACCACTTCAGCAGGATCAATACCGTCTTCTAAAAACAGTTGCGGCGCATAATGACCATCATCATCGTCACTTGACTGTGCTTCAAAGGAGGCGTCATAGGATGTCAGACGTGACTCCATTTCAAGCACCTGCTTACGGGTCACATTTAAGTCAGCCGCAATCGCATCCGCTTCTTCTAACGTCAGCTGATTATTGGTTTTCTTCAGGCTACGTAAGTTAAAGAACAGCTTACGGTGCGCTTTGGTAGTCGCCACTTTGACAATACGCCAATTACGAATAACAAACTCATGAATCTCCGCTTTAATCCAATGCACCGCAAAGGATACCAAGCGTACGCCTTTATTCGGATCAAAGCGTTTGACCGCTTTCATAAGTCCCAAGTTACCTTCTTGAATTAAGTCAGCTTGAGGCAAACCATAACCTGAGTAACTTCGCGCAATATGAATCACAAAGCGTAGATGTGACATGACCAAGATACGAGCGGCTTCCACATCACCCTCATCATAATAACGATGCGCCAGTTCCTTCTCTTGCTCGGGGGTCAAGATAGGTATTTGATGCACTGAGTTCATGTAAGCGCCAAGATTGACACCGGGTGCCGATAGGTTGATCGGCATCGCAGGCACCAAGTCGCGAGTATTGGTTGTTGGATAGTTGCTTACCCAATCCTCTGCAACTGGATCTGCCACTGGCAATCCATCTACGAGCAAATCCTCATCCACATCGTCGAGTGTCTCATCATCCAATGTGTCATCGTCCAACGTCTCATCGAGAGGCAGTTCTTCCACTTCTATATCCATATCGATAGGCTCAACTTCGGCAACCTTCACAGAAGATGTCTTTTTTGAGGAATCTTTTTTTGTCGTTTTCGCTTTGTCAGTTTTAGGAGTAGCCATATTTTGACCTTAAAAAGTAATATCTTTAATGAGATCTATTGTAAAGGATACTACCAACTAGTTACCATTTGTTTTGGTAATCATGACGTGAAAGATTGTATCGAGTTTTTCTAAACTATCGGTAGATCCGACACCACTTTGAGTACTTATCACCATTTTAAGTCCAGATTGCTGACAAAATGCGGCCAAATCAACTTGAGAGTTGGGGTCAGTAGCTAGTACATAAACACTATCTTCCTCCTGCATAGAGCGTAGTGCTACTTTAGTTTTTAGTAACGGCATAGGGCAGGCAAGCCCTCGACCATCCACCAATGCCGTTATTTTTGTAGCGTTTGCGTGTTGCTCAAGAGTACGCTTATCGGCTGGGTCTAAATAGTCAATATATTGCTGGAGTAGGGTATGTTGTTTAGTATCAGGTAAGTCAATTGATATCATAAATTCAGCTTATATTATTAAATTTAAATTAGGAGCATTAAAAAAGGGTGCGACAAATTATATTACGTTGCTAGTAACGGCTAAATTATCTGCTTTAGATTAAAAAAATTACAACTCAGAGACGATGGTACAAGGTTAATTGGTTAAGATGTAAGATACGATATCTGAAAGCTATTTAAAATGCTGATACCGTTAAAATCAAGCCTTCTTAAGGTTAACAGTTTTTTAAGTCATACAAACGTCAAGGAATAGATATTGAGATGGTTTACTATAATCACCACATTAAACCAAATGAATGGTAAGTCAATGCATTATATAAGGCATCAATATATAAGGAATCATCGTTTGTTCTCAATGCCGGTTTTACGTTTGGGAGTAGCCGTACTCTTGTCAAATATATTATTAACGAATATGGCCGTTGCTGCCAATGAATCACCGAGTGTAGTCAATTCTAACTCGAGTCGTTCTGGCTATCAAAGCTTTGATATGCCGCCGCAGTATGTGTTTAATTCAACTTATGAGGAGCCTAGCTTTACGCTGCCAGAATTAGGAAGCGGGGGCACTCGATTTATTGAGGCCAACCAGCACAAAGCGCTAGGTGAGTGGTCATTACAGCAGTTAGCTAGAAATGCGCCGATGCTAAATGACCCTTGGGTACAAGAACAACTCGAAATCATGGCGTGGCAGATTAACGCCCAGGCACGCAATCAAGCGCCTTTAGCCTTGCTGGTCATCAACAATCCTACTATTAATGCTTTTGCGATTCCCGGTGGCGTAATGGGCATCCATACCGGTACGATTATTGAATCTAATAGTATGGATGAGCTTGCCAGCGTGGTCGCCCATGAGGTTGCTCACTTAAGTCAGCGTCACTATGAGCATCGAGATGAGACGAATCGAAAAGTACTACTCATGCAAATTGGTGGTCTATTAGCAGCTATCGCTGCCTCCGCTGCTGATCCGGATGCCGCTACTGCCGTGATGATGGGTAGTCAGACAGCCGCTTTAAACAGTCAAATGGCATTTAGTCGTAGTAATGAGCGAGAGGCGGACCGTATTGGCATGCAACTGATGGCAAAAGCGGGCTATGACCCGAGAGCTATGCCAAGATTTTTTGGTACTTTAAATCAAAAAACGCAACTTAACACTACGCAAAATGCTTATTTGCCCAGCTTTATTATGACGCACCCATTAAGCTCTGAGCGTCTTAGTGAAGCGCAAAGTCGTGCGAATAGCTATGCTGAAGTAGGACTTACTGAGCAGCGCAGTCCGTTAACGTTTGACTTGTTGAAATGGCGCGTCAATGTGCTGACAAATCGGGTTACTGAAGGTGAGTTGTTAGCGGCCTCGCAAACAAATAGGGGGGCTGCCATTGCATTGGCTTATTGGTATGGTGCTCAGGGCCGTTATAAAGAGGCATCTGATCTTTTTAATCAATTAAAAAACAGAGAAAACTCTCAACTTAGAGCGTATTCTACTGCTGACTATAACGATCAAGTGACCCTTGATATACTATTGGCGATTACCGAAGCACAAGTCGCCGGTATGCAAGGCAAGTGGCAACAAGCCGAACAGCTGTTATTACCGTATAGCACTTTATACCCAGAGCGTAGAGATATAAAGCTATTATTGACTGAGGCATGGTTACAGTTAGGCAAGTATAACGAGGTAATCACCGCGCTCAAACCTATCGTAACTAGTAAACCTTATGATTTAGAATCTTTATCTCGTATGCAGCGGGCTTATGAGCTTATGGCACGTCAAAGCGTGATGCCAACGAATAGTGCTAACCAAAATATCGCCAACCAAAATAACATCGCTCAGTCTAATCAGTCCTTAGCAAATATCTCGGCGGTCAATGCCTTACGCTATCGAGCTAAGGGTGAGTTATGGCGGGGTCGATATAATGATGCCTTAGTCTCGTTGCAACAAGCTAAAACGCTTATTGAGACTCAGCAGCCTAATAGTGCTAACACAAACACTTATAATTTAGCCCCTTTACTTGCCAATATTAATAGTGATATAGCAGACGTAAAAATAGCTAGAGACTTTAGTCCCTAGCATTCGTAGTAGATATGCAGTTAAGTTGCCATCAAGTGCTATCACTAATGTGGTAAATGCAACTACCCCATTAATGCTTGTTTGACCAACTGCGACATCACCGCAGGGTCTGCGCGTCCAGCAGTCTTAGATTTTAACGCACCCATTACTTTTCCCATATCTTGCATTGAGCTGGCGCCTTGTACGGCTATCTCAGTGTTAATCAACTCGGCAAGCTCAGATTCACTCATTTGCTGCGGCATAAAGTCATTAATAATGTCGATTTCGAACTGCTCTTTTTGAACCAAGTCTTCACGACCATTTTCTTGAAAGATTGATAAAGACTCTTGGCGCTGTTTAAGCTGTTTTTGCAATATTTCTAAAACGCCGGAATCATCAAGTTCTACTTTGCGATCAATTTCAATCTGTTTAATAACTGATTGAATATTACGTAAAACCTTAACCTTTTCAAGCTCTCGTGCTTTCATTGACGTTTTGACTTGTTCGGTAATGGTATCTTTTAGTGCGCTCATGATAAGTTCCTATTATTATATGGTCGTATTATAGTGTATGCATTTAAAATTAACGTTAATAAAATTCTAGCATAAAAAAACCACCTATATTATGTCATCATCAGCAATAAGCTAGGAAGAGGACAAAGTAGGTGGTTTTTTTCAATACTTATAAGCTAGCACTTAATATTTAACAAGATTTAGCCTTTTAAAAGATAGCTATTTAAGGCTTGATCAAATGCTAGATAAATACCAATTAATACATACGCGTGGTGCGAATAGACTCACGTTGTAATTTTTTCTTATAACGTTTTACGGCTGCTGCCTTTTTACGCTTACGCTCTTGCGTTGGCTTTTCGTAGAATTCGCGCTTACGGACATCAGATAAAACACCCGCTTTTTCGCAGGCACGCTTGAAGCGACGGATAGCGATATCAACAGGTTCGTTCTCTTTAACCTTAACTGAAGGCATGCAGACTCCTTAATGTAGTAGTGGAAATGAGAGACAAGAAACATTAGCAAGGCTGTATGATTGGTATTAGCCACAGTGTCTCAAAGTGATGTGGCATCAGCTCTTGCTAGGATTAAGTTACAATATTCTATTGGAAATATTAGAATAAGAGCGAGAATATAGCAAAAATGAAGTTAATAGTCAAGTATTTATCTTGTCGCTGTTGAGTGATAATAGCGAATATTGATGATTCGCCTTACTACTCATGAGATAGTGTTATGGGAAATTAATAGAAAAATATAGGGTTAGATGATGCATACAAAATAAACGCTATAATAGGTGACTAAAATGGCAATAAAGGGTGTTGTCATTAAGAAGTGACGGGTATAAAGTACTGTTATAAAGTCATTCGTTACAATATCTAGTTTAATACCCTTTATAAGACTTAATAATCCTTTAAAAATCATTCATCCTTTAAAATCATCAACCCTTGTCGGAGCGAACAATGTTATTCACTAATCAAAACTATAGTCAAAAATCTACCAACGGTCATCTGTTAAAAGTAGCTGCTGTGATGCTAGGTACCGCAGTAACCTTGACAGCCTGCGGCGGACATGAAGAAGAGGTGAAAGCGGTTGATAAAGTAGAAGAGGCCGCTGAGCTTGCTAGAGCAAACGCGCCTGAGCCTGAGCCCCTTGTCATTGATGAAAGAGCCGCTAGCGAAGCGACTGCAGCCACGACAACTGAAGGTGAAGCTACTGATGGAATGGCAACTGATGCAGCAGCGACTACTGGTGAAGCCACCGCTGCTGAAGGAGCCACTCCTGCTGAAGGAGCCATGACGACTGAAGGAGCTGAGCCAACTGAAGGTGCCGCATCTGCTGACATGGCAGGAGCTCCAGCATCTACAGAGACACCTGCAAGTGATACGCCAGCCGCGACGCAGTAAGGTCAAACTATAAGGTTAAGTAAACAGTTACTTTATGTGCTATCAGTGCTAGAGGGTATAGATGTGTTGAATGAAATTAGTCCTTTTTAGGAGCAAATTATGTTATTCACTAACCAGCAAACTCATCAAAAACCTACCAACCGTTATATACTAAAAGTAGTCTCTATGATGCTTGGTGCTGCTATTACTTTAACAGCTACTTTGACAGCCTGTGGCGGACAGGAAGATGTCAATGATGCTAAAAAAGCAGCAGAATCCGCCGTCACCAATACGCCAGAGCCTGCCGTGGTAGAAGACACCGCAACTGATGCGACTGAACCTGCTGCGATTGAACCTGCTACTACTGTTGTAGATAGTACTGAGGCTACTGAAGCGACTGAGAGTGCCTCTGCTGATGATGATGTTACTGAACAAGTAGCGGCATCCACTAGCGATGCACCATTGGCCGCTGATGCGGGCAAAGCACTCTATGAAAGTAAGTGCAAGGTATGTCATGAACAGGGACTATTAGAGTCCCCTAAATTTGGCGATGCAGCGGCATGGGCACCTCGTATTGCACAAGGTAAAGACGTGTTATATAAGCACTCAACAGAAGGCTTTAAAGCCATGCCATCCCAAGCTACTGGCGATGTCTCGGTGGAACAAGTTCATGCTGCTGTCGATTATATGGTTGAGCAAGCCAGTTAATCGAACCGAACCGTACTTGGCTTTAGCATTTCTTGGCTTTAGCACTGACATTATCGTACTTAGTTGAACTTGTGAAGCCAGTAACAGATACACCCCTTGATAATCTGATAAACTACCGCCATGGTGTATACAATCTGGCGGTTTTTTAATTCGCTGATTAGGCGTGTGATAAATAACACAATTTAGGTCTACATGCCATAATCGTAAATGCCTTAATAGCGTTTTATACGAACCCCACTCAAAAAACATGACTCAATTATTCATAAAAGTAGGTGCGCGTTGAAAGTATTAGGTTTAGAGACATCTTGTGATGAAACAGGCTTAGCCATCTTTGACAGTGAACGAATCGATCAAGGTGACAATGGCTTACTTGGACAGGTGTTATATTCGCAAATCGAACTGCATGCCACATATGGCGGCGTAGTACCGGAACTTGCCAGCCGAGACCATATTCGAAAGTTGGTGCCACTGTTAGACGAGTTATTGACCCAATGCGACATGACAAAAGATGACATAGATGCTGTCGCCTTTACCAAAGGTCCTGGGTTAATCGGGGCATTGATGACAGGGGCATTATTTGGTCGTAGTTTGGCATATGGTTTAGGCATTCCCGCCATTGGTGTGCATCATATGGAGGGACATTTGTTGTCACCTCTATTAGGGCCTAATCCTCCCAAATTTCCTTTTGTATCACTATTGGTTTCAGGGGGTCATACCTTATTGGTCGCTGCTCATGCAATTGGTGAGTATGAGATATTGGGTGAAAGTATCGATGATGCCGCTGGTGAGTGCTTTGATAAAGCTGCTAAAATGTTAGGACTGCCGTACCCCGGTGGTCCCAATGTGGCTCGTTTGGCGGAGCAGGGAAACCCTAATGCTTATGATTTGCCCCGACCTATGTTGCATAAAGGATTGGACTTTTCGTTTAGTGGTATGAAGACGGCAGCCCATAATTTAATTAAAGACACGGCTGGATCAGATTCTGATGATAGCATTCGAGCCGATATTGCCGCGAGCTTTCAGCATGCGGTTGTCGATACGTTGGTCAAAAAATGTGTCAAAGCTTTAAAGAAAACAGGGATGTCGCAATTGGTTATTGCTGGTGGTGTGAGTGCCAATATTCATCTACGTGAAAGCTTAGAGACAGAGTTGGCGAAAATAAAGGCGACGGTTCACTACGCCCCATTAGCCTTATGTACAGATAATGGTGCGATGATTGCTTATGCAGGATATCAGCGACTACAAGCGGGTCAGTCCGATGATCTGTCCGTAAGCTGTGTGCCAAGATGGAATATTAGCGAGCTTCCTGCATTGACATAGTCGGGAGCCTAGACTGAGACTAGGCGCTCAGGATTGTAAACGATACCCTAGTTGCTAGCAGTAGTCGTAAGCTGTTGTTGGTTTATTATAGTCAGCGAACTATAAACGGTTACGGCGTTAACCTCGTTAAGCCTACTCCAGTAGCACTTGCACTCGGTTGCCTTGTAACCATTTTAGACTTCTTTGACTATATTTAGTTTGTCATTTTTAATTCAGTCATAAGTTAGGTGTGCTGATTTCTTATTATACTTACGGGGGCGTTACTATGCAGTGGATAGCGATTGGATTAGGCGCTGCTATAGGGGCATGTTTGCGTGCTTTGCTTGCCAAACTCAATCCTCTACATCATTGGATACCGTTAGGAACGCTGTGGGCCAATATACTAGGCGGACTATTGATCGGCATCGCAATGGTGGTTTTTTTAAAAGCCGGCGAGACATGGCATCCCAATGTGAAATTGTTTGTGGTCACTGGTTTTTTAGGCGGCTTAACGACCTTTAGCACTTTTAGTAGTGAGGTCTTTGGGCTCTTAAACTCAGGCAAAGTGTTTGCAGGTTTTGGGCTAATTGCGCTACATGTGGGATTGACCCTTGCGGCTACTGCCATTGGCTTTTATTTAACGAAGCTTGCTTTATAGCCTGACTTATAATCGTTTGCTTCTATAAGTAGTTGTTTTGTAGTCATTTTTATGAGTCCCTTAAAGTACCTAACTTTTAAGCAAGCCAGTACGTTTAATTCCGCCATAAGAAACCAGCAATAAAAACTAATCCTGATAACCTTTATCTGATAAGCATGCTCTGATAAATCCGTATTAATAAACCAGTTAATAAAAAAGCACATTCCCCTAATAAGGCTTAACGAGCTCATCTAATAGCTTGGCAAACCCTTCCATATACGCAAGCTCTGAGCTACTTTGACGAGTCGCTGCAAACAATTGACAGTAGACACCCGTATCAGCATGAAAATCAGAATTGGACTTTTGCGAGGTTTGTTTTAATGGTATTTGAGTCGACTTGTCCTCTATAGAATGCCGTTCTTCAGCAGCGGCAATTAAGGGGCGCGTCACTACCCACCCTTTCTTTTCATACTCGGCTGCCACCCAATCTGGTAAAGCAGCTATGCCTCTTTCACTAGCGACCAATTGGATCAGCATGGCGGTAAGCTCTGTAGTGCGAATTTTTGCAAAGCTAAGCCCAGCTGGTGCCATAAACTTAGCAATGACATCTAGTCTCTTAGATTCCACGGGATACGCTATCAGTGTCTGATCCACTAAGTCTCTAGGAGCGATGCTTGTCTTACTGGCTAAAGGATGGGTAGGCGCTAACACCAATCGGCTTTCATAGGTAAATAAAGGTTGATAGCTGATGCCTTCGATGTCCAAGTCGCTGGTAGTGATCAATAAATCGATCTCACTTTCAGTAAGTAAATGATGTGGCTCAGGTTCAAAGCCAGTGGCAAAGTCCAACTCCACATCTGACCACTCACGACGGAACTGATTTAAAATAGGCATGAGCCAATCAAAGCAGCTGTGGCACTCGGAGGCCAAACGTAACCTGCCTGCCTGCCCGTGCGCCAATCTTTTAAGATTATTTTTTGTTCTGATAACTTGCGGTAAGATACTGTCGGCTAACTTTAGTACCACATTACCTGCTGGGGTAAAACTAAGCGGACGGGTCCGTCTATTGACTAGTCTGACACCATAGTAGTTTTCAAGCTCTTTTAGCTGATGAGAAACGGCTGACGCAGTGACGTGTAATTCGTCGGCAGCTGCTGCTAGTGAACCATGAGCGCGTAGGGCAGTTAAAGTCTGTAAGTGGCGAAGCTCAAGCATAAGAATAGGTCGTTTTTTGATTGAGGTTTTGTCTATTTTAACGCATTACCTCTCACTTGTTTATCTTGTTGATTTATTCTTTTTGAATAGCGATATTCAATATCAATTAAACTAATTCAGAGATAAAGATGCGTTTGAATAATAGTGAAGCGTAAGATAAAAATACTACTTTTGATAGTAGTAAAAGGGTAGCGTCATCCCTTTTGTAAAGGTAGGATTAGGAAGCGATTGAGTAAGAGAGATTAAAAATAAGTTACGATACTACGTATCCCAAGAACAAGTTAGTTAAAGTTTTGAATAAAAATTATCCAAGCACGTATTTTGTGACCATAGCCAAACATACAATAACAATCATAGGCCGAATAATTTTACTCCCGCCTTTAATGACCATGTGGGATCCGGCATACGCTCCTATAGTTTGACCGACCATCATAGCAAGACCGACCTTCCAAAGTACGTTACCCCCTAATATAAAAAATATGAGTGACGCAATATTGGTTGATAAATTGAGTATCTTAGCGGTACCCGTAGAGGCGATAATTTCACGACCACGTAATGCCACATTGCCCAAAGCAAAAAACATACCAGTGCCCGGACCCACATAACCATCATAAAATCCAATCAAAGGCGCCACTACGCGTTGCCAAGTGGTTTCTTTTATTCTCGGTTCTGCCTCGACTTCTCCTAAGCTTGGCGCAAATAAAGTATATATACCAATCGCAGCAATCAAAAAGGGAATGAGCTTCTCAAGTAAAGAGGGGGGCGACATTTGAACAGCAATAGTACCCAGTACCGATCCTATAAAGGCGCCAGCGATCGCCATTTTCATTGTTGCAGGTTTGACAACGCCTTTTTTAATCATCGTAATAGACGCAGCCAAAGCCCCCGAGGCCGCTTGTAATTTGTTGGTACCTAAGGTTAGAACGGGTGGGATGTTAGCCAATAACATGGCGGGGATAGTCAGTAATCCGCCACCGCCTGCAATGGCATCAATAAATCCTGCGACAGCAGCAACTGCGGTTAACATTAAGATGACTTCAAGAGTTAAGGAGAAATCCATAAATGACGTTCCATATTTCACAATAAACAAGCATATTAAAGCAGATATCGCCAGTGACAAGGTGTGAATACAGGTTCTTAAAGAAATGTTTACATTTGTTGATGGTCAATGAATAATACCTTACCTCATTATGACAAGCAATAAGGACTACGCTCATTGAAAACAGCAATTAATAATACCGTTTAGAAGCTAGAAGCCAAATAAAACAGTCTAATTGTTATAAATTAAAATGGAACGATATTATCGAAGCTATTGTGAACTGCCTTTGATGCTTATTAACTGTTAACTATAAAGATGTCTTGGTATCAGAGTTCAAAAAAATATGAACCGTTACTGTTACCAGTAGTAAATTACCACCTGACAATTCAATAAGTACAGATCAAGGAGTACAGAGTTTTAGAAAATATTATTACGCAAATTTTGTCGCGATAATGTTGACTTTTCTGCTACCATAAAAGCAAATAATCAATAACAAATTATAAAACCCCATTGGTGGGATACCCTATTGTTGAGATAAGAGTGCCCCACCAGCTAGGTAGAGAGGTAAAGGGTGTTACAAAATTTAAAAAAACTCTTTGAGTATGAAGCTGCTGGAGGCATTGTTCTTGCGTTAGCTGCCATTGCTGCCATGATAGTGGCAAACTCACCATTACACCATTGGTATGAGTCTTTTATCCATGCGCCAGTTGTGGTACAAGTGGGTAGTCTGGTCATTGATAAAGACGCTCATCACTGGATTAATGATGGCCTAATGGCTATATTTTTCTTTTTGGTAGGGCTTGAGCTCAAGCGAGAAGTATTAATTGGCGAGCTGTCAAACGTTAAACAAATTATCTTACCTGCTGCGGCAGCTATCGGTGGTATGTTGGTACCAGCTTTGGTTTATGTGGCATTCAATTTTAAAAATCCAGAATATTTAGCAGGTTGGGCTATTCCTGCTGCAACCGATATTGCCTTTGCGATTGGCATCTTAAGCCTATTGGGCAGCCGAGTGCCGAACTCACTTAAAATATTTTTGGTCTCTATTGCTATCTTTGATGATATCGGTGCGATCTTAATTATCGCCTTGTTTTATACCAGTGACTTGTCATTGACCTCCTTATTGGTAGCAGGACTGTGCTTACCCTTTTTATATTTTTTAAATAAGCGTAATGTTACCGCGATTACCCCGTATTTATTCTTCGGTATCATCATGTGGGTTGCTGTACTAAAATCAGGGATTCATGCCACTTTAGCGGGCGTATTATTGGCATTGTTTATTCCGATGATTAATGTTGACGACCCTGAGCACTCACCCCTAGAAGAGCTTGAACATGACCTTCATAGTACCGTCGCCTTTGCTATCTTGCCATTATTCGCTTTTACAAACGCAGGCATTTCGCTACAAGGCGCTGGATTTGCTCAATTATTTCACTCAGTGCCATTCGGCATCGCTGCGGGTCTATTTATTGGTAAACAAGTTGGTATTATGCTGATGTCTTGGGCGATCATTAAGGTGGGCCTGGCAAAACTTCCCAACGGAACGAGTTTTAGACATTTATATGGTGTCTCCTTGTTATGTGGCGTTGGCTTTACAATGAGTTTGTTTATTAGTGGTTTGGCATTTAGTGAGGGTACTGAAGGTTTTGATCCGCGTCTGGGAATTATTCTTGGTTCGATTATTTCTGGGGTAGCGGGATACCTACTCCTTAAAGCCACGTTAAAAGAAGAGGTATCTACCTCGACGCTCGATTTAACAAAATTGACCTCTCGCGAATCTTAATAGTTCTTATATATAATCAATCAATGAGCCTGAAGTTAATCTTTCGTAGATTAACCTTCAGGCTTTTTACTATGAGGTTTTAACGAATTTAACACTCCATTTAACTAAGCACTTAAACCCCATTCTCCTCTTAACGTAGGCTGTGGCTTTAGCCCAGCATTTCTGATTAAAGGTTTTTATTTGCTGGGCTAAAAGCACGAGCCTACAATGAGTTTTAATAAGTTTAGAAAGGGGTAACTCAACTATCCCCTTAAAATAGTCAATGAATTTATCAAACTTTCTGGCTCAAACAGTGATAGTTAGACGAACTACGTTATTTGGTTACATAAATTAATCAAAAACATGACCTTCAGATTAAAACTGAAGACAAGAGATAACAGACTTATTAGTTCTGATATCTATAATATGATTATATATTTCAAAATTATTAAAAAAATTAATTAGGGAGATAATAGTACTACATTTTATTGAATACTATTTGTTGGAAACTAAAGCTTATTGTGCTTATAGTATGGTATGACATCGATGATGATGTTGTGACAATAAAAATAATTTGTGGTTTGCAACTTCGGAATAAATAACATATTTGTATAAATCTAAAACTCATTTTTTGATTCAACTCTTGGAGTTATATTATGAAAAAACTACTTACTTTGTTACCCTTAAGCGTAATGCTCGCTGCCTGTGCCTCAAATACTACTCAACCTAATACAACTACAGCACAACAAGTCAATAAAGCTTATGATCGCATGGCACCTGAGCGCTTTGTTTGTGAAGATAATGCTACTGTGATGCCAAAGTATTCACGAGATGGTCAACAAGCTATTGTCACTGCGAGCTTACCAAAAGCTAAATGGAACAACCAAACTTTGGTCATGGATATTGCTCCTTCTGGCTCAGGCGCACGTTATGTCAATTCAGATAACCCTAATGTTACCTATGAATGGCATACTAAGGCGGATATGGGGCTTATGGGGATTTCATGGGCAAACGGTAATGAGTATATCGTCAATTGTGAACGCCAATAAGTCAATAGGTTAGATAATCTGAATTTTCATTTTTAAGTGTTATAGTAATATCAAACAGCCATTATTCATTGAATAATGGCTGTTTTAGTATTAGGTTAGCTCGGTTTAGTAAAGCCTAAGTTTTGCTATCTTATTTTTTGAGGTCTGCTATAATACTTCGCTTGGTAAACCAGACGATCGCCGTTTTGATTATACAGAAGGGAGGAAAGTCCGGGCTACATAAGGCAGCGTGCCAGCTAACGGCTGGGCGGGGTAACCCGACGACAAGTGCAGCAGAGAGAAGACCGCCCCGCTACTAAATTGCTTGTCAATTAAGTAGCGGGGTAAGGGTGAAAGGGTGCGGTAAGAGCGCACCGCATGGCTGGCAACAGTTCATGGCAAGGTAAACTCCACGCGTAGCAAGACCAAATAGGTGTCCATTACTTGTCGCCTGCAAGGGACACGGGTAGGTTGCTTGAGCGTACTGGCAACGGTGCGCCTAGATGAATGATCGTTCTCGACAGAACCCGGCTTATCGGTTTACCAACCTTATTAGCGTCTATAAGAGGCAATAATGTCTCAAAGAGACATTATAGTATACATGTACGTCCTTGTTAGTATACGGACACTGTAGTCGTCACCTTAAAGTTTCAGATTAATTTTAATTAATTTCATTTTAGGGGTTGACGGCATACCCTGTTTTAGGGATAATACCGCCCTCAAAAGGCGATGTAGCTCAGCTGGTTAGAGCGCACGACTCATAATCGTGAGGTCAAGAGTTCAAGTCTCTTCATCGCCACCATATTTAGTTTAAACGCACCCCACTATTTCAGCCTTAAGTGCTTATTGTAGCCGATTACTTTGCCATATCAAGCCAAGTAGTTGGCTTTTTTTATGCCTGAATGTTCCGATAATCTAAAGTCGTGTAATATAATACCAAATCTTGAAATTAACCTATTGAGAAATGCAAGTCCAAACTCTATAAATCAAACACTAAAAATAGTAGGTTTAATGAGTCTGACCGAGTCTAATAAGGATAGATTATTCAATCGTGCAGGTATAATGTCGCAACGTCCAAAATTTTTTAAGATACTGACTATAAAATGATAGGTTAATAGATAGATTAACCGCTCTATTCATTAACATTTCATTTCTACCACTTACAAGCCTGCGTAAAGCTGATAGAATAGCTGGTCTTAATAATTATTTTATTCTTATCATTCATAATTTTGAACACAACAACTAGGTAGCCGCAAGACGTGACCGCATTATCAAATATTCGAAACTTCTCCATCATTGCCCATATTGACCATGGTAAATCCACTCTGGCTGACCGTTTTATTCAGACTTGTGGTGCGCTGCAAGATCGTGAAATGCAAGCCCAAGTACTGGATTCGATGGATATTGAGCGTGAGCGCGGGATTACTATCAAAGCACAGTCTGTAACGCTGTATTATGACCATCCCAATGGTGAGCGCTATCAGCTGAACTTCATTGATACGCCAGGTCACGTTGATTTTTCTTATGAAGTATCACGCTCATTAGCCGCTTGTGAAGGTGCGCTTTTGGTCGTTGACGCAGCGCAAGGCGTGGAAGCACAGTCTGTTGCCAACTGCTATACCGCAGTTGATTTAGGCCTAGAGGTATTACCAGTCCTAAATAAAATTGACTTGCCACAGGTAGAGCCTGAGCGGGTTATTCAAGAAATCGAAGATATCATTGGTATTGAGGCGATTGATGCGCCTAGGGTTTCAGCAAAGTCTGGTGTCGGTGTTGATGCGCTTTTGGAGGCTTTGGTAGAACATATTCCTGCACCCACGGGCGACCGTGAAGCACCACTGCAAGCCTTGATTATCGACTCGTGGTTTGATAACTATTTAGGTGTTGTGTCTTTAGTACGTGTACGCCAAGGTACCATTACGAAAGGCGACAAAATTTTTATTAAATCTACTAAGGACGCACATTTAGTCACCTCTATTGGTGTCTTTACGCCTAAACCCTTAGAGACAGGCAAGCTTGAAGCGGGTGAGGTGGGTTTTGTGATCGCAGGTATCAAGGATATCCACGGTGCGCCTGTAGGGGATACCATTACTCATGCGAGTACCCCTGATGTTGATTTTATTCCTGGGTTCAAGCAGGTAACCCCTCAGGTATATGCGGGTCTATTTCCAGTAGACTCAAATGACTTTGAGAAGTTTCGTGAGGCATTGCAGAAGCTTCAAATCAATGATTCAGCACTGTTTTTTGAGCCGGATACATCTGATGCACTTGGTTTTGGTTTTCGTTGTGGCTTCTTAGGTATGCTACATATGGAGATCATACAGGAGCGTTTGGAGCGAGAATATAATCTTGATTTGATCACCACCGCACCTTCTGTAATCTACGAGATTAAACGCAAAAATGGCGAGGTTTCCTTAATTGATAACCCTTCTAAATTACCAGATCCTGGGTTTGTTGAAGAGTTTCGTGAGCCTATCGCCCGTTGTCATATATTAGTGCCGCAAGACTACTTAGGAAACGTGATGACCTTATGTATGGAGCGCCGTGGTGTTCAGGTGGATATGCGCTTTATGGGTAAACAGGTCCAATTGGTATTTGATATTCCATTAGGTGAAGTGGTGATGGACTTCTTTGATCGTCTTAAGTCTGTTTCACGAGGTTTTGCGTCACTCGATTATGAGTTTGATCGTTATGAAGTTGATAAGCTGGTCAAAGTTGATGTGTTAATCAATGGCGATAAAGTAGACGCTTTAGCGATGATTTGTCACCAAGAGCAAGCACGCTATCGCGGCAATCAGCTGGTTGAAAAGATGAAAGAATTAATACCAAGACAGATGTTTGATGTGGCGATTCAGGCGGCGATTGGTAGTCAAATTATCGCCCGAAGTACCGTGAAAGCCATGCGCAAAGATGTCCTTGCAAAATGTTATGGTGGGGATGTGTCGCGTAAGAAAAAACTACTATCTAAGCAAAAAGAAGGTAAAAAGCGCATGAAACAGGTCGGTAGTGTTGAAATCCCGCAAGAGGCATTCCTTGCAGTATTGCAAGTCGACAACCAGTAGTAACCTTTACTTTTGGACCTATGTCGTTTAAACAATGGTTTGACCTTAACAAGTTTTTAGAATAACAAGTTTTTAGCATAACAATTTATGAATACAAAAAGAGTAGTGTAAGACGTAGTATCAAATATAGGAACGATTAATATAGGCTTAAGGTTTTAAGACGTAAGCTTAAGAACAATAATTGAGTGGTTAAGGCTGTAGTATGGACTTTGATTTTAATGTGATTTTAGTGCCATTAACCTTGTTACTTGGGGTAATATGGCTGCTTGATAAATTGTGGTTTAAGCAACATAAACGTAAAGGCGCTGGAGTCACAACCAGTGCAGAGGTGCAAGCCGCTCAATCAAATCTTGATAAAAAACGCCAAGCATATGAAAGCACGCTGTTATCTCATGACTATATTGGTCAGGAAGAGGTGGGTGATGTAGCGATATTAGAGGGCATTAAAGTTGATGATGCTCCAATGCCTATTAAACTTGCTGAGCGTGAATATCGTGAAGCCAAACGTCACCTACATCTCGCAGCGGTCACTACAAAGCCTAAAGGTTCACAAGCACACTTTTTAATTCGCTGGGCTCATGATTACTTTCCTGTGTTGGCGATTGTGCTTATTGTTCGCTCATTTATTGTAGAACCGTTTAATATTCCATCGTCCTCAATGGTGCCAGCGCTTTATACCGGTGATTTTGTGGCGGTCAATAAATATGCATACGGGATACGTCTGCCACTCATCTATAATAAAGTCATCGATACGGGCAGTCCTGAACATGGAGATGTGGCCGTCTTTCGGTATCCAGAAAATCCCAAAATTTATTATATTAAACGGGTGATTGGTTTACCTGGTGATACGTTAAGCTTTGATAATGGTCAGTTGTCAGTGAATGGTAATCCTGTCCCAACGACACCTTCGGATTTTGTAGCGGATCCTGTGCTAACTGATCGCTTGTATACCGCAGGAAATGAGCCTGGGTTGACCCCTGAGAAAGCTGTTTCAAGAGGTAGAGAGGAAGAAGAAGTAGCACAGTATTTCCAAGAGCAGTTAGGCGACCATACTTATTTACGTCGCTATCTTTCAGGAAATATGTCGTATAATTCGCCATGGAGTATCACTGTACCAGAAGGTAATTATTTTGTAATGGGTGATAACTCAGATCGTAGTGAAGACAGCAGGTTTTGGGGTTTTGTTCCAGATAAGAATTTATCAGGAAAAGCAGTATATGTGTGGATGCATAAGAAGCCTGGATTAAATCTACCTACCTTTAAATACAATCGTTCTATCGATTAGTTTTGCTATTGATTCGTTTTGTTGATCAGCTTTGTGCTTAGTTCGGATAAAGCAAAATGAATACTGCCAAACTAAGTCATAGAATGACTGTCAATTTTAGCCCTTAACTTTTATAAACGTGCCTATATCGGACCTAGATGATAGACCTGATAATAGCGTCATAATGTGTTTAATTAATATGCCAAAAGTATTTAGAACAGAGCATGGTAAAAGTAGCAAGGATGTAAACTCTATCAAAAGTGTCACTTCAAAAAAGATGTCAAAGCCAACTCAGCGATATACCAGTTTTGAGCAAGGCTTGGATAATCTACAGTCTAAACTAGGCTATACGTTCAATGATGCCAGCTTGGCTAAGCTTGCTTTGACACATCGTTCATTTGATGGCAAGGTAAATTATGAGCGCTTAGAGTTTTTAGGGGACGCGTTGTTAGGAATGATCATTGGCGAAGCATTATACTACCAATATCCCAATCAAAATGAAGGTCGCCTGACCCGTATGCGTGCGACACTTGTTCGTCAAGAGTCATTGGTTGAGGTGGCTCAAAAGCTTGGCTTATCGTCTCATTTGATATTGGGTGTGGGCGAGCGAAAAGGGGGCGGACGTGAACGTGCATCAATATTGGCTGATACGGTTGAATCATTAATTGGCGCTATCTATTTAGACTCTCAAAGTGTCGATATGGTAAAAAAATGTGTTCTTGATTGGTTTGTAGAGCTTATCGATAACGTGAACGATCAGCGGGTGTTAAAAGACGCCAAAAGTCGTTTACAAGAATGGCTTCAAGGTCATAAATTTGATTTACCCAATTACGATCTATTAGAAACCCAAGGCAATGCGCCAAACCAGGTATTTGTGGTTCGTTGTGCAGTCGATGTACCACACAGTACCGCTATCGTAGAGTCTGGTGAAAGCCGTCGTATTGCGGAACAAAAAACGGCTGAAAAAATGATCAATCAACTCAATAAATTGGTCAATGATCGTGTTATAAAAGTCAAAACTTAAAAATAAATAATAACCCAATTAAATAGTATATTGAATATACAATGACTAAATACTGAAACGTTAAGTCAAACCAATTTTAAAGCAGCTATTTCAAGCACCTACTTAATAAAAGCTCTTACTTAATAAAAGCTCTTACATAATGAATGCACTTACTTAATTAAGTCACCTTTTACGCATGTTTTTCCAAATATATCGGATAAAGATTTATGGCAAACGAACCACAAAACACAGCTGATTTAAGCAATGACGCCGCTTCAAATTCTGATACTTTATCAGATAATCTGCTAGATAGTTTTTTTACCGAAGAGGGTAAATCAGAAGTGCCTAAAGGCTATCGTACAGGCTATGTAGCCATTGTGGGTAGACCTAATGTGGGTAAATCGACCTTGATGAACCATATGTTGGGTCAAAAGCTCTCTATCACCTCGCGCAAGCCGCAAACGACGCGTCACCGCATTCATGGCATTTTATCGAGTGAAGATATGCAAGCTGTGTTCGTTGATACTCCTGGTATTCATCACAATGAAGTTCGTTTGATAAATGAGCGCATGAATAAGGCGGCATTTTCAGCTTTAGTGGATGTTGATTTAGTATTGTTTGTGGTCGATGGCGAGCAATGGCGTGAAGACGATCTATTAACCCTAGAGAAGATTGGTGAGACAAAAACTCCCGTTGTGTTAGTGATTAACAAGGCAGATACCATTAAAGATAAAGGCTCAATTCTACCGTTAATCGAAACGTATCACGAGAACTTCGATTTTTCTGATATCGTGCCTGTTTCTGCCCTAAAGAATCAAAATTTAGACCGCTTGCAACAGGTCATTCGTTCACACCTACCCGAAGGTAGTCCTATTTATGATACTGAGCAAATTACAGATCGTAGCGAGCGTTTTTTGGCCAGTGAAATTATTCGGGAAAAAATTATGCGCCTGGCCGGCGATGAAGTGCCTTACGATTTAACAGTACAAATCGATGAGTTTAAAGATGAGCCTGCGCACATTGACCCTAAAACAGGACGTAAGCGTAAAGCGGTTACCTTTATTGATGCCACAATATTTGTTGAGCGAAATGGTCAAAAAGCCATCGTTATTGGTGATAAAGGGGCTCGTATTAAGCAAGTGGGTATTGCCGCTCGTGAAGATATGGAAGCTTTGTTTGATCGAAAAATAATGCTGAACCTTTGGGTGAAAGTAAAACAAGGCTGGTCCGATGATGCCCGTGCATTAAGCAGTTTAGGATATTAGGGTCTGTTGAACATTCAATACTGACTCTACTATTTGTCGCGTTTGAATGAGCTTTAATTGATAGGTTGGTTTCTAGATTTGGTCTAATTTTTTAGTGCATAGTTAGGTATAAGGTCATTAGATAGTTGCAAGGGGTATCTTGACAGTGCGAAATGAGCCACTACATGCCTATAGCTTGCATCAACGTCCTTTTCAAGAAAAGCGCACTATTTATTATCTGTTAACTAAAGAGTATGGTGTGCTACATGGTATCGGTAGAAAAGGCATTCCACAGTTTGCGCCCTTAACCCTTTTTGCAACGGGTAAGAAGTCTCTTAAGACTTTACAGGAAGTTAATATTGCAGATGTGGTACCAAGTTTAATCGGTCAACAGCAATATGCCGCATTATATGTCAACGAAATCACATTAAAGCTATTGCCTTTAGAGGACAGCATACCGTCCGTCTATGCTCAATATAGTCATACGATGCAGCAGCTTCAACGTCCACTTAACCGTGAGGAGCTAAAGCTGGTTTTACGTCAGTATGAACAAATATTGTTTAATGAGTTGGGTGTTGCCATTGATTTAGAACAAGATTCTGAACAAGCGTTAATAGAGCCGTCTGCTAGCTATCGTTTTGCGCCAGATAGAGGGTGGTTAAAGGAATACGAAACAAAAGAGCACGAAATAGCTAACACCCCACTGAGTACTGATAATAAAACTCAGCATGAGGCAACCACGTCGAACCGAAATCCCTCATTTTTAATGCAGTCAACGCCAGTATTAGGCGAGACCATCATTGCGATGCGTGAAGGCATTACCTTAGCCACACTAAATAGTTGGTCTCTTATTCACCGTCAGCTTATTGATCATCTATTTGATTATCAACCGCTCCAAAGCCGTATTTTGTGGCAGCAGTTTTATCAGTATCAGTGATGACATTATTCGTGGCTTAGTTGAGAGTCTTAATTGTAGAGCTTAGTTGAGTAGCTTAATTGAAGAGGCTGGTTGGAAAATTCAGCTGAGCGGCATAGAAGAATGAGAGCTATAACTCACTTCAGTTACTATAAACACCGTTAACACTGTTTCTTAAATAGGTAGTATAGGTTTTGATAATGACAACTCAGACGATAGAGTCAACTCCCTTATTAGGCGTTAATATTGATCATGTTGCGACACTGCGTCAAGCCCGCGGGGTAGAATATCCTGATCCTGTAGAAGCTGCACTACTGTGTGAGCAGGCAGGCGCTGATGGCATCACATTGCACTTACGTGAAGATAGACGGCATATCCAAGATGCGGATGTGACTCGCATGAAGCCACGCTTAAAAACGCGAATGAATTTGGAGATGGCGACGACTCATGAGATGTTGGAAATTGCTATCAAGATTCAGCCAGAATGGGTGTGTTTGGTACCTGAAAAGCGTCAGGAGTTAACCACTGAAGGTGGGTTAAACGTCACTGATCAAGTCGATAATCTTACAACTTATATCACCGCGCTACATGATGCAGGTATAAAAGTCTCCTTATTTATCGATCCAGAAGTGACACAAATTGATGCGTCAGTAGCATGTGGCGCAGATGCTATTGAGCTACATACGGGTCAGTACGCCGAGGCGACGTTGAGCCAAGATGACGCTGCCATACGACAAGAGCTGGATAGAATTAAGCAAGCTGTAGACTATGCGATATCGAAGCGTGAGACACTTATCGTCAATGCAGGACATGGTTTAACACGGGACAATGTCTATGCTATTGCTAGTATACCTGGGATTTATGAGTTGAACATTGGACATGCTCTAATTGCTGATAGTCTCTTTATGGGACTCGAAAATGCGGTTAAAGCTATGAAAGCGGCAATGCAGGGGCGTTAATAACTCTAATAGCGATATCTGAGTAACTTTATCTAATGTAGCGTTATTGAATAAATTGATGAGCGACGCTACTAATGAACGACTTTAATAAGGCTAGCATTTTATTTATCTTGCTTGCTGGATTTTATTAAGGGCAGCTTTTATTACGGGCAGCCTGTTTTTATATAACGATAGGGTTTAAAACGATGATTGCCTTGTGGATTGAGGGAGATTTGATAAGTATTAGCGGTATTGAGATCATAAGGACAGTATTTAATATGCCCAAAGTGTCCGCGTGGTAGCCCAGTATCACCAAAAAACTTAATATAATGTCGATTCCCAAATCTAAGATATAAACGCCCATAGTCTAAATTTAAGGGCTCATTCAGCACCAAGTTATCAATCGCGGGATCAAATTGATGATTACCATCCTTATCACTAAATACTAAAAGATAGCGTGATGCATTTTTGTGACAATGATAGTCATCATCAGTTAGACACATGAGCGTATTATGATGGTTTATAAAGCTCTGAGCTCTCGACACTCTAAAGGTATTGGTAAGATGACCGCGCACTTGCTTAGCTTCCCACGCTTTTAATCCTGTCAAAAATGAAGGAATTGCGATAACGCTAATTACAGTCAGTATGACGATGGTGACCAGAGTTTCTAAAAGGCTAAACCCTTTCTCAGTTATAGGCATCATGGTATTTATAGAGTGTAAACGATGCGGTTCTATCTCTGTTTCTAGTTCTACTTTAAACATAAATAGCTGACCAAAGTTATGAAGTAAGAGATAAGCATTATTTGCTTAGTAAAGCGTTTAGAATGCTAGAAGTTGCCAACCACTTATTGTTTTAAGGTTTTCGAGAATATCTGAGTCTAATCATTTTGTTAAAGGCAAAGATTACAATGTCAGCCACAGCATTGAATATGATATCTTTTATATAAACAATACCTTTTACCTTAATACCTTATCTTTGTTAGACTCATTGAACCTATCCTACTGTGTATCACCTGCTACCGGTTTAGCGTTAACAATCGTCTTCCTTGATAGCGTAATTTCAAGATTTGAAATGAATTAAGGATGCCATAATATTTTCTATTGTCAAATTTTGTTACATTTGGTGAAAAATGATAGAGTAAGGATAGAACTATTTCATCGTATGTATTAGAATTACCTTTAGTAGCTCTTTTATCACATTAATGTTTAAGTTAACAAAAAAATGTGTATTAATAAGGATTTATTTTAAACAGTGTTTTTTTATTTGGTTTTAAGTTAGTCTTTAAGGTTCAACTTTGTCATTAAATAGTAAGTGTGACTTTAAAGTAAACATAGGTCACTTGATGTGAAGTTAATGACGATATGTCAAAAATATGTTGTAAATTTTTTAATTTATAGATAAGCTATTATGCGAAAGTATAAGTGCTTTGTTTCTATTTAAGTAAGAAACTGTTTAAATGCGTTCCTATTTAGAAAGAGCTTAGTATTACAAATAAAGATATTAAGTGTTTTTTTGCACACAAACCATCCCTTGGAGGAAGTTTATGAAACTTAACAAAATGACTTTAGCTATCATTGCTGCAACTGCAGCACCAATAGCAGCGACAGCTGGTGTAACTGTCAGCCCACTTTTACTTGGTTATCATTACACTGAAGCTGATGATACTCGTGAAAAGCAAGGCGAATTATTTGGTAACCAAGGTAACACTGGTGTTTATGAAAACGCAGATGAAACTAAAGGTGGCGTTGCTAAAGAAAGTGGTTTATACACTGGTGCAGCACTAGGTATCGAACTAACACCGTCAACTCAGTTCCAGGTTGAATATGGTATTTCTGATACAGATGCTGAAATTGGCGATGACAAAGTCGGTGATATGGAACATGAAATGATCACTGGTAACTTCCTAGTTGGTTTTGATCAATTTGGTGGTTATAGCGACAGCGCTTTCCGCCCATATGCTTTGATCGGTGCTGGTCAATCTAAACTTAAATATGAAAGTGAAAATGGCCAAAGAGAAGCTGAGACTAAAGATACCATCGGTAACTTAGGTCTAGGTGCTATGTATCGTATCAATGACGCATTAAGCCTACGTGGTGAAGCGCGTGCGATCCATAACTTTGATAACGATTGGTGGGAAGGTATGGCTCTTGCTGGTCTAGAAGTCGTTCTAGGCGGTCACTTAGCACCTGCAGTAGTTGCACCACCTCAAGTACAACCTACTCCAGTTGTAGAACCAACCCCAGTTATCGTAGTTGAAGCGGACCAAGATAGCGATGGTGATGGCGTTCTTGATAGCGTTGACCAATGTCCAAATACTCCACCTAACGCTGTTGTAGATGCTAGAGGTTGTCAGAAGCAGATTCCAATGACGGATGAGCTAAAAATGGAATTGCGTGTATTCTTTGATAACGATAAGTCAGTTATCAAACCTCAGTACAAGCCAGAAATTGCTAAAGTAGCTGAAAAAATGCGTGAGTATCCAAACTCTACTGCTAGCATTGAAGGTCACGCCTCTAAGACTGGTCCATCAGCTCGTTACAACCAACGTCTATCTGAAGCCCGTGCAATTGCGGTTAAAACGTCATTAACCAATGAATTCGGTATTGCACCAAATCGTCTAAGCACTATCGGCTATGGTTATGACCGTCCAATCGCGCCAAACGATACTGAAGAAGGTCGTGCAATGAACCGTCGCGTATATGCGGTTATCACAGGTAACAAAACAGTGACTGTTGATCAAACTAAAGATATGAACGTACGTTAATATCTAATAATGTTTTAGTAGTTATTCAAAAAAAGCTGCCAATTGGTGGCTTTTTTTTATTTATTACTAGTAATCTTTGCTTTTTTCTTTAACGAACTTAAAATACTGTTTATATAGTGTCATATAATAATGCTATACTGCAGTCCAGAAAATTAGGTTACTAATTATTACCCGTATAAAATTGAGTCTTTAAAATATGTCTAACGAAATAAAAAACTTACGTAATATTGCTATCATCGCTCACGTAGATCATGGTAAAACCACCTTAGTTGATAAATTATTACATCAGTCTGGTACGTTTGA
The DNA here is from genome assembly GCF_057396215.1 of Psychrobacter sp. CX18. Classification (NCBI taxonomy): domain Bacteria; kingdom Pseudomonadati; phylum Pseudomonadota; class Gammaproteobacteria; order Moraxellales; family Moraxellaceae; genus Psychrobacter; species Psychrobacter sp. CX18. The sequence goes on along the minus strand of NZ_JBXYJH010000003.1, from coordinate 224,941 downwards.
TGACCGTGCAAATATTGCCGAACGCGCAATGGATTCAGGCGCTATTGAGCAAGAACGTGGTATTACTATTCTTGCAAAAAATACTGCTATTAAATGGCAGCACCCTGATCGTGATATCGAATACCGAATTAATATTGTAGACACCCCAGGTCACGCCGATTTTGGCGGTGAAGTTGAGCGTGTGATGTCGATGGTTGACTGTGTATTATTAGTGGTAGACGCGGTCGATGGACCAATGCCACAAACTCGTTTTGTTACTCAAAAGGCGTTTGAACAAGGTCTTAAACCGATTGTCGTTATTAATAAAATTGACCGTCCTGGTTCACGTCCTGACTGGGTAATGGATCAAATTTTTGATTTATTTGATAATTTAGGTGCAACGGATGAGCAGCTTGATTTCCCTGTTGTATATGCCTCAGCGTTAAATGGTGTTGCTGGACTGGATGCAGATAATCTAGCAGATAACATGGTGCCGTTGTTTGAGACAATTGTTGATGTAGTAGAGCCGCCACAAGTAGATGCTGATGCTCCTTTCCGTATGCAAATCTCAAGCCTTGACTATAATAATTTCGTTGGGGTTATTGGTATTGGTCGTATTGAGCGTGGTCGTATCTCAACCAATACGCCCGTTACTGTAATTGATAAAGAAGGTAAAACTCGCAACGGTCGTATCCTTAAGATCATGGGTTATCATGGATTAGATCGTATTGAAGTAGAAGAAGCTCAAGCTGGTGATATTGTTTGTATTACGGGTATAGATGCCTTAAATATTTCAGATACTATTTGTGATCCTAATCACGTAGAAGCATTACCACCATTGACTGTCGATGAACCGACAGTGTCAATGACGTTCCAAGTCAACAACTCTCCTTTTGCCGGTCGTGAAGGCAAGTTCGTAACTTCGCGAAATATTCGTGAGCGTTTAGAGCGTGAATTGATTCATAACGTTGCGTTACGCGTAGAAGATACGGACTCTGCTGAGAAATTTAAAGTTTCAGGACGTGGTGAGCTCCATCTATCCGTATTAATTGAAAACATGCGTCGTGAAGGATTTGAGTTAGCAGTATCTCGTCCAGAAGTTATCATAAAAGAGGTGGATGGCAAACTCCAAGAGCCTTATGAAAATGTTATCTTTGATGTGGAAGAAGAACATCAAGGCTCTATTATGGAACAAGTCGGCTTGCGTAAAGGTGAGATGACAGATATGCAGCTTGATGGTAAAGGTCGTATGCGTATCGAAGCGACAATGCCAGCACGTGGACTTATTGGCTTCCGTTCTGAGTTTCTAACACTAACATCAGGATCTGGTATTTTAACGTCTAGCTTCTCGCATTATGGCCCACAAAAAATAGGTGAAGTCGGCGGCCGTACGAATGGTGTATTAGTATCAATGGCAAACGGTGTTTGTCTTGGCTACGCCTTATTTAACCTGCAAAAACGTGGTAAGTTATTTGCTGAGCCGCAGCTTGAAGTGTATGAAGGAATGATTGTTGGTCTTAATTCACGCAGTGATGACATGGTTGTCAACCCAACAACTGCCAAACAATTAACGAACGTCCGTGCCAGCGGTACTGATGAAGCCTTAACTTTAGTGCCTGCTGTTAAGTTCACTTTAGAACAAGCACTAGAGTTCATTGAAGATGATGAACTGGTTGAAGTCACTCCGAAGTCGATTCGTCTACGCAAACGCTATTTGACAGAAAGCGAACGTAAACGTCATGGCCGTAAGAAAGAAAAATAACTAACTTGTTTAATGTTTTTGTAATGTAGTTTCGTTAAATTATTGTTTAAATTAACGTTAAAGTTAATAGTCATTTTAAAAGGTTAACATATAATTATCATGTTAACCTTTTTTTGAGTGACTTTATAAAAAAATAGTGTATATTATGTACTTTTATTTCATTAAGTATAATGAAATCTTAAGCAATAGGTATCAGTAGTATTCGTTTATAAGGCTATGAGTAAAATTATCCCTTTTCTTTAAAACAACCCTTCTTTATTAGGCGCATTGAACCTACTATTTATAGTGATTGATTCATTCATTGTGTTTGTATTCGCCTCGCTTGATAGGTTATGTTTTAAATTGGTATTAGTTTTATGGTTGATCTATTTACGGATGTCTGTTCGATATTAAATAATCCCTTTTCTTTAAAATAAGCTATTTTTGTCAGGCTCACTGAACCCTCTATTTTTAGCATTTAAATTATTGTGTTTGGACTTGCCTTCCTCGATAGGTTAATTTATAGATTTGGCATAACATTTTTATAGGAGTGATATCATGAGTATGATGTCAGAGTTTAAAGAGTTTGCTTTAAAAGGCAATGTGATGGATTTAGCGGTTGGTGTAATCATTGGTGGCGCATTTGCTACCATTACCACCTCGCTCGTTGAAGATATTATCATGCCAATCGTTGCCGCTATTTTCGGTGGCGAAATTAATTTCAAGAATATGTTCTTTATCTTAGGAGATGTTCCTGAAGGTGTGGTACAAAATTATGATGCTTTAAAAGCGGCTGGTGTACCTATTCTAGCCTATGGTAGCTTTATTACTGTATTAATCAACTTCTTAATCTTAGCCTTCATTATCTTCATGCTGGTTAAAGGCATGAATAATTTACGTCGTAACAATAAGGTTGAAGAAGGTGTCGAAGAGCCGACAGAAGAAGTTTTATTATTACGTGAGATTAGCAATAAGCTAAGTAAGTAATTATTTATTTAGTGAGTACAGCCAGTTATATTTACCGGCCTCAACTATAGTCGGCGAACTTATAAAGAGTCACGGCCTTAACCTCGTTAAGCCTACTCAAGTAGTACTTGCACTCGGTTGCCTTGTGACTACTTTAAAGTTCTTTGACTATATAGTGATGAGTATGGAATATAACGAAGAGTAAGCTAATTGAAAGCATTAAAAAAGAGGGTAACAACTGTTAGCCTCTTTTTTTATTCACATTTAAGTTTATAGTAAAGCTAGGTTTGGGATTATTATTGAATCGCTTAAAGTTGGCAGGCAGGACAGTACGTACTTGCCCGGCCGTTTATAGTAACTTTCTCAATCTGCGTACCACATGTAGGGCATGGCTCCTTATATTTTCCATAAACTAAGAGGGTTTGTTGAAAATAACCTGTCGTACCACTAGCCACCGTAAAGTCACGTAATGTAGAGCCGCCCTGTTGAATCGCCCGTAGAAGTATCGCTTTAATATGATCGACTAACGTACGTAGTTGTTTTTTACTTAAACTATTTGCGGGAGTAATCGGATGAATACCAGATAAAAATAAACTTTCAGTGGCATAAATATTTCCCACCCCGACCACAAACTCTTGATCCATAATGACCGACTTAATAGGACGTGAAACAGATTTGAGAGCGGGTTTGTTATTTTTATTTTTAAGCTTATTTTCTGAGACTCTATGTATTTTGTGATACAAGTAATCTCCAGAAAAAGTCTCGGTAAGAGGCTCTTCACCTAAGTGGTTAAATAATTTATCTGCATAGTCAGCATACCAAAGTATCGCACCAAAGCGCCGTGGGTCATGATAGTGCAGCTGGATAGATTGACTGCTATTTTTATCGGACAAGTACTCAATAATCAAATGATCATGCTTACGCTTGGAAGTTCCAATAGGGAACTGTTGAAGGCTACCTGACATACCAAGATGAATGATGAGTGACTTAACATCCTCAGTTTCAGGCTGTCTAAACGTTAATATGAGATATTTAGCCCGTCTTTTAACGTCAGTTAAGACGTAACCCTTCAAAGAGTTAATGTCATCTGGGACTGGCCAACGCAATTTCGGCTGAAATACATTGACCTTTTGGACTCGACGATTTAATAAAGGTTTGAGACTGGTCTTGGTTGTTTCTACTTCGGGTAGTTCTGGCATAATTAGACAGCTCTTCTCGCATGTATTACGCCTGGCTGCTGCTCTAGCTTAGCCAGTAGCTTAGATAACTGAGATAACCCTGTCACCTCTAAACGAAACTTTAGATGTGCTACGTTATCATCATCACTATTGGTATCGACACCGCGAATATTGACATCTTCTTTGTCTATAACTTGGGTTAAATCGCGTAGCAATCCTCTTCTATCATAAGATTCGATTATTATTTCAACTGGCTGATAACTGGCGCGCTGTGATATCCAAGATGCTGAGATTTGACGCTCAGGTTCACGTTCTATCAATCGGGCATATTCAGCGCAGCCTCGATTGTGAATAGACACGCCACTGCTTTGCGTAATAAACCCAGCGATAGGCTCACCATAGACGGGCTGACAACAGTTTGCGAAACGAGTTTCAATGTTGTCAAGCCCATCAATATGAACTTTTAGAGCCTCTACCCTGTCTGTAGATTTGTGATGGACGATTGGAACGTGCTCTTGCTCTTCTTTATCGGTAACGAGATCAAGCTCACGAGAGATGTGTCCAGTTAATTGGTGAATACCAATATCACCCGTCACAAGACCCACTAAAATATCATCAGGACTATTTACATTAAAGTGTTTCACGTAGTCTTTGAGACTGATGCTATTGGGATGAACGGCCAAACGAGTCAACTCTTTAGCGAGCATCTGCTTCCCAATCTCTAGGTTCTTATCGCGATCTTGTTTATTGAACCATTGACGTAATTTAGAGCGTGCTCGAGAAGTTTGAATATAGCCTAAAGAAGGAACGAGCCAATCACGATTGGGTTCGCGCGAAGATTTGGTAATGATTTCAACTTGCTCACCTGTTTTAAGTTGATAGGTAAGTGGCACATAGCGCTGATTGACCCTTGCTGCTTGCGCGCGATTACCAACTTGGGTATGAACGTAGTAGGCAAAATCAAGAACCGTTGCCCCTTTGGGTAACTCAGTGATATCGCCATCACGGCTGAAAATATAGATGTGCTCAAGTTCACCAAAGTCGACCAATTGTTCTTCTTCATCAAGCTCTTGATCAAAGCCATCAACCAATCCAGTCGCCACTAAGTTTTTATTCGTTGTATCGCTACCTGTGAGGAGTAACTGACGTAAAGAGCTGATTTTTTGGTTCAAATAAGCATCTTGTTTATTCTTACCACCTTCTTTGTAATTGACATGGGCACACATACCCAGCTCAGCTTCAAAGTGCATTTGATGGGTACGAATTTGAATTTCTAAGGATTTATTTTCTGCAATAACAGCCGTGTGTAAAGATCGATAGCCGTTAGATTTTGGATTGGTTATATAATCATCAAACTGTTCAGGAATATGTCGCCATAACCCATGAACGAGACCTAACGTGTGATAACATTCTGGTTGAGTATCGACCAATACCCTTAAAGCACGAATATCATAAAGTTGATCAAAAGACAGGCCTTTGAGTTTCATTTTACGATAAATAGAATAGATATGCTTGACGCGTCCAGATACCTCGCCTTTAATACCGGCCTCTTTTAAGCATGCTTCGAGCTGGGCACGGACACGCTCTATATACTCTTCGCGCTCGCTTCTTTTTTCAGACAACAGCTTAGCAATTTCTTTATAACGATCCGGCGCCAAATAGCGGAATGCCAGATCTTCTAATTCCCATTTTATCTGGGCAATACCCAAGCGGTGTGCAAGCGGCGCATAAATCGTCATGACCTCACGAGCCACGCGTTTCCTACGCTCCTCGCTGGCATAAGACAGCTCACGCATAGCAAAGGTACGTTCTGCAAGCTTGATGAGCACCACACGCACATCGTTGGTCATAGAGATTAGCATGCTGTAGATATTAGACAGCTGCTCGCGCTGATTATTCACAAAGTGATCTTCGAGTCGCTTATTACTTTCGATCGTTTCAGAAAGCTGTCCCATTGCTAGAGCGTCTTTAACAAGAGTAGCTACTTCTTCACCAAAAACGTCAAGAATACGGTCATGAGGAATAAGATTAGTTCGAGCAGCACGGTAAAGCATTGCGGCGGTTAAGGCGTCTTCATCTTGATAGAGATAGGTTAAGATATCTGCCATACCAATACCGGTCATAAACGCACTTGAGCGGCTCCCTTCTTCATCCGAGCTTGACTTAGTGCCAATTAGATCACATGCTTTAGCTAAATCGGGTAAGTCAGGTAGATTAACTCGATTAGCAACAGCTTTTAACCAAGCGGGTAGGTCGATAAGGGTATTATCGGCTAGGGCAGTATTGTTCTCATCGGTATTATATGAGTATTTGTTATCTGATTCATTATGATTAAGATGAAGAGACGAGGTTAAGCCGTCTGATCCCAGCTTACTTTCAGAAAAAGTTAACGTATCGAGTTGAACTTTTTCAACTAAAGACACATCGTTAAGAGGTAAGAATTCTGCTTGTATCGAGCGATCCATTGCTGTGGTCAGCTTAGTGGTCGCCAATTGTTTTTTTAAATCTGCATTAAGCATTCCAAAAGAGATACGGGCAGGATTATAGTAGCCATGTTGCTGTTGAGCAATCATCTGCGCTGCTAAGGAGGCACTATCTTCAGTTGTTGTTTGACCATCGATAAGTGGCAACCCTTCACGAACTTTTACCACGTTTTCCTCCCTTAACCCGTAATGAATCTGTTGACACGCTAAAAAATCAGTTACAGTGTTATTATAATAACTTAACTATCTATTAGTATTATCTTTTTAATAAAATTTATGTCAATATAATGTCTGTGAACAGTTGTAAACTATAACTAACACTTAAGCCCTATACTGTCATAGAAAATTCTAAGAAGTCGATTATTTTGGTAATACTTAAAACAAGCTTTAAAGTCTCATAGCGTTAATCACCACTTTAATCATCAAGTGACACTAAATGGTTTCAATTTTCTCAAAACGGGCAATAGACTCAACATGACCTGTATGGCAGAACATATCCATAACTCCCGCATCTGTTAATCGATAACCTTGCTCAATAAGCGCCTTAGTATCACGTGCTAATGTGGCAGGATTACAAGACACATAGACAATGCGTTTGGCATCAAAACGAGGTAAATACTGCATAACCTCCCAAGCCCCTGAGCGTGGGGGGTCAATCAAAATTGCATCAAACCCTTGTTGTGCCCATGGCTGATCACTAAAGTCTTGCGTCAAGTCTTGATTATAAAACTCGGTATTGTAAATGCCGTTACGCTTGGCATTGTCAGCGGCGCGAGCTGTCATAGCATCAGAACCTTCAACCCCAATAGCCAGACCTTGCGTACCATCCTCTCCGCCGACAAGACGAGCTAAAGGCAGGCTGAAGTTGCCTAAACCACTGAACAAATCTAGAACACGTTCACCAGCCTTTAAATCTAGCAAATCACATGCCAATTTAGTCATTTTACGGTTAACAGATAGATTAACTTGGGTAAAGTCGGTCGGAATAAACTCATAGGTCAAACCAAATTCTGGCAGTTGATAGTACAGTCGACCAAATTGCTCGCTGATATCGTCCCCCTCATGTAATGCAATACGCTTAATGCTGTCAGGACCTTTCGACTGTAAATATAGCTGCCAATGACGCGCTTTAAAAAATTCTTTTAGTTTGTCAATATCATCGTCAGAGAGTGGCTCAAGATGGCGTAAAATTAAGGCAACCGGTTGATCCCCATCAGCAAAATCAGGTAGCAATTCACCCATAGCCAACTCAATCTGGGCAATATGTGAACGCGCTTCTAGAGAACTTATCAATTGTTTTAAGTTTTCAAGCTCAAAACCAATACGCTCATCTAAAATATGACATTCGTTCAGTTCGGCTAAGAAGTTACTGTTTCGCTCACGAAAGCCCACTAACGCTGTTTCTTTTTTGGCAACATAACGTACCCCCATTCGGGCTTTGGTTCGATATCCTAGGCGATCCGCTACCACAGGTTCAAGCCAGTTCTCAGGTTGCACATTGGCTTGATGCTCTAGCAGCTCTGCAAGTACGGTTTGCTTAAAAGCAATTTGACCTTCAGGTTGCCAATGCTGCAAGCTACAGCCCCCACAAGTTCCGAAATGTGGGCAGGGAGGGGTTTGACGCTCCGGATGCGCATTGGCAATAAGCTCAACGGCGTCCCCTTCCTCGAAGCTTTTACGACTGTTAGTTAGACGGACATTCACGGACTCATTAGGGAGTGCAAAGCTAACAAAGACTTTTTTACCATGTTTGTCCTCATTGTGACCCTCATCAACGCCAAACTCATTGCCATACACAGCCACACCGCGACCATCATGAGACAGACCATCAATCTTAAATGCTATCGGCGGCGCATCTTTTAAGCGGCGGCGCACACGTGAGCTAGGTTTAGACAGTTTTTTACTTGGTGCGGTGGCTAAAGAGGCATGATTATTTTTGAGATTGTCATTGCCATTGGCTTTCGTAGGTTTACTATTATTGTGTGAAACGTTATCGATGGGCTGCATAAACCTGCCTATGTATTTAAGAAGTTAATAAAGGGCTGATGAAAGGTCTAAAATATGAGGTATAAGTCATGAGGGATAAGTTTGGGTATGGATTTTAACACATAAACCCTTGTCTCGAATTGCAAGTAGGGGATAGCCTTATTCTCATGACGATGTGATTGGATAGACATGCTTAAATAATAACAGTATAAGCGTCAGGTGTTTAAAGTCTCTAATGCCAATACTCCAAAAACTCTTGATGACGCACACTGCCATCTTTTTCAAATTTGGACATTAAATAACGTCGAGTTTCTGTTTGCCACATATCAAAGTTTTCAGTAGTTAATGTGCCGGTCAAGCGTAGCCAGCGTAAATAAATAAGCCACGTATTGATGACATCAGACTCGCAGTAGCGGGTTAAATCTTGCCACTGTTTCTGAGCCACCATATCTGCAACATCACTTCCATCAACATCCATTTTCCCTGGCAGTCCATAGAGGCTGGCGACAATAGTCATGGCTTCACGACGACTGGCGCCATATTGACTAAATCTATCCATCAAATCAAGGTGACGGTCTTGGAATCGGTTGACGTAATTGTTATAACGCATGTTGTTAATTCGACTCCCTTCTTCAAATAGTAAAGGAACGCTTACATCATATTGCATAGCCCGATAAATAAGCACAGGGATATCAAAGCCAGAACCATTCCAACTGACGATCTGAGGCAGGTGCTCTAAGTCTTTAAATGCGCGGAAAAAGGTCGCTATTATTTCTTTTTCGCTCATTGTTTCGTTGGATAATGAAAAAAGTGAGAACTGTCCATCCTTGATATAAAATACTGAGATACAGACGATGCGCTGTAAGGGTAGACGCATGAAGTCATGTCCGGCTTCTTGTACCCGCAAGCTGGTTAAGGCAGTTAGGGTGTCATCATCGTTAAGCTTTGCAAGTTGCGGATACACCCGTCGGCCGCCTTCAATATCGGGCACGGTTTCGATATCAAAAACCATAACAGGCGTACTAGAAAAATCGGTCATAGCGTATCTACTGAGTCTGATAAGAATTATACTAAAGTTTTTATACTAAGCTCATTATACTGAGCACATTATATTAAGGTGCTGAACTTAAGGTAATGAGTTACATTGTGATCCAGATTACTCAGCAGTAAACAGACCCGTCGATAAATAACGGTCACCACGATCACAGACAATAAAGGCGATGACAGCATCAGATTGGCTCTCAGAGATCTCTTTGGCAATCTGAATGGCTGCCCAAGTTGCTGCGCCAGAGGATACGCCAGCCAATATACCTTCGGTTCGCGCCAGTTTACGCATATACACTTCGGCGGTATGTTGGTTAATATCTATCACTCGGTCGATGACGCTGGCATCGTATATTTCTGGTCTATATGCTTCAGGCCAGCGGCGGATACCTGCGATAGAGGACTCATCATCAGGCTGTAAGCCAATGACTTGAATGTCTGGATTTTGCTCTTTTAGATATTTACCAGTCCCTGATATCGTACCCGTGGTACCCATTGAGCTGACAAAGTGGGTAATACGTCCCCCGGTTTGACGCCATATTTCAGGGCCAGTTGTGGCGTAATGGGCAGCGGAGTTGTCCGGATTTGAAAATTGGTTGAGCACCAGACCTTTTCCTTCGGCTTGCATTTGTAAAGCAAGATCACGGGCGTCTTCAATACCTCCTTCAACCTCAATTAAAGTTGCGCCATAGGCTGCCATAGCGTCCTTACGTTCTTGAGTAGACTTAGCGGGCATGATCAAAATCATTTTATAGTCACGCATGGCAGCAACCATCGCCAATGCAATACCTGTATTGCCACTAGTTGCCTCAATTAGGGTATCACCTGGTTTAATATCGCCCCTTTTTTCAGCTTGCAAAACCATATTAAAAGCAGGACGATCTTTAACTGAGCTTGCCGGATTATTGCCTTCAATTTTGGCCAGCACTTGGACTTGGTTACTAACGCCTTCAAGCTGAGGCAAGCGTTGTAAAGAGACAAGCGGCGTATTGCCAACGCAATCAGATAACGTGGTGACTTGATCAATAACGTTGACGGAGTGTGTTGAATTTGACATAGGAGTTTCTCAGTACATCTATTGGTAAATTTTAGCCAAAGTGTGTTGTATGATTCTAAAGGTTAAGTTATAAAGGTTAGGAATTATAACATTTTGAACAGCAACTGGTTATCTGCAATACGTTGAAAACCTGTTACACTCAATGACAATGTAGATTAATGGAATAACACATTAATTGAATGAGAGGTTAATAGTTCGTGACCTTGTCATTTTATCCAAGTTTTGTGAATCGATACTTAAGATTATTTACCTCAAAAGAAGTTTATAAACGATGAGAAAAAGAATACTCGTTTTTAACAGTGCTTATGCGCAATTAATACTATTGGTATTTTTACCGATCGTATTGCTGGCAGCTGTGGGCGCCTATTTAGTAGAGAAAGAGTCCAGTAAGTCCATCGAGTCTGAGCAGCGTACCTTAGCGACAGCAGCTTTGATACGCTATGAGCCAATGGTAAAGCAGCTACTGCCGGTTATCTTAACTGATCCAACTGTATTGGAGGCTAAGCGTAAAGACACAAATACGTCTGCATCCGAAGAAACGCCTATAAAAACGCCCATAATTTCAAACACAACCCCCTCAAGACATCGCGACGCCTCTGTAGAAGATGTGGCCGATATGATCACTACGGGCAATCTCATCAATACTGAAGTCTTAGTGGATAAACCCATCATTGAAGAGCAACTACAGTCTTTAGATGATGTACAAAAGCGCATCAGCTATATTTTGTCTTCTATGAATAATAGCCAGCATATTCAACGAGTGGCTATCTTGGATGAGCAAGGAAAGGTTCTGGCCTCGTCTGGGGGGCAGACGGCTATGCCATGGATAGAGATGAACATTCACCAAATGGATGAAGAACAAGGTTTTATCTCGGGAATACCGACTAGTGAAGGGACCGCCTATGGTCACTTGCTGGGGGAGTATCAAGGTATCAATTATTGGCTATTTGTCGATATGGATAATGAACCCTTAACCATTTCTCGCTTAAAAGTATGGTTGGGCTTGGGTGTCACAGGTTTATTTACCTTACTCGTGCTACTCCTTAGTCTAAATATTTATGCGAAGCGCTGGATTGCGCCAATCTATGATTTGCGACTGCATTTACAGCAAATTAACCCTGAGAATATGTATTTGCCTGTAAATACCGACTCAAGTGGAGAGCTTAATCAACTGCAACAAGACTTGGTAAAGACACTGCGCCGATTATACAGCGAGTTTCAAGAGCTTAAAGACTATTCTGATCAAACAGAAGAAGATTTACGCGATGCCTTCGATGAAATGGAAATGCAAAATATTTTTATTCGAGAGGCCCGTGATCAAGCCATTTCTAGTAGCCAAGCCAAATCTGCCTTTTTAGCCAATATTAGTCATGAGCTGCGGACACCGCTAAACAGTATAGATGGCTTTATCAACTTGTTGGCACGTCATGGCGATCTAACAGCGGAACAGGACTTATACGTCCAAACCATACGTAAATCATCGGCGCATCTTTTGGCATTGGTCAATGATGTCTTGGACTTTTCTAAAATTGAAGCCGGTAAGTTGGTGCTGGATAAGCATGAGTTTAACTTGTATTCTGCCATCTACGATGTGATGGATATGTTGTCACCCTTGGCTGCCGAAAAAGGGCTGCGGATGGCAGTACTGTACTATAACGATGTGCCTGATACGATCATTGGCGATGCGCTACGAGTCAAACAAGTTCTTACCAATCTGGTCGGAAATGCCATCAAATTCACCGATGTCGGCGAGGTAGTAGTCCGAGTGGGCATTGATGAGGTTGATGACAGCCCTGTGACTCAACAGAATGTCAATAACAGAGCTGAAATCACATCAATAGATATGATTCATATTGCTATTCAGGACACGGGGCAAGGCATATCTGAAAAAGCCAAAACTCAATTATTTGAAAGCTTTAGTCAAGGTGATCCGTCCATTACTCGCCAATATGGTGGCACAGGTTTGGGGCTTGTGATTTGTAAACAACTCACTCGATTGATGGGCGGGAAAATTGGCTTTTATGACAATGAGAATAGTAACTCTAATGGTCAGCTTGTCTTATCAGAGTCAGCAATACAAAACCCTACCGTCAATAAAACATCCGTAAGATCAGGGGTTACCTTTTGGTTTACGATACCATCGCATGTTGAAGTGGATGCGTCCTCTGATACTGAATTTGGTAGCAATTTTGAGTCAATGGATAATGATGATCCTATGCAGTTGCCAATATTGCGTCCTTTTGCAAAGTCACAGGATGACGATGATAAACCCTTTGATATGCTGGTATGGATAAACCATGCAGCAAGTATGCAGGTATTTCAGGCAGCAGTCCGGCCCTTAGGTATTACAGTCACTATGGTACGCTCTTTAGCAGGAGCACTTGAAAAGCTTAAAGAAGAAGGCAATCGGTGGGATTGGGTGGTCATTGATAGTGGCGAGAGTGATGCGCATGAAGACAAGGTAGCGCTGCTTAAACAAATACGCTTACACTATCAAGGAAAGCTTGCGGTTTATGGTTATCAGGTTGCTTTAGATACCAATCTACTACAGCGCTATAAAGCCATTGGCTTATACCAACCACTGGATAAACGCCAGCTTTATCGAATGCTAGATACCCGAACGACCAATGTCTCGACCATGGTAGCACCGCCAACTTGGCAAGGAGTGACTATATTAGCCGTTGACGATCATCTTCCCAATCTTTTGGTGTTAGATGCGTTACTAAGTGAGCTTGGTATTAAAGTTATTACAGCGGGGAGTGGTTATGATGCTGTGGATATTATCAGTAAACAGTTAATGCTCCAGAGTGCTGATAATGACGAAACTGAAGGGGTTGATGGGCAATGGGTAGATGAACAAGGTGTCGATGAACAGGGCGAGGCTGACAAACAAGTTAACGTAGCGTTTGATACAAACGTGGTTGCATCGACAAGTGACGTTAAGCATAAAGACAAAAATAAGGTCAACAAAGATGAGACAATTGACTTAATCTTTATGGATGTACAAATGCCGCGCATGTCCGGCGATGAAGCTGCTAAGAAAATTCGTCAGCTAGAAGCAGATGCCAATAAATATCAAGACGCCTATAAAAAAATACCTATTATAGCGCTAACGGCTCATGGTCTAGCAGATGGCAAAGATAAGCTCATTGCCGCTGGCATCGATGATTATGTTGGAAAACCTATTAGTCGACCGCAGCTGTTGCAGATTTTGCAGCGTTGGCTTGGGCGTGGGGGTGATGCACCTGTTGCCTTAATGAGGGATTATGATGAGTCTCAAAAACAGTTTACGACAGAGGACTTTAACACCTCAAGCCAGTCGTCTACCAGTCTGAGACTGCTCGACGCGAATTCCGATAATGCTAATAATGCTAATAATGACAATATTGCTAATATTGCTAATATTGCTAATAATAATGAAAATGACGTTAAAGAGGACAATATACCCATAGTAGATTGGCGAGATGCCCTTGTACGCTCAGCAAACAAGCCAGAGCTTGCCAAACAGCTTCTACACATGATGCAGCATTCAGTTCCAGATGAAATAAAAGCGCTAGAGCATGCATGGGAAGCACGAGATCGAGAACAATTAGCACAAGTCGCTCATCGAGTACTAGGGGCGAGTCGTTATTCGGGTGTTCCTCAAATCCGTGAAGCCAGTCAAAATCTTGAGGACAAGTGTTTGCTCAATGTTCAACACACGACACCGAGCCAATTTAGTATGTTAGAAGAGCATTATATGGCGTTAATTTCAAGCTTACAATCTCTGGAGTCTCTCGATTTAGACGCGCATATTTCAGAGCAAAAAAAGGCGCTAGAAGAGGGTATGCTAAGTGAAAACGATATGACTTGGAAAATGATTTAGTCCCTATTATTGATAGTAAAGTCATGCTTTCGATATGAACACTGCCATTATAAACACCATCATTATAAACACTGTCATTATAAACACTGTCATTCACACGTTTTAAAATGATGTTAATACATTTTTAAACTCTATAAAAATAATATATAGCGAGGCTTTTATGTCAGCAGTCCTAACAAAAACCTATCAACTGCTTGAACTAAATGAGCACAACAATATTCTAACAATAACTCTAAATCGTCCTAATAAAAAAAATGCCATGAGCTTTTTGATGATGAGAGAGCTGATAGAGGTCGCTAGTCATCTCAAAAAAGACAGAGAAATACAGGCGGTTATTATTAGGGGAGCAGGGGATGTGTTCTGTGCGGGTATAGACTTGGGAGATTTAAATAATCCTAAAAATGCGGTTATGGGCGTGGTTGAACTGTTAAAACCAACGCAAAGTATATTCCAGCGCGTATGTTTGATCTGGCGCGAGGTGCCCATGCCAGTGATTGCTGTCACCCACGGATATTGCATTGGTGCTGGTATGCAACTTGCGCTGGCGTGTGATTTTCGGATTACCGATTCTAATTGCCAGTTCTCGATTATGGAGACCAAGTGGGGGTTGGTGCCTGATATGGGCTTAACCCAATCCGCCTTACAGCTTATACCAGTGGATACGCTCAAAGAGTTGACCATGACGGCACGGTTAGTTAAGGCAGAGGAAGCTAAACAGTTAGGGTTAGTGAGCCATGTCGATGACCAACCTTATGAGCGTGCTCAGTCATTGGCGCAGGAAATAGCCAGTCGTTCGCCAGATGCTGTACTAGCAAGCAAGCGGGTGATAAATCGTATGACCCAACAAAATGCTTGTGCGTTATATCTTGAAAAAATATGGCAACTGAAACTAATGACAGGTGGCAAGAACCGTAAACAGGCTATTAAAAAAGCGAAAGACAGCAGTGTTGAGTTCTTAAAACGGCAGTTTAAATAAGGGAAGCATTAAGACCTGCTGATAAGTTAATAAGGTGGTGACATGTTTAGATAATAGGACACCTTCCAATTACTAGAAAACTTATAATAACAGAACCTTATATAAACAGAACCCCAAATAAACTCATGTTAGAATCCGTAGTATCTAACTGGGTATTTTGTTTTATTTAACCTGTAATTGAGTCTTTAGTTATATTTAGCCTTTTAGCCTACTTTATTAGGTCAACGTATTTTTATGTCAAATAATAATATGCACCACTCATCTCCTAAAATGCCCACCGCATGGATTATGATGCTGGGTCTGATTGTTGCCATCGGTCCGCTATCCATTGATATGTATTTACCTGCCATACCTACTATGGCAGATGATTTTGGTATCAGTACGGCAGCAATGTCAAACTCAGTACCTGCTTATTTTGTCGGTTTGGTATTTGGTCAACTGGTCTATGGGCCATTAAGCGATAGGATTGGTCGTGTCAAGCCCTTATATTTTGGTATGATCGTCTACGTTATTGCTTCAATCATATGTGCCACGACTCAAAACGAGTATATTTTATTTGCGGCCCGCACCCTGCAAGCGTTAGGCGCTTGTGTGGGAGCAGTGGTAACCCGCGCGGCCATTCGAGACGTCTTGCCGCCCAAACAAATGGCAAAGGCCTTCTCAATTATGGTATTGGTCATGGGATTGGCCCCTATCTTAGCGCCGTCTTTAGGTGCCGCTTTCTTACATTTTTTTAGCTGGCACGCTATTTTCTGGTTTTTGGCAGGGTTCGCTGTCCTAAATTTAGTATTGACGAAGTTCTTTTTTAAAGAAACGTTGACCGATGAAAACCGTAGTCACCGACCCTTTAATACCATCATCAGCCAATATATAGACCTTTTAAAAGATCCCTCTTTTGGCTATCCGGCTATAGGAGCAGGCTTATTAATGGGGTCAATGTTTGTTTATATTAGTGCTGCTCCTGAGCTATTAATGGACGGTTATGGTTTAAGCGAAAGTCAATTTAGTATTGTGTTTGGCACAAACGCGGCAGGATTTATTGGTCTGACTCAGTTAAACCAGTATTTAACCAACCGATATCGGCTGATATCCCTATTACGCTTTGGTGCAGCGATGCAAGCTATATCGGCAATTTGTTTGTTATTGTTAGGCGTGATTTATGGTGCTGACGCCTACTTACCTTTTGTGCTTGCTTGCATTTTCTTTTGTATTGCAGGATTAGGATTGACCCAACCGAATGCTTCTGCGATTGCATTGGCATTTCAAAAGCATCGCGCTGGTATGGCGAGTGCGTTGCAAGGGTCATTAATGTTTTGCGTCGGTATATTTGGCGGGGTGCTGCTTAATCTTTTTCCTGTAAACCCAGTTTTTAAGCTAGGAGCCACTATGGCGATATTGATGTGTTTGGGTACACTGTTGGTTTATCGAGTCGATAAGGATTTAAATCTTGATCATGCCACCTAACGGCTTAATACTTAGTATTTAATACAATGGTATTAACAAAACGGCTGAGTCTGAAAATGCTGAGTTTTAAAATGTTGAGTCTGAAAATGTTGAGTCTGAAAATGTTGAGTCTGAAAATGTTGAGTCTGAACATGCTCAAGCTGCTAATAAAGTTGAGCGTTAAATATTAGCTGACTCTCAGACCATCAGACCATCAGACAGTATTACCATCTGCGCGGCCAAAAAGGGGAGTGCCAGTATCGTGGACCATACCCATAGTGACCATATCCCCAAGGATACGGAGTGCTAAGATAGTCTAAATCACGTTGACGTAAATAGTAAAAGCGCCCTTGATTGTAAGCTTCTTCAAGCTTCTCAACACCTTCTATGGGGCAGACGGGTTGCCAAGCAAAGCCTTCTCTACCAAGCTTATAGGCATTGAGCTCAGTACAAAACTCTTTTAATCCCTCTTGCCGACCTGCTTCCCAAAGCTCACGGTTTGGCGTGTTACCAGTAAGTGGTGCGCAATTATCAACATGAGTACCAAAGTAGGCGCCAGAGCGTCCAACTGTGCCATCAGCATAGCCTATATCTTTCCAATTGGCGGCTTTGCATTGTTCAGGGGTTAATGATGGAGTAGTGACACACCCTGAGAGCATCAGCATACTGACAGATAGGATACTACTGGCAAAAGTGAACGGTAACAATCTCATGGCTTGCTCCTACTATTTAATACAGGGTAGTATTGATTGTACAATAGTGAAATAGCGGCTTTAACTAGGGTTTAGACTCTATTTTAATGTTTTATAAAACGATAAGACAGATATTTATATTAAATTTATTGGGTTATGATATCTAAACTGGTAAATTATTGATTTTAATGACAACTTTGTAGGCGATAGACATGAAAACAGTATTAATAGCAAATCAAAAAGGGGGCTGTGGTAAAAGTTCAGTAGCGATCACACTGGCTTCAGCTTTAGCGAATCAAGGTCAAACGGTAGCATTAGCCGATGCAGACCCACAGAAGTCAAGTTTGCGTTGGTTAAAGATTCGGCCTGATTCGGCGGCAAAAATCTACGCCGTCGACTGGCGTGATGAAGATGATATCGGAGATTTGCCAAAAAAAGCAGCAAAAAACTTAGGTAAAAAAGATTGGTTAATTATTGATGCACCCGGCTCGGTGAGTGCCAAGCGTGCTGAATCTTTAATCAGTGAGGCCAAAGCGATTTTAATTCCTGTATTACCATCTATATTCGATGCTGATAGCACCAAACAGTTTTTAAACTCTATTCAAGATATCAAGCGCATTCGTAAAGGCAAAGTTGATATTCATTTGATTGCCAATCGCATTCGCCCCCAAAATAGCAACAATCAAACCTTACAAACTTTTTTTGAAGACATAGGACAACAGCCTTTGGCTTGGTTGAGTGAAAGAAGCTTATATCCACAGCTTGCCGAAGAGGGACTTAGTATTTTTGATCACAGTCAAAAACGCTATCGAGATATACAAGCTCAGTGGCAACCCATAATGGATGCATTAATGCCAAAGGTTGCTAGTAAGTACGAGGAGGTATTAGCCGATGCGACTATACCGGCGAGCTTAGAGAAGTTAGCCAACTCAAGCTCTGAGAAGGCACCAGAAGATAGCTCAACTTGGTATGAGTAACTAGATAGCACACACTCAAAATGAAAGCACGCACTCAAATTAATTATTAGCTGTAAAGAGCAACTATCAAAAAGTGGCTGTTAATAAGTAACTATAGTCAAAGAACTTTAAAGTAGTCACAAGGCAACCGAGTGCAAGTACTACTGGAGTAGGCTTAACGAGGTTAACGCCGTGACTCTTTATAAGATCGACGACTATATCAAACAGTAGCTATAAAAAGTGGCTATGAATAGCCCTTAAAACCGACTACACTTATGCCGTTCTAATTTAACGTTTCAGTATTTAAGAATGGGATATATATGGGTATCTGGGTAGCAGTTGCGATAGGACTATTCGTTTTGGGCAGTATCACGGCTTTAAAGCCTAGTGGTATAGATGTGCGCTTAGATAAGCTTCGTATGTCAGCGCGCCGTCTAGAACTTAATCCTAAGCTCATTGCCTGTCCTCATTGGATTCGTGGTCGCAATAATGAATTTGGTAAGGGAATGATGGGTCAATATGCCTTGATAGTAGACGGTATGAAGTTGCCGGAAACGCGATATCAGGTTATTGATGGTCAACTAAGACCTCTTAACAATAATCAGGATGTCGGAGTCAGAGATTCAAACCTCCGCAATTTAGATAATAGCAGTGTACATAACGCGAGTCTTAAAAGTGGTATAAATAATAGTAGCGGAAATAGCAATACTCAAAACTTAAGTTATCTTGAGCAAGGGCAACCCCAAAAACTAAATATACCCAAAACTCAAAACACTATTTATAACTCTACATACAATAACGACACGTATGATAATACTGACTTAAACAGTAAGGTTAATTTTAGTTTGGATCGTGAGCCCCTTAATCTACCTGAGACTATCGCACCATTTGTTAAAGCGGTATACACAAAGGCCAATAGCTTGGTTGTCTTTTGGGATGACAGTAGCTATGTCAAACCCAATACCAATCCACATTACGACCAACGTCAGATAGAACCTGACTTGCTGGCTTTAAAAAATAGAATGGCGGACTGGGCTGAAATAGTCGCGACAAAATCATCCCGTTAAGCGTGTAAAATTTTCAAATTAGCTTGTTGGTAAAGGCAATAACTTGAAAAACTTGGTTGACAGCGCAACGGTAAGCAGTGTAAGTTCAAGACAACTCAAATATCAGGGTCTTGTAAATTGCACAGAATAAGCCCATATCAAGCTTAAATCATATTATTAAAAAAATATTTTATAAGAAAGTTAAATTAGGACTGTAATATCAATGGTAAAAACCACCAGTAAGAAATCAACAAGCAGAGCTCCTGCCAGTGCAAAAGGTAAATCACTGGTCATTGTGGAATCTCCTGCTAAAGCAAAAACGATTAATAAATATCTGGGCAATGACTTTATTGTCCGCTCAAGTATTGGTCATGTGCGAGATCTACCTACCAGCAGTGGTGCGAAGAAAAAAGCAACGAAAGCCGACGATACGTTAAGTAAAGAAGAAAGAGCGCAACAAGCCCTAGTTCGTAGAATGGGTATTGACCCTGAGCACGGCTGGAAAGCGGTGTATGAGGTATTACCCAGTAAAACCAAAGTGATTAAAGAGCTT
Organism: Psychrobacter sp. CX18; assembly: GCF_057396215.1. Lineage (NCBI taxonomy): Bacteria > Pseudomonadati > Pseudomonadota > Gammaproteobacteria > Moraxellales > Moraxellaceae > Psychrobacter > Psychrobacter sp. CX18. Next base: position 204,976 of record NZ_JBXYJH010000003.1, on the reverse strand, counting down.
AAGTCTCTAGCAAAAGATGCCGACAAGATATATCTGGCAACGGATTTGGATAGAGAAGGGGAGGCCATTGCGTGGCACCTGCGTGAAGTTATCGGCGGTGATGACAGCAAATATCAACGTGTGGTGTTTAACGAAATCACTAAAACGGCTATTCAAAATGCATTTAAACAACCGGGTAAGCTTGATATAGATCGGGTAAATGCGCAACAGGCTCGCCGCTTTCTTGACCGGGTGGTGGGCTTTATGGTCTCTCCACTATTATGGCAGAAAATAGCACGCGGTCTATCAGCAGGGCGAGTGCAGTCAGTAGCGACCCGTCTGGTAGTAGAGCGTGAACGTGAAATTCGTGCCTTTATCCCAGAAGAGTATTGGCAAATTTTCGCCGATACCACCATGAAGGGCAATGACAATGCTAAGGTTGCCAAGGACACCCCGATACGTTTAGAAGCCGTGAAGCAAGATGGCAAGGTGTTAAAGCTTGGAAATAAAGAGCAAACAGATGCCGTATTAGACGTCTTAAAGCCTGCTAAATATGTGGTGAAAGAACGGGAAGAAAAACCAACCCAATCGAAGCCGGGTGCGCCTTTTATCACCTCAACCCTGCAACAAGCAGCCAGTACGCGCTTAGGATTCCCCGTCAAAAAGACAATGATGTTGGCTCAGCGCTTGTATGAAGCCGGGCATATTACCTATATGCGTACCGACTCGACATTCTTATCAGGGGACGCTTTGGCCAGTGTTCGCGGCTTTATTGAAGACAGTTATGGTAAGAAATATTTGCCTGAAAAGCCCAATTTTTACGGTAGTAAGCAAAATGCGCAAGAGGCGCATGAAGCCATTCGACCGACCAATGCCAACTTAAAGTCCACGCAGCTAAAAGGAGTCGAGCGTGACGCCATCCGTTTGTATGAGCTGATTTGGCGCCAGTTTGTGGCGTGTCAGATGTTACCCGCCAAATATAAGTCGGTTAATCTACTGGTAGAGGCCGGGAATGTCGAGCTAAAAGCCCGTGGTCGCACCATGACCTTTGATGGCTTTACCAAAGTAATGCCGCCAGCAAAAACAGACGAGACCTTATTGCCTGATGTCAAAAAGGGAGATGAGCTTAATCTGATCAAACTGGATCCTAGTCAACACTTTACTAAGCCACCCGCCCGCTTTACAGAGGCAAGCTTGGTCAAAGAGCTTGAGAAAAAAGGGATTGGTCGCCCTTCAACCTATGCGTCGATTATCTCAACCATTCAAGATAGAGGCTATGTCAGATTAGAAAACAAACGTCTTTACGCTGAAAAGATGGGCGATATTGTCACCGATCGATTGACAGAGAGCTTTCCTGATTTGATGGATTATACCTTTACCGCTGGGCTTGAAGGTGAATTGGATCATGTGGCTCAAGGCGATCAGGATTGGAAAGCGGTATTAGATGACTTCTATGGTGATTTTAAAGTTAAGCTTGAGCATGCGAAAGATAAAGACGGCATGCGCCCGAATGATCCGACCGATGTGCCCGATGTACACTGCGATTTATGTGATAGACCGATGCAACTTCGCAATGGCTCAACGGGTGTCTTTCTAGGATGTACGGGCTATAATTTACCGCCAAAAGAGCGCTGTAAAGGCACTAAAAACCTGATGCCCGTGGAAGCATTTGCAAACTTAGATGACAGCGAGATAGATGAAAGTGCTGAAGTCAAAGAGCTCATGGAGAAAAAGCGCTGTCCTAAATGCAGTACAGCAATGGATGGTTATATCGTTGATGGCGGCTTAAAGCTGCATATCTGTGGTAATAACCCCGATTGTGACGGCTACTTACTTGAAGAAGGTAAGTTTGAAGTACCAGGCTCTGATGCACCAACTATTGACTGTAATAAATGTGATGGTCAAATGGAGTTAAAAACAGGTCGATTTGGTCCTTACTTTGCGTGTAATAAATGTGATAATACCCGTAAAGTCCTTAAAAATGGTGAGCCTGCACCGCCGCGCATGGATCCCATCGACATGCCAGAGCTCAAGTCAACCAAGCATGAGGATCATTTTATTTTGAGGGAAGGGGCGGCAGGACTGTTCTTAGCGGCGTCGAAGTTTCCTAAAGTTCGTGAAACGAGACCGCCAAAGCTTGCCGAATTACGTGAGATAAAAGATAAAATGGATGACAAATTTCAGTATTTGTTTAATGGTCCAGACGAAGATCCAGACGGCAATCCCACTATTTTACGCTGGTCACGTAAGCAAAAAGAGCAGTACATCGGCTCAGAGAGCTTAAAGACGGGTAAAGCAACGCGTTGGGGGCTCTACTGGCGTAATGGCGAGTGGGTTGAGCAGTAAGCTGCATCCTTATAGCCCTAGCAAATAATAACAAAAAGCCCAACTTTTAAGGTTGGGCTTTTTTTGCTTACGACTATATTCTGGAGCTATTCCCGCTTTCCACTTGTATCTGCTTCGTCAATGGCGTGCGGACTATCGTGGCTAGATAGGTTCCTGTTATCTCGATACTCTACCTAACCACAGTCCGCAACGCCATTGTCGTCAGCAGGATACCGTTGCAATCGGGGCTAGCGGTCACATCAAACCATAACCACTATTTATCGTGGTAATTGCCTTGAACGGTATTAAATACCAAATAAAATAACAAGAATAAAGGGTAAATCTAGTCTTTTTTCTTATCCAGTTTGGCCTTTAATTTTTGTTGTTTACGCGATTTAATGATCTCTTTGACTTCTGAGCCAATATGAGCTTCACCGCGCTGCTTTGCCAATTGAACTTGACGTTGACGCTCACGAAAACGGGCGCGTTGCTCCTCTGTTGCTTTATCGATACAGTGCGGGCATGACTCGCCTTTGACATAGGCAGGGTCTTGCTTGTCTTGTTCAGTAATCGGCATTCGACAGGCATAGCATTGGTCATAGTTGCTTTTTTCAAGGTTGTGATTGACCGCCACACGGTTATCGAATACAAAGCAGTCACCTTCCCACAATGACTCTTCGGCAGGGACTTCTTCAAGGTATTTTAAGATACCGCCTTCTAAATGATAGACTTCATCAAAGCCTTGTTCACGCAAGTAGGCGGTTGACTTTTCACAGCGAATGCCACCGGTACAAAACATAGCAACTTTTTTATGCTTATTGGGATCCAGCTCATTTTTCACGTAGTCTGGAAATTCGCGGAACGTTTCCGTTTTAGGATTGACCGCATTTTTAAAGCTACCGATTTGAACCTCATAATCGTTACGGGTATCGATTAATAGAACGTCTGGATCACTAATGAGATCATTCCACTCTTTAGGCTTGACATAGCGTCCCACGGACTGAAGAGGGTCGATCCCTTCAACGCCCATGGTGACAATCTCTTTTTTAAGTTTTACTTTGGTGCGAAAAAAGGGCTGAGTGTCGGCATAGGATTCTTTGTATTCCAGTTGACCGATGGCTGGAATATTTTGAATATAGTTTAATACGGCATCCACGCCTGCACGGTCGCCTGAGATGGTACCGTTAATCCCTTCTGAGGCAATAAGTAACGTGCCTTTGACAGCATTATCAAGCATGGTTTGACGTAAAGGCTCACGGTAAGATTCAAAGTCATCAAAACGTGTGAACTTATATAGGGCAGTGACCACAATAGGCCCCGTTGAATGTGGGTTATCAACCGCGGTGGTGGTGTTGGTATTCATCGTTATTCTCCAGCTGGCTAGGACGTAAACCTAGTGCGAGTTGTAGGAAAGCTTAAATCTAAAAAGAAAATCGCTATGAATGATAGCGATTTTACTCATAGGATACAACCACCTCTACACTTAATAAAAATCAAGAATCCAGTTAGCTACCGATTCACCAGTGCGCGGTTGAGTCGTGGGGTAAGGTCGCAGTTAATTCACCTGCTCACTACTGGACCGGTTTGCTTCATTATTAGTAGTGGTATTAGTCGTCTGTTTGGGCGGATTTGCGGCGGCGGGTGGCTCTACAGGCTTAGGCGGCTTACGTTCACTCAACGAAGCTCTTGGCGGGGTTGTAACTTCGGTATCACTGCTAGTCGTACTTTCAGCGCTCGTAGCACTACGGGTGCTATTTCTATTACTACTTGGGTTAGAAGAGGTGTTTTTGTTATTAGAGGTATTATCATTAGTCAATGTGACAACCTTAGGTTGCTGCCGCTTTGATTTATCCTTTGTATCAAGCTTGACCCACCGAACGGGTGTTGATTTCAATGCCGAACGCATATAGTCCATCCAAACAGGTAACGCAGCAACACCACCATATTCGCCTCTACCCAAAGTAGAAGGCTGATCAAAACCTAACCATACAACGGTGACTTGGGTGGGCTGAAACCCTGCAAACCAAGCATCTTTCATATCGTTAGTCGTACCCGTTTTACCCCCAATATCACTACGTCCTAAGGCTTTCGCTCGAGTCGCAGTACCCCGTTGTACGACATCTCGTAGCATATTTGCCATTTCATATGCCACGATAGGCGTCAAAATACGAGGCGCTTGATCTGCTGGTCGATAGGTCACAGGAGCAGGTTTTAAACGGTCTGATTTAGGGGAGGCGTTATAACGTAAGTCATCCAAGGAGGTCTGAATAGAGGCCATACTTTTCGCATCAGTGTCCTCATCTGCCCCCGTACTTTTCGGATCACTGTCATTGGCTGTTAATAACTCAGGATTTTCTTCTAATGCCTTGAGCGTCGCTTCACGTTGTGCTATCTCATCTTCCGTTTGCTTATCAAAGTCTTCTATCGCCTTAGCGTTAATCTTGTCTAAGTTTTCATTAAAGCAGGTAGCACAAGCCCGTTGAGGATTGGCCAAATAAAGTAAATTATTTTGGTAATCATATATTTGGTCAATAATATAGGGCTGAATTCGATGACCACCATTGGCAAAAGTGGCATAAGCTGTGGCCATCTGTAAGGGTGTCGCTTGACCTGCGCCTAACGCTAAGGATAGGGTGGTGGGTAATTTGTCTTTGTCTAAGCCAAACTGGTCTAGCAACTGACGCGCATCTTCAGTACCGACTGCTTGTAACAGACGGATAGATACTAAGTTGCGTGAGAGAATAAGACCACGGCGTAAGGTCATAAGTCCATAAAATCGGCCATCAGAGTTTTTAGGCTTCCAGCTACCAATGCGTAAAGGACCATCAGATACCATACTGTCAGGGCGATAGCCTTTTTCAAGGGCGGCAGCGTAGTTTAATGGTTTGATGGTAGAGCCTGGTTGGCGCCAACCTTGTGTGGCTCGATTAAATTTACTGTATCTATAGTCAAAGCCACCGATAAGGGCTTCTACCGCCCCTGTCTCTGGGTCCAATGCGACTAGACTACCTTGCACTTTTGGTATTTGAGTCAGTCGCCATGCCGTTTGGTCTTCGTTAGCAATTAAGCGCACAATGTCATCTTTTTTGACAATATCAGACGCTTGATTGGGGTAGCGTTTAATTCTGTTGGCATCTAAGTATTGTTTGGCCCAGCTCATACCAGACCAAGGTACTGTCACCACATCACCATTTTTTAATTGGGCTTTAAAGCTACGATAACTGACCTCAGTTACTTTCGCAGGCACCATGTTGGAGTGAGTAATGAATTTATCCAAAGGCTCACCATGCGCTTCAGCACCACGCCAACCATGGCGTCTATCGTAGCCAATTAATCCCTTTTTGACTGCGGTATCGGCAGCACTTTGATGCTCACTATCTACTGTCAATTTAACCCGCCAACCTGAGTTAATAATCTCTTCCCCATACTTATCAACTAACGAGCGACGGGTCATTTCGGCCAAATACGGCATATTCACATCAAGTCGTTCTTGATAGAGATGGACACTTATAGGGTCATCAACGGCGTCATTATATTGAGCTTGGGTAATATATCCAAGCTCTAGCATACGTCCAAGAATCCAGTTGCGTCGCTCTAACGCCTCTTCTGGATTAGACACAGGATTATTTTGAGACGGCGCTTTAGGTAGCCCTGCTAAAGTCGCCATTTCAGCAATGGTGAGGTTATCTAGTGATTTGCTAAAGTATTTTTTGGCTGCTGCACGGATACCATAGGCTCCTTCACCCATGTAAATCTTGTTGACATACAAGGTGAGGATTTCTTGTTTACTCAGCTCATTTTCAATATTACGTGCTAAATATAATTCGGTAAGCTTACGGCTAAAGGTGCGCTCTGAGCTTAAAAAGTAGTTTTTAGCGACCTGCATGGTAATTGTTGAGCCACCCGTTTGACCGTCATCATCAGTGATAATTTCGGTGACAGCACGGCCCAAGCCTTTGATACTGATACCACTGTGCTCATAAAAAGAGGAGTCTTCGGCCGCTAAGAAAGCATTAATGAAGTTTTTAGGAATCTCCTCATAGGTCACAGGCAAGGACATACGATTGCCATACTGGCCAATAAGTTTATTGTCTTTGCTGTATATCTGTAACGGCATTTCTAAAGTAGAGGTTTGGATTTTAGAAATACTGGGTAGATTCGGCTCAATATACATAGCCATCCCATAAAACCCAATAGGAAATGCCAGTACCAAAATGAGGGCAAGCGCAATGATTGCCAGTAGTATAGACACAATATGATGGATAAGATGAGAGGCAGTGGAAGTCTGAGGCATGGTGACTCTATTATTTAGAAACTGAAGTATTATGCGTAATTATTTTCACAATAATCCTATTTAATCTGAGGTCTTTACAGGTTTTCCGTAAATCCGATTAACTTTATTAAAGATTGTGAACTCATGATTACGCTGATGTCGGCACTTAAAATCAAATTATAAAACAAAACATAACGTAAATAACAAAGTAAATTATAAAGCAAATTATAAAGTTTGGGAGTGATATCTTAGAACGTTAATATTATCAATACATAATTAAGGACAGAGTTATCTCTTAACCTTTATTCAAAACCTTTATTCAAAACCTCAATTCAAAATTACTATTATGTCAGTTTGCCATTGAAATTGAATAACTATGACAAAAGTTAACTAAACGTATTGTATCACTTCGTAACCCAATAATTAATCTTATAATTATCCTAATAAGCTGCTTAATTGTTATTCAAGTCATCTTATATACCAAACATTCATGATATTATTAATCGTTTATAATATTTAAATAAAATTTATCTTGACAAACTTCGAGTAAATTAATAGGGTTACAGGCAATAATTTTCTAAATGACACTCCTTACAGTATTAATATTCATAAGCGCTCTATTAAAGTCTGTTTCTAAGAGTGGTTATCAATAGACCCTAAAGTAGTCGTGTTTATCACAGCATAAAAGGGTTTACTTTTTGACATTATTTTCGAGCAAGACGGACTCTTTGTTGTTAGGCGTCAGCGTAACAAGCACTCGGTTAACTATCGTTGAATTAACTTATTATCAAGACATTTATCATCTAAAACAGTATGGTATTCAAAAGTTAAACCCAGGTGATGTGGTGGATAATACTATTGTTGACACGGAGCAGATGGGTCTGACCATCGCAGGCTTAGTTCAACAACTCAACGTCGGAAAAAAGCGAGCTGCAACCGATATTCCTCATGCACAAGCTATTAGCAAACTTATTGAACTGCCTGCTGAATTAATAGATATCGAAATAGAAGCACAAATTAGAATAGATGCTGATCAGTATATTCCTTATCCTTTAGCAGAAGTGAGCTTTGACTTTGAAGTAATAGGACCGTCTCCCTTAGACAGTGATTTTGTCCAAGTGCTATTGGTGGTGTCTCATAATGATCATATTGAACAGCGGGTGGACAGTTTAGCATTTGCAAATATTGAAACTAAAGTTGTGGAAGTGAATTTGCATGCTATCGAGCGTGCTTTTCAGTTAATGTATCCTCGTTCAATACCTACGACATCCATACCTCCATTAATCATACCTCCATCAAACAAATATCTGACATCCAAAAGTCAGTTATCTAAAAGTGAGCTAACAATAGCGTCATTAGGCGTGGCTTTAGTCGATATTGGCCATACCCGCACCACAGTATACGTTGCTAAACATGGTGAGTTTGTTTTTCAGTATGAGCAATTATTTGGCGGCGCTCAGTTAGGTGAAGCTATCCAAACGGGTTATGATCTTGATTTTGAGGCGGCACACAAAGCTCAATTAAGGTGGGGTAACGACGAATCAGATACACCAGATAGCTATACTAAACTGTACTTTGAACCCTTTGTTGAACACCTTGTTGGTCATATTAAGCAAGCATTGCAGTATTATTTTGATGCGGAACCATTAACGGAAGAGTCAATTCTAAGTAGCTTGAACCCTGACGATAAGACTCATACAGACAGTCAAGATGATTCGGGGGTAGATGACATCGCAATTGATGATAATAATGCCAATAATCCTAATAATCCTAATTACTTTAACCGTAAGATAGAAAAAGTTTTGTTATGCGGTGAAGGTGCTTTGATAGCCGATATTGAACACAGCTTACAGTCTAAATTAGGTCTTGATGTTTGCATCGCTAATCCTTTTATAGACATGACTATCCATCCAGATATTGACAGGGTGCAGTTGAATAAGGATGCGCCACTTTTAATGACAGCGTGTGGGCTTAGTTTGAGACGTAACAGCTACCAAGACGGTCAGTTAAGGCAGTCAATATAGTGGCTTATATTAATCTACTGCCATGGCGTGAGCAACGACGACAGCAGCGGAATAAACAGTTTTTAAAGATTATTTACCTTACTTTGAGTTTAGGATTACTAGGTGTCAGTGCTATTTGGGGTTACTTAAATCATAGTCAGCGTAGCCAACAACAAATCAATGCAGATCTCATGCACCGTAATAGTGAGCTTGCAAAAAAGCTGGTCGAGACGAAGACTTCGAAGCAACAGCGTCACACTACAATAGTGCAAATAAATAAGATTTATGAGTCCAAGAATAATCGTAAATTATTGGTTCATATTTGGAATGAAATCGCTAACACTTTACCCAACACCTTAAGATTGACAGGATTAAAAAGACAAGGTGAGTTAATCACCTTTCGTGGAAGGGCAGAAAGTACCGCCTCGGTCTCTGACTGGGCAAATCGTTTAGCGTTAAGCCAAGGAATACAGAAAGTTCAAATCCAATCTGTTAAGCAGGTCAAAATAGGGGATTTAAGTATTGATCAGGAGGATGTTTATCAGGAGAACATTTATCAGAAGAATACGAGAGTTGCTCAAACGGTAGCGGAGCAACCCCCTATGGCAGTAAACGACCTAGCCACTCCTTTTGAGTTTGTGGTCATCGCCGAAGTGGTCGATATTACCCGTCAACAAATTGAACTACAGCAATTGGTATCCTCAAAGTTGGTAGATAGAGAAGATATAACCTCGATAAATCAATCAGATAGAGCTTTGTCTACATCGAGCTTAGATAGTGAGCCAACTCACACAAGCCTGTCACCCGATGGGGGTACTCCCTAATGAGATTGGCTAAACGGCTTACCAACCAACTCACTAACCGCAGTAACCATGCCACTTCAGCATCTGGATTGCAAACAAGAGGGCATCGTTTAAAAGTATTTTGGTACAGTCTGCAAAGCTTAGATAGAGAAAACTACGGCAGTTGGCCACTGGTGATAAAGGGGGCTGTTATTGTTTCTCTGTTAGTCCTTATTATGCTTATCAGTTACTTTATACCTATCAGCAGTCAACTTGAACAAATTAAAGCGCTAAAAACTCAGCAGCACATATTGATTGAAACTCAGCATGAGTTCAGTGCGAAAGCCTCTGCTAGAGCGACAGACAGTCTTCAAATAGAACAAGCGAACCAGACACTTAATCACTTACTTAAACCATTGTCTCAGCCCAATCAGAAGGGGGCACTAATGGCGTCAATAAATACAATAGGCTTGGCGGCTGGGGTAGTGTTCCAAGAGGTATCGACAGGTGAGGGGCTTAGACAACACGTTAATCAAGAGTTAGGTCAACAAATTAATCAAAAGTCTGTTCAGACCTTAAATCAGAAAGCAGGTCAAAGAGCAGGACAAAAAAATAGCGAAGAATATCTTATAGAGCAACCGATGCGTATGGTGTTAATCGGCGACTATCATGACTTTGGACGTTTTCTTAATGGTCTCGCAAATTTGCCGTATGTCTTGACGCTTCATGATTTTGAGGTTGCTTACGTCGATGATAGACGTACTCGCCTTAATCCTGCAACGTCAAAAGATCTTTCTAGAAACCCGAATAGAAGAGCTCAGCTATCTCTAACCTTACACGGTAAGCACTATTACTTAGATAAGAATTACTTAGATAAGAGTCACTTAGATAAGAATTACTTAGATAAGAATTACTTAGATAATGATTACTTTGATAAGAATACGAATGCCACCGCCTCAGAAGTGAAAATTTATTAAAAGTGATACTGTTTATGCTCTTTATTGACAAAAGTCAGGCAAACATTCTTTTAATGGTCCTAGTAGTGGGTATAGGTCAGCTACTAATAGCCTGCGAAGATTCTATCGACACAGTCAGTGATGGCACCCTTGAGGAGGTTTTAGAAAAAGAAGAGACAATACAAGAGGAATTGGTTCAGAATAATCTACCAGAAGATATACCTTTATTGTCTCAACAGCTTATTGCGCAGGCAGAGCAGGCACACTTAATTGAGTATGATGCCACGAATAAACCTTCTCCTTTTTATATGCCTCTCATTACTGTCAACCAACGGTCTATTTCCAAGGATAAGACACAACTTGACGTAGAACAAAAAATCGCGGAACAGCTAGAAGAGCAAACACTAGAGCCAGCAAAAGAGCAGGTACACCACCAGATTAAACAGCAAGTAGCAACAGCATCACAGCAAAACGAGTATATAACGCAAGGCAATCCGAGCTCTAAAACGGTATTTGAGTTAATGACCAGACCAAATACGGGACGTCCTATGCAGCCTTTAGAGCACTATCCGCTTTCACAACTTACCTACCGAGGTCGGATGTTTTTTGAACATGACAACCCTCAAGGTTTAGTGCAGCGTCCTGATGGGATGGTGGTTAGCGTGGAAGTTGGTGACTATGTGGGCAGTCGTAATGGACGCATCATAGAGGTTGCCTCAAACCAGCTTCATATCGTTGAGGTGATGCTAGACCAGCAAGGCAACCGAGTTGAAGCCTCAGTTTTTCTAGTGTCACCTAGGTAGCCGTCTTTACAGAAATTATGACTGATAAATTACTGTCGGTATCTATTTAACTGTCTATTTATCTACTTCTTATCATTGTTACAGGGATAAAACATGACTCTCCATACCCTAACCCTAAATCTAGTGCGGTTGGGTTTACCTTATTTTTTAGTGGTGTTAACCCTGTGTTTAATGGTTACCAGCATATTGTTCAGTGTAAAAGCCTCTGCCGATGTCGAGCCACCCTCGATTGTATTAAGCAATCCGCTCTCAATTCAGGCCCAGACTCAATTACAGTCGCACTCACATTCACAATCATTGAGTCTGGCACAGAGCGAAACACACAAACAAGTACAGACCCAGATAGCGCCCCGCTTAACAGAAGATACGCCTTTATTAAATCCTGCTCATTATGATAATCGTCAATCAGCGCCGTATTTTGGGCTAAATAAACTTAAGGTGACAGATTGGGCTCAAGAGGGAGGTATGGTGGATCTGACATTGAGTAATGAAACGGCTCCCCTAGATATTCAGCGTCAGGGCAATAAAATAACCTTGTTAATGACAGGAGCTAAGATACCAGCGACCTTAACGGGTCAACACTTCAGCAGTAGTCAGCTTATACAGTCAGTGTCGGCTTATAATAGGGGGATGAATGGTATTGTGACTGTGGAGATGAGTAAAGATTTTGACTATCAAAGTTACCGCACAGGAACAGAAGTAAACCTTAGCATAAGCCCATTAAAGACAACGGTTAAACCGGCAGAGGTAGCCAATAAAATCTACACTGGGCAGCCTATTTCAGTTGATTTTCAAAATGTCGAGATTCGTAGTGTTCTGCATTTACTTTCTCAGTATACAGGCACTAATATTGTTGCCAGTGACAATGTAAAGGGCACTGTCATGATCAACCTGGTCAATGTACCGTGGGACCAGGCGCTAGATATTATCCTAAGTAGTAAAAAACTAGGTATGCAGCGACAAGGTAATGTTCTCTTAGTTGCCCCATTAAGTGACATTGCTGCGCAAAATATAAGCTTACTGCAATCTCAGCAAGAGTCCATTGCTGTAATGCCTTTGCAGCATGAGTATATACGCCTAAACTACGCCAATGCCAACGATGTCCTATCTTTAATTATCAAGGCCAGTCAGTCTAGAGGCGGCTCTTTCTCTTCTGCTAGTACAGTACCAGTAACACAAGCAGTGACGGCACCAGTTGCGTCATCCGTAATGGCACCAGTAAAGTCATCTGATACCATGTCTAATGGTACCAACTCTCAAGACTACCGTCTTAATTATCCCCATAATAATCCTCATAAGAATGAAACACTGCTGTCTCATCGAGGTGTGATCACTGCCGATGCTCGGACTAACACCCTTATTATCAAAGACACCTCAGCCAGCATTGATAATATTAGAGCATTAATTGCTAAGATTGATATACCAGTACGGCAGGTCATGATTGAGGCCAGAATAGTCAGCGCCAGTGATAGCTTTAGTCAGGAGATTGGAACGAAGTGGGGAATTTTGTCTAGTGGCGTGGCAACTAATAATGATTTGTTGGTGGGCGGTAGTGATCAAACGTTAGCCGATCTAAAGCAATTTAGTGTCAATAAAACCACTTATAAAGGTGAGTCGGTTGAATACCCAGACTATAACGTTACTCGTCCGGATAACTTAAATATAGACTTGGGGGTCGCCAATCCAGCAGGGCGAGTCGCATTTAGCCTACTAAGTATGTCTGACTTGATGATAGATCTGGAATTATCTGCCATGCAAGCAGAGGGTAGGGGTGAAGTCATTTCGACACCTAAGATTTTAACCTTGGACAAGCAAAAGGCCAGAGTATCTTCAGGTACTAAGATACCTTATCAGAGCGAATCTGAAGGGGGCGGGACAACCACACAGTTTGAAGAGGCGGTATTAAGTTTGGAGGTTACCCCAAATATTACCCCTGAAGGCAGAATTTCATTGCAAATACATATTGAGAATGGCAGACCAAATCCAGTTGGTAATGGGGTGATACTGATAGATACTGATACCTTAAGTACCAATGTGACCATAGATGATGGGCAAACCATTGTTTTGGGCGGGATATATCGTAATCAAGTATTTAACAATGTGGAGAAGGTGCCCTTTTTTGGGGATATACCTTATCTAGGCAGGTTATTTAAAAAAGATTTTCAAAGAAATGACAAGCAAGAGCTGCTGATTTTTATTACCCCGAAACTCATTCATCAAGCCTTATAATTGAGTAGGTTTAATCTCGTTAAGTGTATTTTAACGTTTTTAAAATTTAGCTTATGGTTTAATATAGGGTTTATGCCTAATAGATATTGTGAGTAATTTTAGAACTAGAAAGCACGAATCAGCACCAACGATTATAGAACTAACGACACAAATATCTGTATAATCAGTGAATTTATGTGAGAGAAAATAATGCAATCAGTATTACCGTCATTATTTATTGTTGGCCCTATGGGAGCAGGGAAAACCACGGTTGGTAAGCTATTGGCTAGGCACTTAGGGCGTGAGTTTATTGACAGTGATCATTATATCTGTGAACAAACGGGGGCAGATATACCCTGGATCTTTGAAAAAGAAGGCGAAGCTGGCTTTAGAGAGCGAGAAGCTCGTGCTATTGATGAGTTAACAGCCTTGCCAGATATCGTGTTAGCAACAGGTGGTGGTGTCGTCACCCAATCACAAAACCGCGACCATTTAAACAATCGTGGTATTACGATTTATTTGCGTGCCAGTGTCGACATACAGTTAAAACGCACCTCTAAAGATAAATCTCGCCCTTTATTAAATACTCCCAATCCAAGGGCCGTTTTAACCTCTTTATTTGAAGCACGTGACCCTTTATATAAGGAAGTAGCGCACATTGTCGTTGAGACGGGTGATGGATATCCTAAGTATATGCTTAGAAAAATCATTGAAACCTTAAAGCAGCACTACCCTGAATATGCAGCAGTATTATGAGTCAGAGGATAGGGTGTGTTCCATACGCCCTAATGTTCGGTGAAGTAGAGTGTCCTATCTATGACAAAGTTTGATTTAATGTAGAGTTTGAGAGTCCTATGAAAGCAAGTTTAACCGTACATACCCAAAGCCATGATTATCCTATAGAGATCACCAGTCAAAGTCATATGGCCGCTGAAATAATGCCTTATATTAAGGGTAATCAGGTGATGATAGTGACCAATGATACCGTAGCGCCATTATATCTACAGCCTCTTGTTAAGGGTCTTCAATCTCAGTTTAAGGTTATGTCCGTCATATTGCCAGATGGAGAGCAGTATAAAAACCAGAAGCATATTGACTTGATATACGATGCGCTCATGGACAATCATTGTAATCGTGATGTCACTTTGGTGGCACTAGGTGGTGGGGTGATTGGTGATATGACCGGGTTTGCCGCCGCGTCTTTTATGCGCGGGGTAGATTTTATCCAAATTCCGACCACCTTGTTATCCCAAGTGGACTCTAGTGTTGGTGGTAAAACAGGTATCAATCATCCCAAAGGTAAAAACATGATTGGCGCCTTTTGGCAGCCACAGATGGTACTAGCAGATATGCATACGTTGACTACACTGCCACCACGTGAGCTTTCAGCAGGTATGGCTGAGGTGATTAAATATGCGCTGATTATGGATGCTGACTTTCTTGATTGGTTAGAAGATAATATGACCGCATTAATGGCGCTGGATAAGGCGGTATTGGCAGAAGCGGTTGCCAGATGCTGTCAATATAAGGCTGATGTGGTCGCACAAGATGAAAGAGAGGCGGGCAAGCGGGCATTACTGAATTTTGGCCATACCTTTGGTCATGTTATCGAAACCCACCAAGGCTACGGTCAGTGGTTACACGGTGAAGCGGTAGCCGCTGGGATGGTACAGGCAGCAAGGCTGTCACAAAAAATGGGTTGGCTGACTCAGATAGAGGTTGATCGTATTCGTGCTATATTACAATCAGCTAATCTGCCTGTTGACCCACCTAATATTGATGCTGACACTGCCTTAGCAATGATGCAGCATGATAAAAAAGTTAAGTCAGGACAAGTGCGTTTGATTTTGTTAAAATCGTTAGGACACGCAGTCGTTACTGCTGAGTTTGACCCAGCGTTACTCAAAGCAGTGTTGCGCGGTACGGAATAACGAGTATTACCCTTTTATTTTGTTTAACCATTCCATTATTTATCTGTTTACTGGATTTGCTCTATGGCAATCACACAAAGCTCTTCTCCTGATAAAAGCATTAAACCACAAAAAAAGAAACGTCGCGCCCTTGCCAGCGTCTGGTTGATTATGGCGTTATTAACGGGTGCGGCGGCTTTAGCGATATGGATGTTTAGCTCAGCCCCAGTATTTGAAGAGGAGTCTGAAAAAGAGCAAGAGCAACCGGCAGAAGTGGCCGCCTTCAATATAGCTCAAGTTACGCAAATAGATAATTTGCATGAGCTTGATCAAGATGTGCAACCTATCTCCTTTGATAACTTAGTAAAAGACTTGCGTGACTATCCGCCTGAATTTAAAGATTCAAGATATTTGAAGAAGAATAAGGGCAAATGGACGCTGCAAGTCATGGATGTGTCTGAGCATGAAATCATCACTGATTATTTAAGTTCGCGTAAAGATAGAAACAAATTTGCTTATTTTCGCTATCGGGATGAGAGTGATCAACCCCATTACATACTGACTTATGGTTCAATGAATAGTGAGTCTTCAGCGACAGGCACTGCCAGTAGTATGGAATTTGGTTTACCTTCAAATGTTGAAGTTGCGCCAAAACAATTTGCCAGTTACCTTGATGTTATTGAAAACTACGAGCTATCTGCGCCAATCAAAGACTTATCTAGTAATCGTACTAGACAAGTTAAACTTCAGCCTACTAAGCGTGAGTTAGCTGCTAGACAACGTGCTAAAGCCGCTCAGGATACTAGTCAAGACAGACAAAGCACAGGTAATGAAAGTAGTACAAGTCCGAACCCAACGACAAGCGCTGAGGAGCAACGTGTGGCGCCTTCTTCTACCAATACTAATATTAAGGGGTCAAACAATACCAATGATACCTTATCAGTAACAGAAGAACGTAAGGTCGTTGCCCCTGAGAACAACGGAGGGGATAAACCTTCTAGTTCAGCAGCTTCTTCAAATCAGACCAGTACTAAACCTAAGACAAGCGAGCCTGAGACGACTAAACCTCAGAGCAATAGGAATGCAAGCGGTACGACCAAACCGCCACCTGCGAACAATGGTAGCGACGTCGATAAGATTAAAGAGTTGATTAACGAAAAGACTCAGTAGCTTTATTACGGTCGTAAAATATTGACGGTATTCAGACGTCAGGTCATGTTGCAATGTTTCAATGTTATAAAAAGGAGGCACTCTTGAAAAGAGTGCCTCCTTTTTATATCGTTCTAAATCTTATAACTCATCTATATTTATTCTTGTTATCCTAAATCTACTCACTCACCTGTCGAGGAAGGCAATTGCGAATGCACTAAATCATACGCTACATTTATTAAATTTAGGCAGCCTAACAAAGATAAGTTATTTTATAGAGAAGGTATTAGACTCGCTAAATCAGCTATCGACATCTATAGGCAGCAAGAAGGATCGAATAAATATAAGGTATATTTGTTAACATCATAGAGCTTAAAAAGCCATTGGCTATTAAAAGGTTATCCTTACAGTACAGTAATAAAATGTGACGTCAAAGTTTATGGTATCTTTAAATTTTACTGGATTTTATAGTTATGATTCTCTAGTATGGTTTATATGACGTTTAGCAAGGTTATTGCAGGTATTTAATATATTTATAGTGACTATATTAATGTTTCACTGTATTGTTTTTACCTTTAATATTAGGGGTATATATCTTAAATACTTTTTTTAACGTATTTTAAGAAGGCTAATGCTCGAAATATTTTATATGTCTAATGCGCAAGATTGCGTAGTAAAATAACTTTAGTAAGTTAATAACTATATATATGATAGCCAGTAGCAATTCATTCCTTAAGATATAATCAGAAACAAATTTAGTTACTTGAGATTAAGGTGCTATAAATCAAGCTACTAACTATAAGTTAAGCTACTATAAATATAGTCAATAATGAATAGTGAGCATTACGTGTGCGCTCCATGTTGACTCATTTCACAATACAGTTGCGTCACCTATCCCTATAACTGTACTTATATAGAACCCCATTTAGAGGTGTGTATTTAACACCGCTTAAATAAAGGACATGCCATGACCCAGACTTACACAGCCAATCCTAGTACACCAAATTATGGCGATAGCCACTCCTATAACTCACCAACAGATGAGCTGACCTACCTTGCATCACCTGATGATTTTACCGATAACTGTGGTTTCGGTCTTGTGGCCCATATTGAGGGTAAGCCCAGTCATAAATTAGTCAAGACTGCTATACATAGTTTAAGCTGCATGACGCACCGCGGTGGTGTCGCTGCCGATGGAAAAACAGGGGATGGCTGTGGGTTATTATTGGCAAAACCTGTTGATTTCTTTCAAACGGTTGCCAAAGAGCTAGGCTTTGAGCTGAGCGAAAATTTTGCTGTGGGTATGGTGTTTTTAAACCTAGACGACAGTCTTGCCGCTCATAGCCAAGAAGTTCTAAACAAAGAGATTGCCGCTCAAGGATTGACAGTTGCTGGCTGGCGTGATGTCCCAGTAGATTTATCAATCGTCGGTGAGATTGCCCGTGAGACTTTGCCTCAGTTTAAGCAAGTGTTTGTTAATGCAGCAGATGACTTAAATCCAGAAGACTTCAACCGTAAGCTATATGTGGCTCGTAAAAAAGCTGAGCTGGCTTTGACTGAAGATCCTCTGTTTTATGTCACCTCTTTAAATTGCCAAACTGTGATTTATAAAGGGCTGGTAATGCCTTCCGATTTACCTGCTTTTTATAGTGATTTGCAAGACAGCCGGTTGCACTCGCATATTGTGGTATTCCACCAACGCTTCTCAACCAATACCTTGCCGCGCTGGCCATTGGCGCAGCCATTCCGCTATTTGGCGCATAACGGTGAGTTGAATACGATCACGGCTAACCGTAACTGGTCAGTGGCGCGTACACCGAAGCTTGAAACGGATAAATTACCCGAAATAGCAGAGCTACATCCGCTTGTTAACCGTACAGGTTCAGACTCTTCAAGCTTAGACAATATGCTAGAAGTCCTTATATCAGGGGGCATGTCATTATTTCATGCCATGTCAATATTAGTACCACCGGCGTGGCAGAACGTAGACAGTATGGACATGGATCTGCGGGCGTTTTATGAGTTTTACTCACAGCACATGGAGCCGTGGGACGGTCCTGCCGGTCTTGTTATTCAGGACGGTCGCTATGCGGTGTGTATGCTAGATCGTAATGGCTTACGTCCTTCACGCTGGGTGACGACGAAGAATGGCTATATTACGGTGGCCTCTGAGATTGGTGTTTGGGATTATGATCCTAATGATGTGATTGCCAAAGGTCGTGTCGGACCAGGGCAGATGCTAGTGATCGATACCTTAAATGGTGAAGTGTTAGATGACCAAGTCATTAGTAATCGTCTCAAAAAAGCGCATCCTTATCGCAAATGGTTACGTGAAGAGGCGACGCGAGTGCGTGATAGTGAGCAACTTGAAGAAAAATTGCTTGAACAAGGCGTGCGTGGAGAGCCTTTAAAAGCCTTACAAAAAATGTTCAATATTACCAATGAAGAGCGTACAGAAATTATCCGCCCAAATGCTGAAAACGGTCAAGAACCGGTCGGCTCAATGGGGGATGATACGCCAGTCGCCGTACTGTCTAAGCAAGTACGCAATGTCGCTGACTTCTTCCGTCAACAGTTTGCGCAGGTGACTAACCCTCCAATCGACCCATTGCGCGAGTCGATTGTTATGTCATTACAGACTTGTTTGGGCGCTGAAACCAACATATTTAACCCAACACCGCGAGATGCCCATCGTATT
This sequence comes from Psychrobacter sp. CX18, assembly GCF_057396215.1. Lineage (NCBI taxonomy): Bacteria > Pseudomonadati > Pseudomonadota > Gammaproteobacteria > Moraxellales > Moraxellaceae > Psychrobacter > Psychrobacter sp. CX18. The sequence goes on along the minus strand of NZ_JBXYJH010000003.1, from coordinate 185,890 downwards.
ATTTTGTCATCGCCTGTGTTGTCTCCAAGTAAAATGGAGCAGCTTGAAGCACTTGATGACCCTGCCTTCTACAGTCAGCGCATCGATATCAACTATGACGAGACGCTTCCTTTACAGACGGCCATTCAACAGATATGCGAAGAAGTTGAGCGTGCGGTATTAAACAACAAGACGCTCATTATCTTATCCGATAAAGGGATCGAGAAAGGTAAACTGCCTGCCAATGCCGTATTGGTAACAGGTGCGGTGCATCACTATTTAATTGCTAAGGGTCTACGTACCGATGCCAATCTCATTATTGAGACAGGTGTGGCACGTGATTCGCACCAAGTAGCGGTACTGATCGGATTTGGTGCGACGTGTGTCTACCCCTATTTGGCCTATGATGTTATTGCCGATCTGGTGGCGTCAGGTGAGCTATTAGGTGATCCACTTCATGCCCGTGCCAATTTCCGTAAAGGCTTGGATAAAGGGTTACTCAAAATCTTATCAAAAATGGGTATCTCAACCATTGTGTCCTACCGTGGTGCTCAGCTATTTGAAGCGGTTGGTCTGTCTGAAGAGATTGTGGAGATGTGCTTTAAAGGCGTCCAAAGTCGTATTAAAGGGGCGACCTTTGCTGACTTAGCCAAAGACCAAGCACTGTTGGCGAAAAATGCCTTTAGCCGTCGCACGCCATTAGACCAAGGCGGTATGCTCAAATTTGTCTTCAATAAAGAGTATCATGCCTTCAACCCTGATGTGATCAATACCCTTCATACGGCTGTGCGTACCGGTGACTATGAAAACTACCGTGCGTATGCTGCATTGGTCAATAATCGTCCAGTGGCAACCTTGCGTGACTTGTTAAAACTCAAAGAAGGCAACAGCATCGACATTGATGACGTAGAAGGTATAGAATCCATTTTACCCCGTTTTGATTCAGCAGGTATGTCACTAGGCGCATTATCACCAGAAGCTCATGAAGCCATTGCGATGGCAATGAATACTATCGGCGGTCGTTCCAACTCAGGAGAAGGTGGTGAAGATCCTGTACGTTACGGTACGATGCGTAACTCAAAAATCAAACAGGTGGCGTCAGGCCGTTTCGGGGTAACACCGGCTTACTTACGCTCTGCACAAGTGATGCAGATTAAAGTGGCGCAAGGCGCAAAACCTGGTGAAGGCGGACAGTTGCCAGGCGGTAAAGTGAACTCACTGATTGCTCGTTTAAGGTATTCGGTACCGGGCGTGACCTTGATTTCACCGCCACCACATCATGATATTTATTCTATTGAAGATTTAGCACAGCTGATTTTTGATTTAAAACAAGTGAATCCAGAAGCCTTGGTGTCTGTGAAGTTGGTCTCTCGTCCAGGTGTTGGTACTATTGCCACTGGTGTGGCGAAAGCCTACGCTGACTTGATTACCATTTCAGGATATGACGGCGGTACAGCGGCGTCACCCTTATCCTCCATCCATCATGCAGGCTCTCCATGGGAGCTTGGCTTGGCAGAAGCGCATCAATCCTTAAGAGTGAATGGGTTACGTGACAAAGTGCGCGTACAGACTGATGGCGGCTTAAAAACAGGACTTGATGTGGTAAAAGCAGCCATACTAGGGGCAGAAAGCTTCGGCTTTGGTACCACACCAATGATCGCAGTCGGCTGTAAGTACTTAAGAATTTGTCATCTTAATAACTGTCCGACTGGCGTTGCCACCCAGCAAGCCCGTTTACGTGATGAGCACTTCATCGGCGAAGCTGAGATGCTGATTAACTTCTTTAAGTTTGTCGCGACTGAAACCCGTGAATGGCTGGCCTTCCTAGGCGTACGCAGCATGGAAGAGCTGGTAGGTCGTACGGATTTACTAGAGCTGTTAGAGGGCATTACAGAGAAGCAGCGCAATCTTGATTTATCGCCATTATTACGCAGTCATCCTGCCGCTGAAGGTAAGCCGCAGACCTGTCAAGTCGAGCGCAATGAGCCCTTTGATAAAGGCTTGCTGGCTGAGAAGATGGTAGAAGATATGATACTTGCCATCCGTCAAGGTCAGGGCGGCACCTATAGCTATCAAGTGGGTAACTGTGACCGCTCTATTGGTGGACGTCTATCAGGTGAGATTGCGCAAGTGTGGGGCAACTTAGGTATGTCAGATAGTCCTATCAAGTTGCATCTGGTCGGTACCGCAGGTCAAAGCTTAGGCGTTTGGAACGCAGGCGGCTTAAATATTGAGCTGGAAGGCGATGCCAACGACTATGTTGGTAAAGGTATGGCAGGAGGTGAAGTTGTGATTTATCCGCCCAAAGGCTCTACCTTTGCGTCACAAGAAACCGCCATTATAGGGAACACCTGCTTATATGGTGCAACCGGTGGTAAGCTTTATGCGGCAGGTACCGCAGGCGAGCGCTTTGCGGTTCGTAACTCAGGCGCTCATGCGGTAGTCGAAGGTGTCGGTGATCACTGCTGTGAGTATATGACTGGTGGTGTGGTGACCGTACTGGGTAAAACAGGGCTAAACTTTGGCGCTGGTATGACAGGAGGATTTGCGTTTGTACTGGACTTAGACAATACTTTCTTTGATCGCTGTAACCATGAGTTGATTGACTTGCATCGTATTTCTAGCGAGCAAACCGAAGAGCATCGTATTTACTTAAAACAAATTATCGAAAATCACGTTGAAAAAACGGGCAGTGCGTGGGCGCTTCAAATCTTGGCAGACTTCGAGCACTATGTCCGTAAAGTGTTCTTAGTGAAGCCAAAAGCTGCCAATATGGCGTCACTACTACACAGTACGACAGCAGATCCACAGTAAGCTTTTCGTTAGGATAGACTTAAGCCCTTATACCTCACTTTATATAGAATTTGGTATAGAGGCTTAAGCAAGCACGATTATCTTTAGCCAGTTTTCATAAGCTTGCCAAGATAAGCCCGTAAGGTTAAATAAGTACTGTTGAACGAGTAAGGTAAACGACTGCTATCAAACAAAAAGCTCAACGATACTGATTAAATGAGTCATACTCATTGACTTTAATGATAAGCGACTTGATAAAACACCCAGAATATTTTGTCCAACTGAGGGATATTCCCTCTTGCGGCAGGTTTTACGACTTGATAGAAACCAACAGGCTAACCCTATTTAAGTGCCCTGTGTTCAAGTGTAATACCAACTTAAGGAGACAAAACCCTAATGAAGCGTATCAATAACAATTTCCAGTTTTTAGATGTACCGCGTAGTGAGCCTGAGAAAAAAGACATGGTCACTCGGTCAACTGAGTTTGTTGAAATTTATAAGCCCTTTGACTCTCAGCACGCCGCTCATCAGGCGCACCGGTGTTTAGAGTGTGGTAACCCTTATTGCGAATGGAAATGCCCGGTACATAACTACATTCCCAATTGGCTCAAACTAGCCACAGAAGGTCAGATTTTTCAAGCAGCAGAGCTCTGCCACAGTACCAACACTTTACCGGAAGTCTGTGGCCGAGTATGTCCGCAAGATAGACTATGTGAAGGTGCGTGTACGCTCAACGATGGTTTTGGGGCAGTGACGATTGGTAATGTCGAAAAGTATATTAACGACACCGCCTTTGCTTTAGGGTGGCGTCCTGATATGAGTGATGTGCAATGGACTGATAAAAAAGTTGCCATCATTGGTGCAGGCCCTGCTGGTCTTGGTTGTGCCGATATCTTAATTCGGGCAGGGGTCAAGCCTGTTGTCTTTGATAAACGCCCTGAAATTGGTGGTCTGCTAACCTTTGGTATTCCAGAGTTTAAAATGGAAAAAGAAGTGATGCGTAACCGCCGTACCGTATTTGAAGGCATGGGTATTGAATTTCGACTCAACACTGAAGTCGGTACTGACGTCACTATCGATGAGTTGATGGAGGAGTATGACGCCATCTTTATGGGAATGGGAACATACACCTATATGCGTGGCGGCTATCCGGGCGAAGAGCTTGACGGAGTTTATGATGCCCTTGATTACTTAATTGCCAATGTCAATCGCTGTAATGACTGGGAACAAGATTCCGATGAGTATATTAATTTAAAAGATAAAAAGGTCGTGGTGCTCGGTGGTGGTGATACCGCCATGGACTGTAACCGTACGGCCATTCGTCAAGGATCAGAGCGCGTGGTTTGTGCGTACCGCCGTGATGAATTGAATATGCCCGGCTCACTACGCGAAGTTAAAAATGCAAAAGAGGAGGGGGTTGAGTTTTTATTCAACCGTCAACCTACCGAAATTATCGGCCTAAATGGCAAAGTCACTGGCGTAAAAGTAGTCACTACTCAACTTGGTAAGCCTGATAATCGTGGTCGCCAGCGTCCTGAGCCAATTCCAAACTCAGAAGAGATTATCGACTGTGATGCGGTCATTATGGCTTTTGGTTTCCGTCCAAGTCCGGCAAACTGGTTCGGCGATAGCCAAATTAGCATGGATGAGTCTGGCCGTGTGCTTGCGCCAGAAGAGCAACCATATAAGTTCCAAACCAGCAATCCTAAAGTGTTCGCCGGTGGCGATATGGTGCGTGGTTCTGACTTAGTGGTGACTGCTATTTGGGAAGGACGTGAAGCCGCCAAAGGTATTCTAGACTTCCTTGACGTGTAGCGTATTCAATTAGAATCAAGACTAAGCCCTCTTTGTGAGGGCTTTTTTGATGTTAGTCCTATAAGATAAAAGTGTGATAAAAATAAAATACAGAACATAAAGATAGCTTAAGGAGCCAATCCTGCCATCCGCTATATCTACCAGTCTAGGCGGGGCGGGGACACGGTTTGAGTGGTTGCTGTTGCCTCGACACCCTCTCAAAACCTAGACCCCGCAACCCGCCCAAACTGGCAGTATACCGCTCCTGTCAGGGCTAAAATGCCGTACGTAAGCCCAATCCATGATTGTTAAAAAGCTCACTATTAGGCCTGAAAAGTAAAGGTTTAGTTCTCAGCCGTTCTTTTGTATAGAGCTTAGCCTCTGTGGTGATTATGTTATAGATAGTCAGTCAAATTTTAATAGCGAGCGCCATCATCATGTGGTTATGATAAAATCTACTGGCTATAGATTTTTAAGATCTATAGCCTTTTAATATCTATATACTTTAAAGATATGGTTCTAAAGATATAGCCCTAATGCTAATGTCATGAAAGTTAATGCCCTTTGAAGATGAGACCCAAACTATGACCTCAAAATCTGAATCAAACCGTCCCAAAACTGGCGATGACGCCCTAAAACTGTTAGAGCAAGGAAACGCTCGGTATGTCAAAAGTCTAAGCGAAACCGAGCAGATGATGCAAAATCGTCCTGAGTTGGTGGCCGAACAAGATCCTTTTGCCATTATCTTAGGCTGTTCTGATGCCCGCGTGCCAGTTGAGATTGTGTTTGATCAAGGGTTAGGCGATTTATTCGTGATTCGAGTCGCAGGCAATGTGGTAGCGCCGTCCCAAATTGGTTCAGTAGAGTTTGCAGTAGAGAAGTTCGGTACGCGTTTGGTAGTGGTATTGGGGCACTCGCATTGCGGCGCAGTGACTGCTTGTGTAGAAGCCTTGATCAATCCAGAACAAAACTACACCCCTAATTTACAGTCTATCGTCGATCGGATTCGACCCAGTGTTTATAACTTACACGAGTTAGCGACTGCCACGGGCGCAGACATTGATGCCCAAGAGCTGATAGATCGTTCAATTAGTGCCAATGTGCGTATGTCAGTCAGTCAGCTTAAGCATGGTTCAAGACTTTTAGAAGACATGCATCGTAGTGGCGAGCTTTTAATAGTCGGGGCAGAATATGACTTGACTACCGGTAAGGTTGAATTTTTAGCCGATTAACGATATCAAATCTAATAAGCCCTAGATATCTCTTCACTTGAGTAAACCAATATAAAGTATCATCATTGACAACTAATCAGCAACTTAATGAGAGACTAAATCAGAGACAAAGTAACCGAGTGCAAGACCTACCCTAGTAGGTTTAGTTAGGTTAACGAAGTCGCTCTTTAAATTACCCATGACTCTAGCAATGACTCCAACAGGAAATTATTATGTCTATCAATAGTATTGAGCAACCCCAATCCTCACTAAAAGTTGAGGGCGTTCAGCCGATCGCTACCGCCACTTCTGGTTTTACCTTTAACCATACCATGCTACGCATAAAAGACCCTAAAGCGTCTTTAGCGTTTTATACCGGTATCTTAGGCATGACGCTATTAACCATCAAAAAATTTCCCGACATGGCATTTGATCTTTATTTTTTAGCCAAACTAACGGATGAAGAACGGGCAAATTTACCAGCTGATGAGGATTTGGCTATCTACACCTTCCGTCAACGCGGTATCTTAGAGCTAACGCATAACTATGGTACCGAAGACAACGCAGACTTTAGCTATCACAATGGCAATTCAGAGCCACAAGGCTTTGGGCATATTTGTTTTAGTGTGCCAAACTTAGAAGAGGCGATTGCTTGGTTTGATCGCAATAAAGTTGAGTTCCAAAAACGTCCAGAAGACGGCAAGATGAAAAATATTGCCTTTATTAAAGATGTGGATGGGTACTGGATCGAGATCGTACAAGCCGACCTTATGAGCTAATGATTGATGAGCTAATGATTGTGTTTGAATGACAACTGCCTAAATGTCTTTTTGAGTGATTACTTGAGTGTTTGTTGAGTCTTTATTAAATGGGTTCGTTATTGAGTGATTGCTAATACGTCATTGTTAAGCTGGCTATCAGTCATTATTATCAGTGATTGCGTTTAGCACTTGGTTTCTAATAGGACAAACCAAGTGCTTTTTTATAAAGGGTATTTATCGTTATAGAGGATGTTTAAACAGCACAATTAGGTGCTCAATTTGATACTATAAAAATTAAAGGTTAGAATTTAGCCAACATAGTTTAAAAGGATGTGGGAATGCCAGAAGTCGATGTGTCAGAAAAAGTAAGCGAGAAGATAGTCGAATATCAAACCATAGCGTCGTCTGCAAACGGGATGTTTGGAGACTTTATGGCGAGAGTGCCTTACTTTGTCGTTGCTCTGGTGGTGCTTTTGGTTTTCTGGTTATTGTCCAAAGTCTTTAAAGGGATTATTGGGAAAGTACTGGTCAAGAGTCATACCCATCGCAATTTGGTTCGAGTGTTTGAGCGAATAGGCGGCGCCTTAATCTTATTTGTCGGCTTTATGATCGCTATGGTTATTGCCATTCCTGGTTTTACGCCCGCAAAATTGGTTGGGGCGCTTGGGATAGGCTCTGTGGCCATAGGCTTTGCCTTCAAGGATATTTTTCAAAATCTATTGTCAGGTATTCTGTTGTTATTGTCGGAGCCATTTCGTATTGGCGATCAAATTATCTCAGGAGATTATGAAGGCACGGTAGAAGATATTAAGGTACGGGCAACCACAATTCGTACTTATGATGGTCGTCAGGTAGTTATTCCAAACTCCCAGCTTTATACTGGCGCATTGACCGTTAACACGGCTTATAAACGTCGCCGCTTAGAGATTACGGTTGGGATAGGGTATAACGATGATATACGGGGAGCCAAAGAAGCGATACTCAAAGCATTAAAGAGTGCGGAAACGGTATCCAAGCTGGCAGAACCCTCAGTAGTGGCTTCTGAATTTGGAAGCTCTAGTATTGATTTAAAAGTTCGGTGGTATATTGACAACGGGACTCAAGCAAATAAGGTGGCCTCGATTCACGAAGTAATCGTTGAGGTCAAAGATCATCTTGACGCAGCTGATATCAATATTCCATTCCCAATACGCACGCTCGACTTTAGTGATGGCTCGGCTCAAGTACTTGCCGATCACATTATGAAAAATCAAACCGCTAAAAAAGATGAGATTCTGGATGACAGTTCTCCATTAAGAAATAACAACAGCTAACCAGATGTTGATTTAAGACTCATTTTTATTAAAGAATCTTTTGATTAAATCGTCCAAGTTTATGAATCAGTCATCTAAACAAACGGATTAGAACGGATTAGACAGGTTTAAAAAAGCCCTAAACCATTTTTAATCGGTTGAGGGCTTTTATGTTGTGAAAACAAGGATATGGATTTAATCATTAATGAATTCAATACTTAATTCATCAACTATCAAGAATAAAGTCAGAGAAGTCTAAAATGGTTACAAGGCAACCGAGTGCAAGTGCTACTGGAGTAGGCTTAACGAGGTTAACACTGTAACCGTTTAGTAGTTCGCTGACTGTATTAATCATTTGGCGCTTTAAATTCTTTGTGACAAGACTTACAGCTTTCACCGACCTGTGCGAATGCAGGCATCACGTCATCGGCAGAGGTTGCATTTTGGGCAGCCGCTTGGAGCTCAGCAGTTGCTTGCTCAAAATCTTCAGCCGCCGCTCTAAACCCTTCTGAATTAGACCAAACGTCAGGTTTTGCACCACCAACATCGTTTTCATCACTAAAATGCTGCCAAGGTTTCGTAGCATCTTCTGCTAAAAAATTGGCTTCTTCTTTGAATTTTTCAGCATCAAAAGTCTCTGGCGCTTCAACCATTTTCTTCATCACACCGGTGGCGTCTTTCCAGTTTTTCATCGAGTCAGTACGTGCCTTGACAGCATCGCTTTGAGTCGCTGTGCCACCATTACAGGCAGCAAGAGTAAGACTTAATGGCAAGATAGTGGCTAGCAATAATGATTTTAGTTGCATGGCTAATTCCTTTTACATTTTAATGGGGATTTATAAAAGTCTAGGGCGTGTCCTCATTTTGTAAATGGTGATAAAAATAAGGACACGCCCTAGTAGTACTCTTAAATAATTCTAGCATATCCTTTTTGATGTCACATATCGAAAAGGTTGTAAATAGTATCCAAATAGTCATCAAAAAGGGAAATAGTCATCAAAAAGGTAAATAGTAATCAAAAAAGGAAGAGCGCATAATTTAAACGTTTTTTAGACTTATCCCAAGTTTAGCCAGTCTTGTGGCTTTAAATAAAAGTCCGTAAGCTTATACTCTGGCGTACCTATTTCTGGCTCATAGCGATATTGCCAACCGGTTAATGGCGGTAGGCTAACCAAGATCGACTCAATACGTCCATTACTCTGCAAACCAAACAAGGTACCTCGGTCATACACTAAATTATACTCAACATAGCGACCACGGCGATATAATTGAAAATCGCGTTGTTGCTCAGTGACTGGTGTATGTTTACGCTTTTCAAAAATTGGAATTATCCCCTCCAAATAGCCTTGACCAACTGCCTGCATAAATTTAAAACAGGTTTCAAAGTCCCAGCCTCGACTTTCGGTGTTCACATCATCATAAAATAATCCGCCAACGCCGCGCTGTTCATTACGGTGGCGAAGATAGAAGTAATCATCACACCATTTTTTGAAATCTGGATAGACCGTATCGCCAAAGGGCGCACATAAGTCATGACACACTTGGTGCCAATGGACACAGTCTTCTAAAACAGGGTAGAAGGGCGTCAAATCAAAGCCTCCGCCGAACCACCAAATAGGGGCTTCACCTTCTTTTTCAGCGACGAACAATCGGACATTGGCGTGACTGGTTGGCACATGAGGATTGCGAGGATGAACCACCAATGAGACGCCCAATGCTTGTGCTTTTCTACCTGCAATATCTGGATGGCGGGCGGTAGCAGTCGCCGGTAAGTTGTTGATATGAATATGACTAAACATCACTCCCGCTTTTTCGATAACCTCACCGTCAGCCATCACACAGGAGCGACCACCACCACCTTCAGGACGATTCCAGTCATCAGGGGTAAAGGTTGCAGAGCCACCACCGTCGGCCTCTTGCTGTTCTAGCGCTTGGCATATATTTGCTTGCAACTGCAATAACCATTCACGAACTCGATGGATGTCTTGCACGTCAGGATGTCTAGTTTGAGTCATATCACTCGCGGTTGAATTACTGTTTATGCTTGTCATAGTCTAAGTCATGTGTTGGTAGGTAGGTTTGGGACGTCAGATCTGTCGCCAAATGATGGCCCATTCGTTCTCTTTTAGTGGCTAGATAATCGGCATTAAAGGGGTTTAAACCAACCACTAAAGGTATGCGCTCTACAATGTCAAAGCCTAACTCTTCAAGGTAGTTGAGCTTGTTTGGATTATTGGTCATTAATCGCAGCTTCGTAATACCGACATGTTCAAGCATAGGCTTACACATCTCATAGGTGCGAGCGTCGGCAGGCAAGCCTAATAATAGGTTTGCATCCAAAGTGTCATGACCTTGATCCTGCAGGGCATAGGCGCGAATTTTATTGGTCAATCCAATTCCGCGTCCTTCTTGACGTAAATATAAAATAGCGCCACATCCTTCGGCCTGTATCGCTTGCATCGTGGCGTTTAATTGGGGTCCGCAGTCGCATTTAAGCGATGAAAAAGCATCACCAGTCAGGCACTCGGAGTGAATGCGAACCAAAGGCGCTTTTGTCAGTTTGTTATCCGTTTCTCTGCCTTCTATCTCCGCAACCCTATTAGTGTCGTCAACGATTGGTAAACCACAGGTCAGCATCACATGCTCCTGTCCGTCATCGTTTTCGAAAACATGGATATCAAAGTCGCCATGAGCGGTGGGAAGTTTTGCTTTACTGATGAAGCGATATGGCGATTGAGAAGTATTTTTATTTGTGAGTTGAGACATTGCAGACCTAAATAGTCATATTCGTGAATAAAGATACGTAAATAAATAGAGCGGGTATATGTTTAATCGATAATAACCAAAATTTATAACAACCAAGCTAATCAGGTTCAAATGACCTTAAATATTATTAGATTGAGTTAAAAACATAGAAAATTCACATACGGTGAAGTATGAATAAAGCGTTAAATGAAAAAAAATGCTATTATGCCATATTCTTAATACCGATACAGTGTTGGCTTAGCCTGAGATAAAGTTGATAAAAATCACACCGTTATTAACCGAGCATGATTCGTGTGTGACAAAGGTACAACCGACTGTCAGACCGTGCATTATCGAAATTTTATTAGTTATAGTTAGGTTTTATAGCATTATAAGTATACCCTATCACTGATAGATTAATGACGGCAAATAGTTAAATATCAAGTATATTAAGTCATCATAGGGCTATTACAGAACGGACGCAGAATTAAAATGAACAGTCACTGAGCATTATTTATTTGCACTATCTAAATGAAGGCGTCAGAAACTTAATAGACAATTGCCTTTAAGAGCTTAAATACCGTTATTTGCGTTAGTCTTATAATAACTGTCAAACATTAAAAATACTCAAAAAATGCTTTATTCTGGTGCAGAAGATGCACAGGTCTGATATCTTATAGATAAATAGCCATTTACTATAGTCATTTAACATAGTTATTTAATAATGATGACAGTTAGCGGTTGTTTTAAAGGTACAGACAAATTATTTTCATCTATATTCACTCATATTGATGCTAAGTTTAAGGTTTTAGGTAAACCCTTTTTCTTAAAACATCTTTTCTTTGACAGACTTGCATATCCTACTAATAGTAGCCTTTGCAATGATCTTTTCGATAGGATGGTTTTTAGATTTTATATATGGGTTACAAAAAGAATAAGCCCTCAGACTATCGAGTTGGTTTTGCAACCCGATGAGCAGCATCTATACACTAAGATTAGTAGGTTTTGTAAGGTCTATGCAGCAATTTTCAAACTCAACTACGCCCAAGCCTGCGCCCACGCAACACGTGGATTCATCCACTGAAGACAGTGGTATTGATGTGCCTAATGCAACTACCAAAACTTTTAAACCCCTAGCCATGCGTCACTTTTCTGAAATTCCAACATCGCGCCCTGCCACCCCAACATTGGATAAGATAGAGTCTCCCGCTGATTTAAAGGGTCTGAATCAACAACAACTGCTGACATTAGCAGATGAACTGCGTGAGTACTTACTGTATTCAGCCGGTCAAAGCGGTGGGCATTTTGGTGCAAATTTGGGTGTGGTTGAATTGACCATTGCTCTGCATTATGTATTAAATGCACCCGATGACAAGCTGGTCTGGGACGTGGGACATCAAGCCTACGCACATAAGGTGTTAACCGGTCGCCGTGATCGTATATCGACCATTCGCTCGAAAGATGGATTAACTGCTTTTCCAGAACGTCAAGAGTCAGAATATGACACCTTTGGTGTTGGACATTCTTCTACTTCTATTTCAGCCGGCTTGGGCATGAGTCTTGCCCTGCGTCATTTAGGCAAGCAAGCAAAAGTCGCCTGTGTGATCGGCGATGGTGCGATGACCGGCGGGATGGCCTTTGAAGCCATGAATGATGCGGTGCAACAAGATGCCGATATCATGGTCGTATTGAACGACAATGATATGTCAATCTCTCAAGCCACGGGTGGGTTCTCGAAGCATCTAGCTGTCTTATGGCAGCGCGGTCTGGCAATTGATATTGATAAGTCAGGTAATCCTGTTTTAACTAAGCGTACCATTGACAGTGCAGACAAGCGTTTCCGTCATTATGTGCATATGGCAAATGGTGCTATTAACGATTGGTCAGCGCGCATTCCTAACAAAATCATTACGAAAATTGCCAAGCAGTTTGCTGAGGGCACCATACCACGCCCAAGCGATCTTGAAGGGCTGCCTGATAAAATTGCTAATAAAATCGTAGATGATTTATTTGCAGACAACTTATTCAAAGCAATTGGCTTTAAATATTTTGGTCCTTTTGATGGGCATGATGTGGTTAAGCTCACACAAGTATTGGAGCGCGCCAAAAACTTGAGAGGCGCGGTACTGGTACATGTGCATACCGTCAAAGGTAAAGGCTTTGTACCTGCAGAAGCTGACCCTGTTGGCTACCATGCCATTAGTAAAGTCCCCAAACAGTCAGAAGCAACTGTAGAATATGAAAAAGCCGATAAGGCATCTGCTGAGCCCATTCACAAAAAGAAATATTCCCAAGTATTTGGTGAGTTTATTTGTGATAAAGCGGCTACCGACGCTAACTTGATGGCAATCACGCCTGCGATGGAAGAAGGGTCAGGCATGACGGAGTTTGCCCAGCTATTTCCTGAACGTTTTTTTGACGTCGCTATCGCTGAGCAGCATGCTGTCACATTAGCGGGTGGTATGGCAACCCTTGGTGTCAAACCTATTGTGGCTATTTATTCCACCTTTCTTCAGCGCGGTTATGATCAGCTTATTCATGATATCGCTTTGCAAGACTTAGACGTTATGTTTGCCATCGATCGGGCAGGCTTAGTGGGTGAAGATGGTGCTACTCACGCTGGCGTCTTTGATTTGGCATATATGCGCTGCGTACCAAATATAGTGATTGCTACGCCAAAAGATGAAAATGAGTGCTACCACTTATTAAATACTTGTTATGAACATAAAGGCACGACGGCAGTACGCTATCCACGAGGAACAGGACCAGGGGCTCAAATCACTAAGCCTTTTGAGACGTATGAGGTCGGTAAGGCGATCGTTGAGGCGGTTTATAAATCATCAAAGCTCAATATTAACGAAGTAGATGATAAATCAGTGGCTAAAAATGTTGCTCCTAGAAAAGTAGCGTTACTGGCCTTTGGGCCGATAGTCGCTACTGCAAATAAAGCAGCGAAAGCACTTGTCGAAAAGATCACTGATAATGCTACTAAATTCGATAGCTCACTTGAAATCACAGTGATGAATATGCGCTGGGTGAAACCGCTGGATAGCGAGCTATTAAATAATTTGGTTGCTGAAGGTTATCACTATATCGTTACCTTGGAAGAGCATGTAGTGATGGGTGGTGCCGGTAGTGCGGTCAATGAATATCTATTAAATAAGACGGCGTGTCTGGCTCATGGGGTATCGGTTAAAAATATCGGTATAGCGGATGAATTCATAGCTCATGGTAGCCATGAAGAGCAGTTAGAGGACTGTGGCCTAGATGTGGCTGGTCTGATTACCCAGTTAGAGCAATTAGTGATAACTGACTCATAAATCAACTTTCTAGCTCGTTTATGATGTGCCACTATTTATCCTGATTGATAAATTGATAACACTAAAAAGATAAAAGCACGTTATACAAATTTTCAATCTAAAGTTGAAAACTTATAGCCTTTTAATTAAGCCTTGTTACTAACGGGCTAAAAACTAACCTGCTAAAATTAAATTCTTTAAAAATAAACGCTTTAAAATTAACTGCCTAACAATAGGAACATTATGGAACCAATGGTTGTCATTGCAGCACGTGCTGCTGAGAAAGTCGGCGCTGAACTTCTTAAAGCGCATCAAAATCGTCATAAAATTGAGCTTGATATCGAATCAAAGGGTTTAGAAGGTCTAGTAACTAAGGTTGACCGCTTTAGTGAAGAGTTGACCATTGAGACATTAAAGTACAATTATCCAAACCACTCCTTTTTGGGCGAAGAGTTTGGTATGCAAGAAGGTCAAGGTAGCGACAGTGAATGGTGCTGGATCATTGATCCTCTAGATGGTACTCATAATTTTGTGCATGGTGTGCCTCACTTTTGTATTTCAATCGCTGTACAGCACAATGGTGTGACTGAACACGGAGTTATCTATGACCCAGTTCGTGACGAGATGTTTTCAGCCAGTCGTGGTAAAGGGGCGCGTTTAAACCAACGCCGCTTGCAAGTTAGTCAACGTAAAACTATTGAGGGAGGCTTGTTTACAACGGGTCATCCTTTGGAACGTCAAGAAGGCGATAAAGTGGTGTCTTATGCTAAAGAGCACTTTGCTACGTTACAGAAGATTGCAGAAGAAGGTGGCCAAGTGCGTCGTCTCGGCTCTGCTGCCCTAGACTTGGCATATGTGGCAGCTGGTCGATTTGATGGTTACTTTGAGATGAAGCTTAAGCCATGGGATATTGCGGCGGGCGAGCTTATCGTTAATGAGGCGCGTGGAGTAGTTGTTGATCATAATGGTGCCCCTAAAGCCATGGAAACAGGCTCTATTTTTGCTTGTAACGTCAAGCTATTAAAACCATTAATGAAGATGGTCGTTCCAACGTGGGGTAACGCTGTTCGCGGTTAAAGGTTAGCTTTAGCGGCACGATATCTGTATCAAATAAAAAAAGTCAGCCATTTAGGCTGACTTTTTTATGCCAAATTAAGACATTAACCTATCGAGAAGGACGGGTGCCAACGCAACAGATAGAAGGGTTGACAAGTTTGACACCGAGTTCGTCAATGTTATTACGACGATAGCTTATTATATAAAAGCACTTATTCACGCTTTAACGATAGCTTAAATCAACTGCTTCCTATTTCTAATGTACATAAACACCACAAACCCTAAAGCAATCCAAAATGCTAAACTAAAGTAGGATGGTAAGGAGATGTTTGAATCAAATATAGGGGTTAGTAGAAACACTAAGAATGCTGCCGATACCAGCATACCAAGGCAACTTATGATAACGTCCTTACGACCCTCTGCAATCTTATAAGCACACAAACACGTCATAAAGTATGCGACAGAGGCACCGATCGACGACAAGTCAACAAACCAAAGTAGGGCAGTACGACCAAAGAAGGGCACAATGATAGCGCACGCCCCGATAAAGTAGATGACCCATCTTGGAATAGTGCCATTACCTGTCTTTAAAGCACCCTCACGTTTACCCACACTGTAATCATCACTCATGGTATCTACCAGTCGGCTTGAACTAATAAAAAAACCATTTAGCCCGGAAACCACAGCGCCAAACATAGCAATTGCCAAGAAATAGAAAATACCTTTGCCTACTAAATTTTTAACCGCTTCGCCAGTTGCCCATGCAGAGTCAGTAAGCGCATCACTGGGGATGCCTAGCGCGGTTACTACATTTAACACATTGTAAATCACTGCACCAATAACTATCGCTAGCATGGTAATTCTAGAGACGGATTTTGAAGATAAATTATGGTCACCAGACATCTGTGCAACCGCATCAAAGCCGATAAATGCCCAAGGTGCAAAGGCGATAATCCGTACAATTGATGAGGTATTTAGCTCCCCCCAATTAGAGTCTAAGCTTTGCATCTGAGTGCTTCCGATATTGAACATCGCAATGAAACCGATTAATAATAGCGAGCCAATTAATGCGAATACCAGCAGGTTTTGGGTTTTAAGCGCCCCTTTAATTCCCTTAATATTAATAAAAGTAAATAAAACAATAATGCTGATAGATACTAGAATGTCATTTAAATAGACGGGGTAGCCGGAGACGGAATAGAGAAATTGGCCTTTATTGTAAAAGGGAAAGACTGCATCCAATACCATGGGTACAGCAGTAGCGTTAAGTGGGATAATCGAAAGGTATGCAAGCAATAATCCCCAACCAGTAATAAACCCTGATTTTTTACCCAGTAATGTGGTGGCAAAACTATATTCACCGCCAGACTCAGGTACTTTGGTCATCACTTTTGAATAGCTGTTTTCGATAAATACCAGCATGATGATGGCAATCATAAAACCAATTAAGGTATTAAGCACCCCATAGTTGGGGAGGAATACATTGCCGGGAAGAATAAACGCACCCCAACCGATCACTGAACCTAATGCAATAGTAAAAATTTCCTTTTTACCCATATAACTCATATACTTTTCCCTTATTGGCAACGATTAGAATTTATCTTAACTAAACACTACTGTTTTATTACCAGAGACAATCACTCGGTTTTGTACATGCCAATTCACCGCCCGTGCTAATACATTGCGCTCGACATCACGGCCAATGGCACGCAGTTCAGTGACCCCTTGACGGTGGGTGACTCGGTGTACATCTTGCTCGATAATAGGGCCTTGGTCTAAGTCAGCGGTCACATAATGAGCCGTGGCTCCAATCAGTTTTACCCCCTTATCAAACGCCTGACGATAGGGGTCAGCACCAACGAACGCGGGTAAGAAAGAGTGATGAATATTGATAATCTTCATCGGCCAGCGATTGACAAAGTCTTCTGACAAAATCTGCATATAGCGGGCTAGCACCAACAAATCATTGCCCGCCATGATTTCATGAATGTCTGCTTCAGCCTCTGCTTTATTGTCTTTGGTTACTGGAACGTGATAAAACTCAATACCAAAGTTCTCAACCGCTTGACGTAAGTCATTGTGATTACTCACTACGCAAGTAATATCACAGTCTAACAATCCACGTTGATGACGCCACAATAGATCTAGCAATGCATGGTCAAACTTAGACACCAAAATACCGACTTTGGTTTTGATAGCATTGTCATGCAATCGCCAGTCCATATCATAACGTTTAGCAACCGTATGGGCAAAGCTTGCCTCAAAGTTGTCGATTATTTCACTCAGTCCTGATAATGCAAACTCCAGACGCATAAAGTATTGACCGCCTTCATGAGCCGTAGAGTATTGATCTAGAGTAATGATATTTGCCCCATAGCGATGTATAAATTCTGATACAGCTTGCACTATACCCGCTTTATCTCGGCATTTAATGAGTAGGGTAGCGGTGTCGATGGCAGAATTTTTTGCGCTGTGAGAATGCGTTGAGTTTAGCTGTGGTTTATCTGACATGATGACCTTGTTATTTAAATGAGCATGATATCAAAGGGTTTTATGGTAACTAGAAATTTTAAAAGTTTTAGTTACCATAATTATGCACTTATTTTATATCAAATCTTATATCCACATAGTTAAAACATCTACTTAATTGATGTATTGCATTAGCTATTATACCTACAACCAAAAATTAATCTTAGCTCTCTCATCAAAAGCTACAGAAAAATATGGATATGGTAAATATGCAGCGTGATATCAGGGGTATGTAGGAGTAGGGGGAGCAACGTAGTTAGTAGCATCTTTAATAAGCTAAGTTGCCATTTTGGCGGTTTGCGGTGGTTTTGGTTGTCTTGAGTGGGTTTGGTGATTTGTTTAGACTTTGTCATGTTTCTAACTCCTTATAGGATAGTTAACTACCGTGGCGGTGTGCGACAGTTACATGACAGAGTTTAGGAGAAAGCAGTGACTTAGACACCCCAACTGGGGTAAGGTTATACCCTAAATGAGGTGTGTATTTTATTTGGGGTAATAGCTATTAATATTCAACGTTTCTTTTTAGCATTATCAAGAGCATCATTAGCTAAGCCAAAACGAGTTTCTAAGGTAGTTTCACCTTGTCCATAGATTCTTTTCTCCAAAATATCTCCAATTATTGCGGCTTGGCTTTGATAGAGAGGTTTATTTGGTTTGCCCTTAGCATCAAAGCCTTTCGATGTTTTAAGAAGTTCTAGCAATATACCTATAGTGATTAAAAAGCTTTTTTCGGTTCTATCATTTATAGTGGATATTTCAGGATTAGTCGCTATTTCAAGCTCTCTTTCTAACTCTTTAACTTTCAAATCTTTCTTTCTTAATGTCTTAATCAAACCTTGAATGCGTTTAATCATTTCATCAGGCGTATTGACTGGGTGTGTATCTTCATAAAATGCTATGTCATGGCTAAATATCTCGTAAGATTGCTTTAATCGTTCTTCATGAGGTAAACTTTTGTCAGTCATATCAATTCGTTTACCAAAGGGAATGTTAACAACCTGAGTTCTATTTTTTTTAGCTTTCGCAAGTTCTGCTTCAAGCTCAGCTATACGTTTTTTTTGTCGCTCGTTATCGATATCTAAATTCTTTATATCATTTATCTTAGTAGAATGACTTATAGTTTTTTGATTTTTAGGATTATAGCTAATTCCACTTAAGTGGTTTGGGGGTGGAGGGGCTGACGATTGAATTGGCTTGTGTTTATAATCCTCTAATATAGAAAGGTTGAATTTTTTTATGGGCTCAAACTTTGCTAAATCAGATTTCAGGAAATAAGTAAAATCTCTCTTATCACTATGAAGAACGTTATAGGTAGCAAGTGCTCCTCCGTTGGGTAATACTTCTTCTGCTGATGAAAAGTTATAGTAACTATCTCTATAGAAAACACTAACTAACTCATCGAAACCATGAGCCATCAAGTACGCTATTACTTCATCAACTGGACTCTTACTTATTTCTGATAAAACTCTCAGAAAATCGTCCACTAAAATAAAGTCCTTTTCACGCTCTTTCAATTCATCTAATAAAGTTCCCACAATCACACCTTTACACACCCTTAAACCATTAAAAAAGATGCAAGGCGGTGACTGCTTAAAGGTGTGAAAATGACAGTCGTTCGAGTAATTAATCCTAGCCTTGCAAAACGGTACAACGGTCTAAACCAACCCTTCAATTTTATCGATTTTTTGCATTAGCACATGCCTTAAGGTTAGTGTAGCAATGATATTCATATAATGCTTAATATCATCCATCGCTAGTGTGCGCTCTTGATGGTCTTTAAGCCATTTTTTAGCGGGCTGGTAGCCACCGATATAAAACTCCCAAGCGATTAACGGTACATTGTCAAAATACTGCTTATCCTTAATCCATACCTTGCCGATACTGACATTATCTTTTAGCGGCTCAAAACCAATATTGGTCTTGGTCATCCTACGAGTATTATAGTTAGGTAGTGATTGAGTAATTGCTTGATAGTAGCAATATTAGGAAACCACTACTAGCCACAACTTTATAATTTATATTGTAGCAGGCGAGCCTTACTCATTTATACAAGGAGTTAACGAATTAACTCATCACTATGTAATAAGTTCATTAGGTTTTGATTAATAAAGAGCTTCTCTTTACCGACCTTTTTATCTGTTAATATTCCAATATCCACTAGTGTTTTTAGATAACTACTAGCAGTTTGACGCTTAGCAATATCTCTATCGACAAGATTGCTAATTCGGCAATAGGGCATCTCAAAGATTATATTGACCAATTCATGGCTATAAATATTGTTGGCTTTTTCTTTTATTAGCAGACTGGTATTAGCATGTAACTCTTTAATGGCTAATATTTTATCTGTCGTCCATTCGCTTGTTTCTCGGACTGCGTTTAGCATATAAATAAGCCATGTCTCCCAGTCCTGACGTTCTGTGACACCCTTTAACCCATTATAGTAACCTGCTTTGTTATTGATGATATATCGGCTCAAATATAATATCGGTAAATCGAGTAATTGTTTTTCGATTAAATATAAAATATTTATTACTCTACCTGTACGGCCGTTACCATCGAAAAAGGGGTGTATCGCCTCAAATTGATAATGAGCGACGGCCATTTTTACCAAAGGGTCTAAATCATCATCGCTATGTAAAAAATTTTCCCAGTTATCTAATAAATCTTGGATGGATTTAGGGTTGTCTGGTGGCGTATAAATAACTTCGCCAAAGCTATTTTGTAAAACAGTTCCTTTATTGTTGCGAATATTAAGGTTTGTTCCCTTAATAGTTTGGCAAACTTGAAGGGCAGTTAGGCTGGTAAGAGGCCGGTTCCTAATAGCATTTATACCGTCGTATAAAGCAGTCCGATAACGTAAGGCCTCTTTAGTTGCATGATCAGCAACGTTGTCATCATAAGCATATTGGAACAGCTTATCTTTGGTCGTTACTATGTTCTCAATCTCACTACTACTTTGAGCTTCTAGTATTGGAATAATATTAATAAGCATCGCTTGGTTGGGTATCAATTTACCTGCCTGTTTTAGACCTGCCAGTGCAGTACGTGCTTCGATGCAGAGTTTTAGAACGAGTTTGGTTTCAAGTTCATGATTAGGAGGTAGGTAGGGTAAGTCATTATAAGGTTCTTCAGCCTGCCAGTTTGTATTAACTTGCATGGTCTATCTCTCATGTTTATAAAAGAAGAAATTTTAAACATGATACCACTTATATGTCGATTGCATAAACATGACATTTAGCTCATGTCGATAAAATCGCAAAACGTAAACATGACATCACTAACATGTCGATTGCATAAGCATGACATTTAACTCATGTCGATAAAACTTTAAAACGTAAGCATATTAAACTATTAAATTAAATAAATGTGGAAAGCTAACCTAACATAGGCTTACATAGCGTCCTTATTCGTTGCACATTTTAGACCTAAGATGGTTATCAAGTTAAAGGATAAAACGTAATCTTTAACTTTAAACCAAACGTTTTAACTAAACTATTAAAAGGTATTGAAATGAAAAACACAATAATGAAGTCAAAGGTAAAATCGACAATTTTAACATTAGGCTTAGTATTGGCAGCAACAGGCGTTAATGCAGCTTCAAGCCAGGCGCACGACCATAACGACCAAGAGCGTGGACAACCGCCTTCAGCTACTGAGATATTTGCTAAATTGGATGCCAATAAGGACAGCAAACTATCACAAAGTGAAGTTAAAGGCCCTTTAAGCCGACATTTTACGCAAGTAGATAGCAATAACGACGGTTATATTACCCAAGCTGAATTAGAGGCCAATAAACCTAGCGGACACATGAAGCGTGGCGGACAACGACATGGTCAACCGCCATCAGCAACTGAAATATTTGCTAAGATGGATGCCAATAAGGACAACAAACTATCTCAAAGTGAAGTCAAAGGTCCTTTAAGCAGACATTTTGCACAAGTAGACAGTAATAACGAAGGTTATATTACCCAAGCAGAATTGGAAAATGCACCAAAACCTGAACGTCAAAGACGCGGCTAGGTTGCATAGTTGATATTACGACAATAGCAATCTTATCTTGTTACAATAAAACTCAGACTAATACTTTAGTCTGAGTTTTTGGGTTAATACATCATTCAGCAAACTTTATAATAAGATAATGAAACCTAACTTGGTATTAACATGGTCAAAAAGCTAAAAAAACTTACTGACTTTTCTGCGTCATTATCTATCCAGAGGCGATTGCAATTATACTTTGTATGCTTTGCCATGTTTTTACTGTTGACTACAACAGCATTAGTCAATTACCGAGTTCAATCTGATTTTACAACCTATCTTAATGCTGAAAAACGTCAAAGTTTGGATACGTTAGCTGAAAACGTGCAGCAAAATTATGCAACCGACCCTGTTAAGTGGCAAGAGTTTATCAGTCAGCCTGATCTATATATAACAGCAATAAACGATGCCTTTGCCCATTTTACAAGGCAAGATTTTATCAATGAACCAAACAGACCTTTACCTCCACAATTAGGTAGGCCATCCCTAGATAGGGGCGAAAAGCGTACACCAGAACGTTTAGAGGTTAGAGGCGAGCCGAATAATTTGGCTAATCAACCAGACTTTTTACCTCCGTCACCCCTCCCAGACCAAGCGCCACAACGTCGCCCTAATAAACCGCCGATTATACCCGTATCGCTGGTAGATAATGAGAACAATTTAATATTCGGCCGTAGTATCGGTAGTAGTGATACACATTTTCTAAGCCCCGTAACAGACAGCTCTGGTGAAGTTATCGCCACGTTTGCTTTACCAAAAAATAGTGAATTTAGTAGCCTACAGCAGCAAGCTTATTTGGCCTCTTTTAAACGTACATTATGGATTATATTGGCGCTTGGCATCGTATTTAGTTTCTTGTTAGCAAAGTATTTAGCAAACACATTTACCCAGCCAATAAAAAATTTAAATCAGGCCACTCAAGCACTTAAAAATAGAGATTTCCAAACCCGCATTCCTGTTGTTAGTCACGATGAGCTTGGGCAGCTTAGCCAATCATTTAATCAAATGGCGCATAAGCTGGCAACTTTTGATGAACAAAAAAGGCTATGGATGGGCAGTATATCGCATGATTTACGCACACCTGTTGCCGTACTAAAAGCAGAGGTTGAGTCAATGCTAGATGGCATTAAGCAACTTGATAACGAGTCACTTGAGTCGTTGCAGCAGGAAATTAACAGCTTAACGACGATGCTTGATGACTTTCATCACGCAGCAATGAGTGATATCAGAAATCCTCTAAAAGATTTAGCTCAAAATGACTTAGATAGTGACGTTACAAACTCGTTATTAAGTACTGATGAGCCAAATACCAATAATGTGCAAGGTCGAATGAATAATAAACCTTCTCAACGTTTAAACCCTAAACCATCACTAATACAACTGGCTAAACGTAGTGAACAGGCCATTACCAATGTCGGTTTGAGTTTGTCTACTAAGTGGCACAATAAAGAGGTAGACGTATTGTTGTCACAATTGGCGTTGACTAAGATTTGGCAAAATTTACTGCAAAACTCATTACGTTATACCGACAGTACGCCAAAGCAAAAAGGCAGCATAACAATAGAGACTACTGTTAAAAACGATAGGCTGATACTGACCTGGGAAGATAGTGCGCCTAGCGTGCCGACAGAGCTCTTACCTAGGTTATCAGAGCCGTTGTTTCGAGTAGAAAAAAGCCGTAATCGGCAGTTTGCCGGTAGCGGTTTGGGACTGTCAATTGTCAATGATATTGTAACCGGTGCCGGTGGTCGTGTTGACTTTAAACACTCTAGTTTGGGCGGATTAAAGGTGGTTATCATTTTGTCCATAGCGAAATAATTTAAATGCAGTCGAGAAAACCATATGTCAAAAAAGAAGGTGTCAAAACATAAAGTTTTAATCATAGAAGATGAGGTGAAGCTTGCCATAGTGTTGCAAGACTATCTACGTGCGAGTGATTATGATTGTCGACTGGTACATGATGGTGCCAAGGCAGAAGAAGCGATAGACAGCTACCAACCAGATTTGATTATTTTAGATTTAAGCTTGCCCTCAGTAGATGGCAATGATATTTGCAAACAAGCCCGTTCGCAAAATTATAATATGCCTATCTTGATTACCACCGCAAGAGTTGCTGAAAATGATCTAATTACTGGGTTAGAGATAGGTGCTGATGATTATTTGCGTAAGCCTTATAGCCCTAAAGAGGTAGTAGCTAGGGTCAATGCCTTGATACGTCGACAACAACACTATTCACAAGCGAGTGTTCATTTTGACTCCCCAACCTTAGACGATGATTTACTAGAGTTTAAATATCAGGACAAAAGCATCGCCTTGTCAAAGGTCGAGGTTTCATTATTAATACCGATGATAGACAACCCAAAGAGGGTCTATAGCCGTGATCAGCTTATGGACAATATGTATGATGATTTCCATATTGTCAATGATCGTACGATTGACAGTCATATCAAAAAGATTCGTTCTAAGCTGGCGGGTGTCTGGCCAGATATCCAGTTTATTCATTCAGTCTATGGAGCAGGCTATATGTTTGATGTGAAAATAGATGGTTTAGCGCATTAACCAAAGACCTAGTCTCACTTATCAATATTGGTATTGCTCGACATCCACCATTTAAGCGGATTTCCACGGATTAAATCGGATAACAAGGTAACTGTTAAGAGGTTCGGTTAGCTAAAAGGCAGGCAAAAAAGGGCAGACGGTCAATGACGGTCTGCCCTTCCTATAACGTGCAATCTTTTATAACGTGCAATCTTTTATAACGTGCAATATTTGGTCGGAACGGCAGGATTTGAACCTGCGACCACTACACCCCCAGTGTAGTGCGCTACCAGACTGCGCTACGCCCCGATGGATTGACTATTTTACGGATTATTAGGAATATTGCAAGTCCTAATGCCAATATAGCATCTAAAATCTACCCCAAAAGCTCTTTCAAAATCTCATTGACCTGTTTAGGATTCGCCTTACCACGGCTGGCTTTCATCACCTGACCGACTAGACCATTAAAGGCCTTCTCCTTACCACCTCTATACTCATCGACCATTGCTTGATTATTGGCAATCACTTCCTCAACCATCGCCTTTATTGCACCAGTATCGGTCTCCTGCTTCAGGCCTTTAGCTTCAATAATTTTATCCGCCGCATCATCACCGTCACCACCTTCGCCTTCATACATGGCAGTAAACACCTGCTTAGCCAGTTTACCAGACAAAGTATTGTCGTTTAAACGCTTCAACAATCCCGCTAACTGACCCTCACTAATAGGGGAGTCAGTGATGGTTTTATCATCTTTATTCAACGCCCCTAACAGCTCACCCATCATCCAGTTAGCAGTTAGTTTGGCATGCTGAGTACCGACAGATTCAAGCACCGTTTCAAAATAATCCGCAAGCTCTCGGCTATCTGTTAACACACGGGCATCATATTCTGATAAACCCAGCTCTTTCTCAAAGCGCTCACGGCGCACCACAGGCAATTCAGGCATTTTTGCACGTATTGCATCGACGGTTGCTTGCTCAATACGCACAGGCAACAGATCAGGATCAGGGAAATAGCGATAATCATCCGCATCTTCCTTAGTCCGCATAATACGCGTTTCATCCATTTCTGGATCGTACAACATCGTCGCTTGAATGATTGAACCACCGTCTTCAATAATATCAATCTGACGATCAATCTCACGGTTTATCGCATTTTCAATATTACGGAACGAGTTTAAGTTTTTCAGCTCAGTACGAGTCCCAAACGCATCCCCCGGTTGACGTACAGACACATTACAATCACAGCGGAACGAGCCTTCCGCCATAATCGCATCGGAGATATCAAGCCACGTGACCAGTTGATGAATCGCCTTAATATAAGCCACCGCTTCTTTTGAGGAGCGCATATCAGGCTCAGACACAATCTCAATAAGTGGCGTCCCAGCACGGTTCAAATCCACACCGGTCATGCCCGCAACCGCATCATGCACTGACTTGCCCGCATCTTCTTCCAAATGCCCACGGGTGATGCCGATACGTTTTTTATATTCGTCTTTCTCGCCCTCATTAACGATGACATCAATGTAGCCTTTACCCACGATTGGGTTTGCCATTTGCGTGATTTGATAGCCTTTTGGCAGATCAGGGTAAAAGTAATTTTTACGGTCAAACGTATTGAGTAACCCAAGCTCCGCATTCACCCCAATACCGAATTTCAAAGTACGCTCAATAAGCCCTTCATTCAATACTGGCAACACACCAGGCAAGCCCAAATCAACAATATTCGCTTGCGTATTTGGCTCATTACCAAACTTCGTTGGCGAGCTGGAAAAGATTTTACTGTCCGTATTCAACTGGCAATGAATCTCAATACCGATGACCACTTCATAGCCATCGACCAACAACTCTTTCCGCGTTTCTATCTCTCGAAATTCGTTCATACCTTTTCCCATCACTCAATGTATTAAATTTAAAATGTTACTGTAAAATATATATTTAGACTGACGCAAATTTAGATTGGTAGCGACTGGTAATCCTTTATTTGCGCTAGCTGTACAGTAATGCCAGAGTCGCAATAAATAATCCCCAGTCGCTATTAATGATTTAAATCGTGACATTTGCATAAGTCTTATTTATAAAAATTATTATCTGGAGCCAATCCTGCCATCCGCTATATCTCCCAGTCTAGGCGGGGCGGGGACACGGTTTGAGTGGTTGCTGTTGCCTCGACACCCCCTCAAAACCTAGACCCCGCAACCCGCCCAAACTGGCAGTATACCGCTACTGTCAGGGCTAAAACGCACTTGAAATTCACATTTGCGGTTCTTAACCCATATAGGGTAGGTGAGTTGCGTAGCGTGGGTGCAACGCAGTGAAACCCACGGATTAACAGAATATGCCGTGGGTTATCACCCACGCTACTGCACTAAACTGCACCTCACTCCAAAGCTACCTATATACGAAATTTCCACACCTAATATTGTTGCGTAGCGTGGGTGCAACGCAGTGAAACCCACGTATTAACAGAATAAGTCGTGGGTTATCATCCACGCTACGCTCTAAGCCCCAGACTGCGCAACAGGCGACAACTTCGTATGATAATCAGTATATTGTTGGAACAAATGAGCCGTTGATAATAATTTACTATCATCCCAATGATTACCGATCAATTGTAGTCCAACGGGTAAACCAGATTCAGTGAATCCCGCAGGCATACTAATAGCAGGCAGACCGGCTAAGTTGACACCAATGGTATAGACGTCACCTAAATACATCGCGACAGGGTCAAGAGCTTCACCCAGCTTATAAGCGGCAGTCGGTGCTGTCGGACTGGCAATGAAATCACAACTGGCAAATGCTTTGTCGAAGTCGTCCAATATTACACGGCGCACCTTTTGCGCTTTGGTATAGTAAGCATCAAAATAACCAGCGGATAGGGCATAAGTACCCATTAAAATACGGCGCTGAACCTCATCACCAAAGCCTTCAGAGCGAGAGCGAGTATACAAGTCTGCTAAGTCTTTTGGATTCTCGCAGCGATAGCCAAAGCGTACCCCATCAAAGCGAGAGAGGTTGGACGAGGCTTCAGCAGGCGCTAACATATAGTAGGTTGCTAGGGTAATTTTGGGGTCTGTAATATGTACTTCTACGATAGTCGCCCCTAAGTCTTCATATTGTTTCAGTGCTGCTCGAACTTTAGATTCAACCTCAGCATCCAATCCGTCACCGAAGTATTCCTTAGCCACACCAATGCGTAATCCAGCAAAAGGCTTGTCAGCATCGGCTTGCTCTACAGCTGATTTCATATCGCTGATATAGTTTGGTACAGGGCGATTAATTGAGGTGGCGTCACGAGGGTCATGACCTGCCATCGGATGCAATAGATAAGCACAGTCCTCAGCACTACGCCCAAAAGTGCCAGCCTGATCTAAACTCGACGCATAAGCAATCATCCCAAAGCGAGACACACGGCCATAAGTTGGCTTGATACCCGTTAAGCCACAGAATGAGGCAGGTTGACGAATAGAGCCACCCGTATCACTACCCGTCGCAAAAGGCACAAACCCTGCTGCGACGGCTGCCGCTGAGCCCCCTGAGGAGCCACCTGGCACACGATCAGTATTCCATGGGTTATGGACAGCACCATAATAGGAGCTTTCATTATCTGAGCCCATGGCGAACTCATCCATGTTTAATTTACCTAGACACACTGCCCCTGCTTCACGGATATTAGCAACGATGGTCGCATCATAAGGCGAGACAAAGTTATGTAGCATCTTTGAGCCGCTGGTAGTTAACAAACCTTTGGTACAGAATAAATCTTTGTGCGCCATAGGGATACCGAGCAAGGGTGTATTCTTAGCCGCTTCTGTATTTGCGGCACGTTTTTCATCGGCTGCTTTAGCCGCTTGTCGAGCGCCTTCGGCATCCACGGTAATAAAACTATTAATTTTAGAATCAAGCTTTTCAATACGATTTAAAAAATGTTCCGTGAGATCAATACTACTGAATTGGTGACTTTGTAAGCCATCGGCAAGCTGGGCAATAGATAAATGATGTAGGTCAGACATAAAGGCGTCCATTTAGTCGATTTAAAATGAATTTTATTGATATTACAAATATTGATATTGGCAAATATTGAAAATAGATAGTTTGATAACGTGCACGTTACTGTCGATTATTTACTATTTATTAAGTTATTATTTATTGAGTTGCTATTAATGTAGACAGGTCAATAAAGACAGGGCCTAGTCAATAACTTGAGGTACCAGATACAGTCCCTGCTCAACGGCAGGCGCAATCGATTGATTAAGCTCACGATCAATATCGGCATTAGGAATATCAGCGCGCAACTCCTGAGCAGCTTCATGCACGTTGGAGAGGGGTGTTAAATTATCAGTATCGACCTGTGCGATGGTTTGCATCATCTTTAAGATCTTATCAATATCATCTGCAAAGTGTTGCGCGGTGTCCTCATCTATAGCGAGACGGGACAGTTTGGCGACTTGTAGGATATCTGCTGTGCAAATTTGATCTTCTCGAATATCGCTTATCGAGCTTTGGTTAGTGTCTGATTTATCGGTACTCATGAATTAAATATCCTTCTTAGCATTTTTATCGTAAACCATTTATATTGTAAACAATGGTATTGAGCTTTAAAATTAAAGTTTTAAAGATTTGGCTTAAGTTAAACGTTTTAATAGGTTTTAATAGAAGGTATAAAGATGTTAAATTATATAAGCTTTTAAGTTATGTTAAAATATAACTTTTTTTTTAGAGCTTTAACACGCATAATGTCTAAAAATATGTGACGCTATTATAAAGTAACTGAAGCTTATTTTCAGGGCTTGCTTATTTAATAGCTTACTCTAGGAAGATAGATGGGGGTAACACTGTTGCTCTTTAGTTTGCCGACAACTATTGTGGTCAAACAAACTGAGCAATCAATAGTACATTAATTTGTCAGTTAATTCTCAAGGTAATGATGATTTAATCTATTATATCACTTGCAAATTAATGGTCACATAGAGGTACTATGTTACTGAAACAATCGCTAAGTTATGAAGCGTATATAAAACCTAGATAGACGCTGTAAAATCTTTTAACATGGTTAGAAACCAATTAGTTTACAATAATAGTGTGAAAATTAAGAGAATGGCATGATTTATCATCAATTAAACGCTATAATTTGTGCCACTGTATTTATAGATTAATTTATACATTAGACTTTTTGAGTTTAGCTTGTCGTCATACTTAACTTCGGTTAGAGTGTGCGCTTGTTTATGCTAGGCGATACTTCAGAATATATTTTAGTAACTTTATATTATTAACTCACTTATGAGAGCCGTTTATTGCAATGCTTATCGTTTATTTTGATTAGCGGCTCTCTTTAACTCGCAATACGCTGGAACACGATACATGAACCCGTTTGGATTTCTATCTAACAACATCGCCATTGATCTTGGTACTGCCAACACTTTGATTTTTACACCTGGAAAAGGAGTGGTTCTTGATGAGCCTACGGTTGTTGCACTACGTAGTAACCGTACTCAAAATCCAACGGTGGCCGCTGTCGGTATTGATGCAAAACAAATGTTGGGCCGTACCCCAGATAATATTACCGCAATTCGTCCTTTAAAAGATGGCGTTATCGCAGATTTTGAAGTCACTCAAAAGATGCTAAAACATTTCATCAATAAGGTTAAAGCTAGACGCTTTTTAGCTCAACCAAACGTCGTCGTATGTGTGCCTTGCAAATCGACTTTAGTAGAGCGACGGGCTATTCGAGAGGCTGTTTCATCAGCTGGTGCGAACAAAGTATTTCTTTTAGAAGAGCCAATGGCTGCTGCTATAGGGGCGGATTTGCCTGTCCATGAAGCCAGTGGCTCAATGGTAGTGGATATCGGCGGTGGTACCACTGAGATTGCCGTTATTTCCCTGTCAGGCTGTGTTTATGCGGATTCTATTCGCATTGGCGGTGATATATTTGATGAAGCGATCATCACTCATGTACGTCGTAATCATGGCTGTGTGATTGGTGAAACTACCGCTGAGCGTATTAAGCACAGTGTTGGCTCTGCCATAGATGAAGATGCTAAACTTGAAGTTGAAGTACGTGGCCGTAGTATGGCAGAAGGGGTACCAAAAACTCTGACTGTCACCTCAGAAGAAGTACAAAAGGCACTCAGTGACTCATTGACAGGTATTGTCAGTGCTGTTAAGACTGCCTTAGAACAAACGCCGCCTGAGCTGTCCTCTGATATTGCTGAGAGAGGCATAGTGTTAACGGGTGGTGGTGCCTTACTACGTAATATCGACAAACTAATCTCTAAAGAAACGGGTTTGCCAGTTACAGTGGCTGAAGATCCATTAACCTGTGTGAGTCGTGGTGGTGGTGCAGCCTTGGCTTTTATTAATAATAAAAGTCTTAATATGATTTTTGTATAGTCGATAAGTTAGTATATTTAATATGGCAAGCATATTTGCTCATCAAAGTCTCTCGCTTCGTAAAACAGCAGCGGTACTATTAGTTGCTATGATTTTAATGTTGCTAGACAGCAAAAGCCCTGATTGGTTTACACCTTTACGGGGAGCTAGTCATGCCGCAATGCAGCCCCTTTATCAAATGTCTGTATTACCTAGCTTTGTCAATCATTGGGCTGATGGGACCTTGAAGAGTAAAGAGGCATTGCGTCGTGAAAATATCCAATTGCATGCACAATTGCTTCATGCTCAAGCCAAACTACAACAGCAAGACTATATTTTAGCTCAGAATGCACGTTTACAAGGTATTTTGTCTACAACCAAGCCTGATCAGTATGAGTTAAATCTTGCTCAAGTTATTGGTACCGATACAAACCCTCTTAAACAGATAGTTGTTATTAACAAAGGCAGTAAAGATGGTGTCGAAGTAGGTCAAACTGCTATCGATGAAAATGGTATTTTGGGTCAAATCATTAATGTTTATCCAGATACTAGCCGCTTACTGCTCATTACTGATGAGTTGCAGTCTGTTTCAGTTACCGTAAGGCGCACGGGCCAAAGGGCGATTGTCACTGGTACAGGTTCCCCAAGTTCACTAAAATTGGACTATATATTTAAGACGTCTGATATTCGAGTGGGAGATGAGCTAATTTCATCAGGCTTAGGAGGACGTTTTCCTGCAGGCTATAGAGTAGGGCGTATTGAGTATATCAATCCGCAACAGAACGACAACTTTATGAATATAGAAGTGGCGCCTGCTGCTGATTTTGTTAACAGCTCCTATGTGTTGATTATGCAAGATAGTGAAAATGCACCTAATTTTACAAATGATAGTTTTACAGGATCTTTAGAGTTAACTGATATGCCTTATGTACCAGTTAATCGATCTACTGAACCATAACTTACACAACACTTTAATGTATACACCTTATTAGTGGCGATTGTTTTGTGACAGTCTATTACCGAACTGCCTGCCACTTTATAATGAGCGTTATTAATAGCTGATATTAGCTGATGGCGGTTCATTAATAAGCGCTACCGGTATCATAATGAAAACTCGTTTAAGTCCTATACAGACTGTACTGATCGTTATCGTAAGTTTTGTCATTGCCTCTGTTGTTAATATTTATCCCCTTAGTTTACAATCTTCGATATTGCGTCCAATGGCGCTTATTATGGTGCTTGCATTTTGGCTGATTTTTAAGCCTCGCTATGTGGGAGTCGGCACGGCATTTGCGATAGGTATTATTGCAGACTTACTGTTAGATACCCGTCTAGGTCAACAGGCGTTTTCTGCTACTTTAATGGCTTTCTCAATTCGACTAATGGTGCGCTATATTAGGCAACTAAATCTGTCGCTAGCTTGGATACTAGCTTCGGCTGGTTTAATAGTATTTCAATTAAGCCTTTGGACAGTACAATATTTGACTCAAAATATTTTTTTCACTCCTGCAATATTCAGCCTACTAATCAGTATTGCCGCTTGGCCTGTAGTATTTCTGGCACTCATTCGCTTTATTAGATAGACGTCGAGAGTTATATAAACACAACATCTACGTCTCTTTATTTAGGCCAGTTATTTAAAATCCAGTAGTGTTTAAAATAATCAGCCTTTTAAATGTCATTTTATGAATGGGGGATATGCCCTAGTTTAGTGACTCGTAACTCTATGAGGCGCTGTCACATTTTGGCGTCTTACTATTTTTAGATTAAATGAGCTTACCTAAAAGAAAAAAATATTTGAATGTTCAACAGACTCTAGATATGGCAATTTTATGATTGAAATTATTTTGGCATCCACCTCGCCACGAAGACAACAACTGTTAGGTTTATCAGGTATGAAGTTTGTCACATTTTCAGTAGATGTGGATGAGACTGTTAGACCCAATGAATTGCCCCAAGATTATATCGTGAGAATGGTAGAAGCTAAAGCGCAACAAGCTTGCAAGCAACTGTTTGATACGGCAAAAGAAAATAATCCATCAAACATAAATAAGACAGATGTGAACAATCCTCATAGCTCTAAATTAATTATCACCGCTGATACCATAGGCGTGTTGCCAGATGGTAAGTCTATTTTGATTAAGCCGAGGGATAAGACAGATGCGTTCGCTATGTGGCGTAGCATGTCAGGCGTACAACATGCGGTGTGGACAGCTGTAAAATTAACATTTGTTAATGAGCAGGGTAATGTTAGCTTTCATGATACTATTTTAGAGAAAACTGAGGTCAAGTTTATACCCTTAGACGAAAAAGCTATGGAAAATTATTGGCAGACAGGAGAGCCTGTAGA
This sequence comes from Psychrobacter sp. CX18, assembly GCF_057396215.1. NCBI lineage: Bacteria > Pseudomonadati > Pseudomonadota > Gammaproteobacteria > Moraxellales > Moraxellaceae > Psychrobacter > Psychrobacter sp. CX18. The sequence goes on along the minus strand of NZ_JBXYJH010000003.1, from coordinate 153,140 downwards.
CAAAGCTGGAGGGTATGCTATTCAAGGCAAGGGAGCATGTTGGGTAGAGCGGATTAATGGGAGTTATACCAATGTTGTAGGGTTGCCATTGGCCCAAACCTTACAAGCGATTGAGCAAATCACTCAACAACAGAATAATTTAAATTCATTATAAGGCATTGAAGGGTTAAGCTTAGTTTCCACACAGATATACACAACCCCTATATAACAATTTGCCAAACTCAATGGTACACTGTCAATCTTCAAAGATTAGAACAAACGATTAGAACAAACCATGATCATGATATAGGTTGTGAAACAGCCCGCGTTACACCTTATAGTCAACCGTTAGCATCTAAAATATTAGCATCTAAAATAATTGGTAATAAGTATCCTCGTTACGCTTAACATCAAAATACAATCATCTCAATAAAAAATAAAAGGTCTGCTATGTCAGAAGAGCTACTCATCAATGTCAGTCCAATGGAATCTCGGGTCGCAGTCTTAGACAACGGCGTGGTCAGCGAGGTTTATATTGAACGGCATAATAAGCTTGGACTGGTAGGAAATATTTATCTGGGTACAGTGGTTCGTGTCTTACCTGGAATGCAGGCGGCATTCGTTGAAATTGGACAATCACGTACCGCTTTTTTACACGTTAATGATATGCGGCGTGTTGCACGTGCTTCTCCTCAGAAGACGGCATCTCCATCTGTAGCACGGCACAAGACGAAGCATGAACCTAGTATCTTGGCAAGTATGCCAGTCGATCGCTATGAGCATATTGCCGAAAATAATACCGATATTGAAGATAGTGAGTGTGCCGATAAGGCTTCAAATTCTGAATCATCACCTTCCACCACATCCCCAAATATTACCTCAACCACAGAGGCATCAGCGGCATTACATTATGCAGATCAGGATTCTTCTTTAAGTCTTGATGATAACAACGCTGCCACTATCACTAGCAAAATACAGCCTGAAAGCAATGGTCTTAGTGAAAAGCAGTCAGCAATGGCAGATGAATTGGATAATCTGCAAAATGACTTATTAGATAATAGCTTATATGACGAAGCAACTAGCGAGGTAACAAGCGGCGCAACTAGGGACGCAACAAGTGACGACGATTCCCCAGATATCGTTGGAAATGCCATTACTAAAGCAGATGTCAAGTCTGCACCAGTTAAAGAGCGTAAGGTTATTGAGCCCCCTAGACATGAGCTGATTCAGTATCGTCTGCAAGAAGGTCAAAAAATCTTAGTGCAAGTGACTAAGGATCAGTTAGGAACAAAAGGGGCAAGGTTAACCACAAATATATCTCTGCCGTCTCGCTACTTAGTCTATCTGCCCTCAAGCGAGCACATAGGTATTTCACAACGTATTGATAATGAAGAGGAGCGCCACCGTTTAAAAACGGAGCTTGCGTCACTGATGCAGACGGTCAACTTAACGGGTGGCCTTATCGCAAGGACAGCAGCTGAGCGCGTGCCAGTTGCCAAACTTGAAGAAGATATTTATTATCTGGTCCAGCTATGGCGCACCATCCAAGCGCGTAAAGATGCCTCAGCGATCAGCAGTCAGCCTGCAGTACTCATTTATCAAGAGTTATCATTACCGCTTCGCTCGATCCGCGATCTGGTGCATCCCGATACTGAAAAGGTCATAGTTGATCATGAAGGGATGTACAATGAGGTGCGGCAGTTTGCTAAGGAGTTTGTACCCTTTATTTATCCGCGTATTATTCCATATTCGGGTGAGCAGCCTTTATTTGATGTCCACCGCGTTGAGGAGGATTTAAGAGATGCCCTCAAACGAAGAGTCGATTTAAAATCAGGTGGCTACTTGATTATTGATCAGACAGAAGCAATGACAACCATCGATGTCAATACAGGCTCGTTTGTGGGTGGGCGCTCACTTGAGGATACCGTCTATAAGACTAATCTTGAAGCAACACATGCGATTGCAAGACAGCTACGATTACGCAATTTAGGTGGGATTATCATTCTTGATTTCATTGATATGCTTGAGCAAGAACATAAAGACGATGTGTTAGAAAATTTGCAACACCAGCTGTCACAAGATTATGCCAAAACTAAAATCACTCAGGTAAGCGAGTTGGGGTTGGTTGAGATGACTCGCAAGAGAACCCGCGAATCATTAGAACAACAGCTGTGTGAGCCTTGTAAAACTTGCGGTGGTAAAGGATTTATCAAAACAGCAGAAACGGTTTGTTTTGAAATATTTCGAGAGATTATGCGCTGTGCTCGTACGTATAATTCTCCGAAGAAGTTCACGGTGGTAGCGCATGCGTCTGTTATTGATTTATTATTGTCTTCAGAGGCAGACACTGTGGCAGATCTTGAGTATTTACTAGGACGCGTGATTACCTTTGAAGTCGAAAATCTATATACGCAAGAGCAATATGATATTGTACTCGACTAAGTTCAAGCGTTTGATATCTTTAAAAGAGTCAACCTCTCATTAATTTTTTATATTGGTCTTGCAATTTATTGCAAGCTCTGTATAATACATTCCACTGAATTTATATGAGCGTTTCAAGTCAGTGTCATGCAAATATGGCAGCATATTTAGCAATTAACACATAAAAATCTTGACGTTAATACAGCCGAAGCATCGTTTTTGGCACTAATTTCATTCTTCTTTGCTACCTTCCGATTTTGGAAATGGTGGGCAAGGATTAAATTTATTTTGTTTTTTGAAAATGTTGAGTGTGATTAGCATCACGATTTAACCAAAAAATAAATCATTTATATAACGGCTATTTATCATTAAAAACCTATTGAAGGCTATTAATAATGATAAAACCACTTATTAGGAGCTTGCTGGCATGGCTAACCAGAGAATCCGTATCCGACTAAAATCTTTTGATCATAGATTAATCGATCAGTCGGCACAAGAGATTGTCGATACCGCAAAGCGCACTGGTGCGCAAGTTTGTGGTCCTGTACCGTTGCCTACTCGCATTGAGCGTTTCAACGTCCTAACCTCGCCACACGTCAATAAAGACGCGCGAGATCAGTACGAGATTCGTACTCACAAGCGTATGCTTGACATCGTGCAACCTACTGATAAAACCGTAGATGCATTGATGAAGTTGGACTTGGCTGCTGGTGTAGACGTTCAAATCGCATTGGGTTAATCAAAGGCGCGTCAATAATTAAGCGTAATGATTAATATAGCGCGACTTTTAGATATTACCCCAAACTATTAATTGAAGATATTAAAGAGGTTTAACATGGCGATCGGTTTAGTCGGTAAGAAATGCGGCATGACCCGTGTCTTCACTGAAACAGGCGCTTCTATTCCTGTAACAGTCGTTGAGGTCGATGCAAACCGCATTACTCAAATCAAAACGAATGACACTGACGGCTATCAAGCCATCCAAGTCACCACAGGTGAGCGTCGTGACAGCCGCGTAACAGCAGCACAAAAAGGTCACTTTGCCAAAGCCGGCGTAAAAGCAGGACGTGGTGTATGGGAATTTCGTGTTACAGAAGAAGAGCTAGAAGGACGTGAAGCTGGCGGTGAAATTGCTGCTGACCTATTTGAAGCAGGGCAACTTGTTGATGTTACAGGTCAAAGTAAAGGTAAAGGCTTCCAAGGTGGCGTAAAGCGTCATAATTTTAGTATGCAAGATGCGACTCATGGTAACTCTATTTCGCATCGTGTACTAGGGTCAACAGGTCAGAACCAAAGCCCAGGTAAAGTTTTCAAAGGTAAGAAAATGCCAGGGCAAATGGGTAACAAACAAGTTACCGTTCAAGGACTTGAAGTCGTGTCAGTAGACGCTGAAAAAGGTCTTCTCGTCATTAAAGGTGCCGTACCTGGTGCCAATGGTGGCGATGTCATCGTACGTCCGTCAATCAAAGCCTAAGCAAGGGGATTAACGTGAATTTAAAAACTGTTACAGGCGCAGCGGTTGAGCTGTCTGACACGGCATTTGGTCGTGAATTCAACGAAGCCCTCGTTCACCAGGTCGTCACTGCTTATTTAGCAGGCGCACGTCAAGGTACCCGCGCACAAAAGACTCGTGCTGAAGTTTCTGGCGGTGGTATCAAGCCATGGCGTCAGAAAGGTACAGGTCGTGCTCGCGCAGGCTCTATTCGTAGCCCTATCTGGCGTAGTGGTGGTCGAGCATTTGCTGCCAAACCACAAGATTGGTCACAAAAAGTGAACCGTAAAATGTATCGTGGTGCTATGCAGTGTATTTTAGCTGAATTAGTTCGCCAAGATCGTCTTATTTTAGTGGATGAAATAACTGTTTCAGCTCCAAAGACAAAAGAGCTGATAAGCAAATTGGCAGAACTTAATGCACCTAAAGCATTAATCGTGACCAATGAAGTTGATGAAAACCTTTATTTAGCAGCTCGTAACATTCCACATGTGAATGTACTAGGCACTAATGAAGTGGATCCTGTTAGCTTGATTGCGTTTGATAAAGTCATCATGTCTGTTGACGCAGCGAAACAATTTGAGGAAGCACTAGCATGAATAACGCAAGACTTTATCAGGTCTTAAAAGGGCCTGTGTTCTCAGAAAAATCTCAGCTGCTAGGTGACTCGCTAGGTGTACAAGTATTTAAAGTAGATAAGAATGCCACTAAGCGTGAAATCAAAAAAGCAGTCGAGTTAATGTTTGATGGTGTTGAAGTAACTAAAGTAAACACATTAAATGTTAAAGGTAAGACGAAGCGTTTTGGTAAAAATATCGGCCGTCGTAATGACTATAAAAAGGCCTATGTTACCTTAAAAGCTGGTCAAGCAGCTGTTCAAAATGGTCAAATGGCTGATGCTGGTGAAGAGGTTGCAGATACTGCAGCATCGACTAGCGAAACAGCGAACAACGAATAAGGATACAAATTATGCCTATCGTAAAAGCAAAGCCAACATCACCAGGTCGCCGTTTTGTTGAGAAAGTGGTGCATCCACACCTTTATAAAGGTCGTCCGCATGCTCCACTTGTTGAAGCACAAGGCAAATCAGGTGGTCGTAATAATAATGGTCGTATAACCTCACGTCATATCGGTGGTGGGCACAAGCAACACTATCGTATTATCGACTTTAAACGTACTAAAGACAATATCCCAGCGACAGTAGAGCGTATTGAATACGATCCTAACCGTACTGCTCATATTGCATTACTTAAGTACGCTGATGGTGAGCGTCGTTATATTATTGCACCTAAGAAATTACAAGTTGGTGATTCAGTGATGTCTGGCGAGACTTCTCCAATTCGTCCAGGTAACTGTCTACCCCTTAAGAATATCCCAGTAGGTACGACGATCAGTAATATCGAACTTAAAATTGGTAAAGGCGCTCAACTTGCGCGTTCAGCCGGTGCTTCAGTTCAGTTACTCGGCAAAGATGGCATTTATGCTATTTTACGTTTACGTTCTGGTGAAACTCGCCGTGTACACATTAATTGCCGTGCAGTCATTGGTGAAGTTTCTAATACTGAAAATAACCTAAAATCACTTGGTAAAGCAGGTGCATCACGTTGGCGTGGTGTTCGCCCAACGGTTCGCGGTACAGCGATGAACCCAGTCGATCACCCACATGGTGGTGGTGAAGGTCGTACAATGGGTAAACATCCAACAACGCCATGGGGTCAGAAGACCAAAGGTCTTAAAACGCGTTCTAACAAGCGTACTGACAGTATGATCATCCGTCGCCGTCGCGCCAAGAAGAAATAAAGGAAAAATTTCATGCCTCGTTCATTGAAAAAAGGTCCATTCATTGATGCGCATCTGTTTGCCAAAGTAGAAACTGCTATCGAGTCTAACTCTCGCAAGCCAATTAAAACTTGGTCACGTCGCTCGATGATTTTACCACAAATGGTTGGTCTAACTATTTCTGTTCATAATGGCCGTACTCACGTACCGGTTATTATTAGTGAGCAAATGGTTGGCCATAAACTAGGTGAATTTGCCCCGACTCGCACATACCGCGGTCACGGCATTGACAAGAAAGCAAAAAAATAAGGTGCTCACTATGGAAGTAACTGCAAAATTACGCGGTGCCGCCATTTCGGCACAGAAAGTTCGACTTGTCGCAGATGAAGTTCGTGGTAAGTCTATCGAGCGTGCTTTGGATATCCTTGCGTTCAGCAACAAAAAAGGCGCAGTATTTGTCAAGAAATGTCTTGAATCTGCAATCGCCAATGCTGAGCACAACCACGGTCTAGATATTGATACCCTAAAAGTATCAACTATCTATGTGGATGAAGGCATCACGCTAAAGCGTATCCTACCACGTGCAAAAGGTCGTGCTGATCGTATCAGTAAGCGTACCTGTCACATCACAGTTAAGGTAGGAGAATAATTCATGGGACAAAAAGTACATCCAATCGGAATTCGTCTTGGTGTTGTCAAAAAGCACAACGCTAACTGGTATGCAGACCCTAAGCAATACTCTGAATATCTTTTAAATGACATTCAAGTACGTGATTATCTTCGCAAAAAGCTAGATAACGCTATGATAAGCCATATCATGATTGAGCGCCCTACGGGTGCCGCTAAAATCACGATTTCAACGGCGCGTCCTGGTATTGTTATCGGAAAAAAAGGTGAAGATATTGAGAAGTTACAGAAAGAGTTGACCAACATGATGGGTGTTCCTGCTCAGGTTAATATCGAAGAAATTACTTCTCCTGACTTAGATGCTCGACTAGTTGCTGAAGGTATTGCAAGTCAATTAGAACGCCGTGTTATGTTCCGTCGTGCTATGAAACGTGCGGTTCAAAACAGTATGCGTTCTGGTGCTCAAGGTATTAAAGTTGAATTGTCTGGTCGTTTAGGCGGTGCAGAGATTGCTCGTACTGAGTGGTATCGTGAAGGTCGTGTACCTTTACATACGCTTCGTGCAGATATTGACTATGCATCGGTTCGTGCTGAGACTACCTACGGAACTATCGGTGTTAAAGTATGGATTTTCCGTGGTGAAATTCTTGATGGTATGGATAGTGTTTACAATCCTCCAAAGAAAGAAGATAAGCCTCGTGCCCCTAAGCGCCGCGGACGTGGAAACCGTCGTTCAGACAGAGCAAACACAGATAGAGGTTAAGCTATGTTACAACCAAAACGTACCAAATTTCGTAAAATGCATAAAGGGCGTAACACGGGTTTAGCACATCGTGGAAGCACCGTTGCATTTGGTCAATTTGGCCTTAAATCAGTTGGTCGCGGTCGTATGACCGCTCGTCAAATTGAAGCGGCTCGTCGTACTATTACTCGTAAGGTTAAGCGCGGTGGTAAGATCTGGATCCGTGTATTCCCTGATAAGCCAATTACTGAAAAGCCATTAGAAGTTCGTATGGGTAAAGGTAAAGGTCCTGTTGAGTACTGGGTATGCGAAATCAAACCAGGTAAAATGCTTTATGAGATCGAAGGGGTTTCAGAAGAGTTAGCACGTGAAGCGTTTACGCTTGCTGCGGCTAAGCTTCCCTTCAAAACTACCATTGTTAAGCGGACGATAATGTAATGAAGATCAGTGAATTACGTGAAAAATCAGTAGAAGAGCTGACTGGATTACTAGATGAGAAGCAGCTTGATGCCTTTCGTCTTCGTATGGCCAAAGCCACCGGTCAACTAGGTAGCACCCACGAAGTCAGAGCAAATCGCCGTGCGATTGCTAAAATCAAGACTTTGATTAATGAAAAACAAAGAGGCGCCTAATGAGTGACGATATTCAACAAACCGAACAATCGGGCACAGATGTAGGTATTGTTACTGGTAAGGTTGTCAGTAACAAGATGGAAAAGTCTATTACAGTATTGGTTGAACGTAAAGTTCGCCATCCTCTGTATGGTAAGCAGATCCGTCGTTCTACAAAGATTAAAGCCCATGACGAAGACAATGTCTGTAATGAAGGGGACGTGGTTCGCATCGTTGAAACCCGCCCAATCTCTAAGACTAAAGCTTGGAAGTTACTAGACGTTGTTGAAACAGCTAAAAAAATATAAGCAAATTGCAATTGGCTTTAATTACTGGTAAAATACGCCCCCTTGTGGTAACACTAAGTGAGCGCTTTATTTAAGTGTTAATTATATAAAGTTATTTTACACAGTAGTTAACGCCTTTTCGCATATGATTGGAGTAACGCAATGATTCAGACTGAAACAATTCTGGAAGTTGCAGATAATAGTGGTGCACGACGCGTTCAATGTATCAAGGTTTTAGGCGGTTCACATCGCCGTTATGCCTCTGTCGGCGACATCATTAAAGTATCTGTGAAAGAAGCAATACCGCGTGGTCGTGTTAAAAAAGGCGATGTTATGAATGCTGTGGTTGTACGTACCAAAAAAGGTGTACGTCGTCCAGATGGTTCAGTCCTTCGCTTTGACGATAATGCTGCTGTGTTGCTTAACCAGAATAAAGCCCCGATTGCCACTCGTATCTTTGGGCCGGTAACTCGTGAACTACGTGGTGATCAATTCATGAAGATTGTATCACTAGCACCAGAAGTACTGTAGAGGTAACCCATGGCTAAATTACGTAAAGGCGACAATGTTATTGTTATTGCTGGGAAAGACAAAGGCAAACAAGGCGTTGTGCTAGCGGTAAAAAATGACCGTATTAAAGTAGAAGGCATTAACATTGTCACTAAACATCAAAAGCCTAATGCGGCAACTGGTGTTGAAGGTGGCATTCTTAAGCAAGAAGCATTTTTACATATCTCTAACGTCGCAATTTTTAATGCGCAAACCCAAAAAGCTGATCGTATTACTTACCAGTTTGACGAAAATGGCAATAAGCAACGTGTCTATCGTTCAAATGGTGAAGTAGTGGCGACTGCGTAAAACACTAAGGGTGTAATAGCAATGGCTAGATTAAAATCATTATACAATGACAAATTAAAGCAACAGATTCAAGATGATTTGGGCTTAAAAAATGTCATGCAAGTACCAAAGATCACCAAAATTACTCTTAATATGGGTGTTGGCGGTGCTTCTCAAGATAAAAAGATTTTGGAAGGTGCCGTGGCTGATATGACGGCAATTGCCGGTCAGAAACCAGTCGTCACTAAAGCACGTAAATCTGTCGCAGGCTTTAAAATTCGTGAAGAATGGCCAATTGGTTGTAAAGTGACACTTCGTGGCGAGCAAATGTATGAGTTTTTAGATCGTCTCATTGCTATCGCAATCCCACGTATCCGTGACTTCCGTGGTTTTTCTCCAAAAGCATTTGACGGACGCGGTAACTACTCGTTAGGTATCAAAGAGCAAATCGTTTTCCCAGAAGTTGACTATGATAAAATTGATCGCCTTCGTGGGCTTGATATCACTATCACGACATCTGCTCAGACCGACGAGCAGGGTCGCGCACTGCTTAAAGCATTCGGCTTCCCATTCAAATAGGAATAAAGCATTATGGCAAAAAAGAGCATGATTAATCGCGAATTAAAGCGCGAGAAAATGGTTGCTAAGTATGCTGAGAAGCGTGCGAAGCTTAAGGCAATCATAAGTGACATGAACGCAAGTGATGAAGAGCGAATGGAAGCCATTCTTGAACTTCAATCACTACCGCGTAACTCGTCTCCAGTAAGATTACGTAACCGTTGTGGTGTTACTGGTCGTCCTCATGGTTACTTCCGTAAGTTTGGTTTATCCCGTAACATTTTACGCGAGCGCGTAATGCAAGGTGATGTACCAGGCGTTCGTAAAGCAAGTTGGTAAGGGAGTAATACTATGAGTATGCAAGATACCGTTGCAGATATGCTAACCCGTATTCGTAACGCACAAATGGCACGTAAAGTTTCAGTCGCTATGCCAAGCTCAAAACTACGTAAGTCAATTGCTGATTTACTAGTTTCAGAAGGTTACATAGCATCTGCTGAAGTAACTGATGAAGGTAATGGCAAAGCAACATTAAGTATTGAATTAAAATACTATGAAGGCAAGCCTGTTATTGAAGTAATCAAACGCTTTAGTCGTCCAGGACTTCGTCAATACCGTGGTAAGGATTCAATCCCGTCGGTACAGCAAGGTTTAGGTGTGGCTATCGTATCTACCAGCCAGGGCATCATGAGTGATCGTGCTGCGCGCGCTGCTGGTATTGGTGGCGAGATCATCGCATTTGTCGCCTAAATTTTAATTTGTATTATTTAGCTTTTTAAAACACTGTTAATCAGTTATAATAGGCGCCTTTATTTAGGCCTCTATTAACTCTAATAGTAAAAGCTTGAGTAATATAGAGCTGATTATTTAAATTAACAGGCCTAGTGCCTGTTAATTTTTTCGTAATCATTCGTTATTTATCTGTTATTAAAGGATATTCCTATGTCTCGTGTGGCTAAAGCCCCAGTAACACTGCCTAAAGGCGTAAGTGTTACTTTGAACGGTCAGCAGGTTGAAGTTAAAGGCAGCAAAGGTACAATGTCTTTACACCTGCATGATTTGGTCGAGCTAAAACAAGAAGATGATCAACTGATCTTATCACCTGTTTCTGACTCAAAAGATGCGTGGATGCACACTGGTACAATGCGTTCTACGTTAAACAACTATATTATCGGTGTTTCTGATGGTTTTGAAAGAAAACTTCAGTTGATTGGTGTTGGTTACCGTGCTCAAGTTGCTGGTAATAAAGTAACATTGAACGTTGGTTACTCACACCCAGTCGAATATACACTGCCAGAAGGTGTTACTGCTGAAACGCCAAGCCAAACTGAAATCGTTTTAAAATCAAACGACAAACAAGCTTTGGGTCAAGCTGCTGCGAAAATCCGTGGATATCGTCCACCTGAACCATATAAAGGTAAAGGTATTCGTTACAGTGACGAGCATGTGGTTCGTAAAGAAGCTAAGAAAAAATAAGGTGAAATGACATGTTTGATAAGAAAGCTGCTCGCTTACGTCGAGCTAAAAAAACACGTGCCCACATCCGCTATTTGGGTGTGCATCGGTTAGTAGTTAACCGTACTCCACGCCATATCTATGCTCAGATCATTTCTCCAACCGGCGGAGAAGTTTTAGCTCAAGCGTCGACGCTTGATGAAACATTGCGTTCTGGTGCTACTGGTAACGTTGAAGCAGCGACAGCTGTGGGTAAACTTATTGCTGAACGTGGTAAGTCTGCTGGTATCACTAAAGTCGCCTTTGACCGCAGTGGTTTTAAATACCATGGTCGTGTTAAAGCATTGGCAGAAGCCGCTCGTGAAAATGGATTGGAGTTTTAATCATGGCTAAAGTAGAACAAAACGACGGATTAGTAGAAAAATTAGTTTCTGTTGACCGTGTATCGAAAGTAGTTAAAGGTGGTCGTATCTTTTCATTTACTGCATTAACAGTAGTAGGTGATGGTAATGGTCGTGTTGGATTTGGACGTGGTAAAGCTCGCGAAGTGCCAGCAGCCATCCAAAAGGCACTTGAAGCTGCAAAACGTAACATGATCACAGTAGATCTTGATGGTGTTACGTTACAGCATCCTATCGTAGCCCGTCATGGGGCTAGTAAAGTTTATATGCAGCCTGCTAATGAAGGTACTGGTGTTATTGCCGGTGGTGCTGTTCGTGCAGTGCTTGAATCTGCTGGTGTGGAAAACGTATTGACTAAGTGCTATGGTTCAACGAACCCAACCAACGTAGTTCGTGCGACTTTTAATGGTTTACGCGATATGTCTTCTCCTGAAAAGGCGGCTGCCAAACGTGGTAAATCTGTTGAAGAGATCTTGGGCTAACCATTTTTAAATATATATAGTAGGTGAGTTACGATGAAAACAATGAAAGTTACTCAAATTAAATCTGGTGCCCATCGCCTTAAAAGCCATAAAGCTTGTCTTATGGGGCTAGGTTTACGCCGTATCGGACAAACAGTCGAAGTTGAAGACACCCCTTCAACCCGTGGAATGGTGAATCGCATCAATTACATGGTTAAAGTGGAGGAAGCGTAATGGGACTTAAATTAAACGAATTATCACCAGGTGTTGGTGCTAAGAAAACAGCCCACCGTAAAGGTCGTGGTATCGGTTCTGGTCTTGGCAAAACAGGTGGACGTGGTGTTAAAGGTCAGAAGTCACGTTCAGGGTCAGGCGTTCGTCGCGGATTTGAAGGTGGTCAAATGCCTTTATTCCGCCGAGTACCTAAATTTGGCTTTACTAGCCAGATGGCAATGACAACGGCAGAAGTACGTCTATCAGAGCTTAACAAGATTGATGGTGACGTAGTGAGCGTTGAAACCCTTAAAGCATCAAACATTATCCGTCATGATATGAAACGCGCGCGTATCATCTTGTCTGGCGAGATTACTAAAGCTTATACATTTAAAGGTGTTAAAGTGACCAAAGGTGCTAAAGCGGCTATTGAAGCTGCTGGTGGCACAGTTGAGGAAACTGAGGAGTAATTTAAATGGCTAAGCAATCTGGGCCTACCTCTGCTATTCCTATGAATCCACTTGCGTTTATTCGTAAGTATGATGAGCTTTGGAATCGCTTGTTGTTCTTAATGGGGGCGTTGGTTGTTTACCGTTTGGGTTCACATATCCCAGTACCTGGAATAAATCCAAATAGCCTAGCTGAACTTTTCTCTAGAAACGAAAACACCATCTTGAGCATGTTTAACATGTTTTCAGGGGGTGCGTTAGAGAGAATGTCAATTATGGCTTTAGGAATTATGCCTTATATTTCTGCCTCTATTATTGTGCAAATGATGTCAGCGGTATTGCCATCACTTGAGGCTTTAAAAAAAGAGGGAGAGGCTGGTCGACGTAAACTGAATAAGTATACACGGCAGGGCACTCTCTTTTTGGCATCAATTCAAGCCATTTTCATGTGTACTGGACTGATTAGTCAAAATCTGACCTTATCCTCTGGATTGACGTTTTATATCCCTGCTGTCAGTTCACTTGTTGCAGGTGCCATGTTTTTGATGTGGCTCGGTGAGCAAATAACAGAGCGCGGTGTCGGCAATGGCATATCCATGCTTATTTTTGCCAGTATAGTATCAAGTGTTCCTAGTATGCTAGGTCAATCTTTTGATATGGTTAAGAACGACCCTCAAAGTCTCATCATTTTACTCGTATTTGCTGTTTTGGGTATTGCAGTGACTGCTGGTATTGTTTATATAGAAAGAGCCCAACGTCGAATTCCGGTTAACTATGCGCAAAAACAGCAATTAGGTCGTAAAGTTTACGCAAATCAACAGTCTCATTTACCACTAAAGATTAATATGGCGGGTGTTATTCCCGCAATTTTTGCTAGTGCTCTGTTGATGTTTCCAGCAAGTTTGGGTCAATGGGTAGGTAACTCAGCTGATCCTAGTATGTGGCAGCAGTTTTTGCAAACGATGTCATTAGTTTTAGCTCCGGGTCAGCCTCTTTACCTAGTCCTATTTGGTGCGATGATTATCTTTTTCTGTTATTTCTATACCGCATTGGTTTTTAGTCCTCATGATGTTGCAGAAAATTTAAAACGTAGCGGGGCATATATACCTGGTATTCGACCTGGCATGCAAACCCAGCGTTATCTAGATCACGTACTAAATCGACTTACCTTTATTGGTGCGATTTATATGACTGTGATTTGTTTAATGCCAATGTTATTACAGTCCTCATTTGGTATACCATTCCATTTAGGTGGTACCTCATTATTAATTATGGTTGTTGTTGTGATGGACTTTATTTCACAATTACAGGCTCACTTAATGACACATCAGTATCATGATCAGACGCTTATTAAATAGTGTTTCAAAGAGATTTTGAAGCAAAGCGTTTGTTCTATAGGAGATAAGTATGAAAGTTCAAGCATCTGTAAAAAAGATTTGTGGTAGCTGCAAAGTAGTACGCCGTAAAGGTAAAGTACATGTTATTTGTAAAGCAGAACCACGTCATAAGCAACGTCAAGGTTAATCCTTAATTTGTATTTAATCAGTATTCAGAATACAAAGAATAGAGTTTATACTTGAATATTTATGGCGGATGAGTTATCATCCGCCACTTGCCGTCGTTTGCATAGTTTTTGATATTATATTTGGTAGTGACTGAATATAAAGTAATAACTAGTCAAATGGCACAATCTGAAACATAAGTCATAAGGCTATTCTTTTAGCCAAGACTCATTTTTCATAACTGGAGAGAAATCAATGGCTCGTATTGCCGGCGTCAACATTCCGGATAACAAGCATGCAGTGATTTCATTGACTTATATTTTTGGTATTGGTCGTACTACCGCTCAGCAGATTTTAGATGCGGTTGGTATAGAGCCTACGACAAAAATTAGTCAGTTAGATGACACGCAGCTTGATGCTATCCGTGCTCAAGTTGGTAACTACATGACTGAGGGTGACCTACGTCGTGAAGTTTCAATGAATATTAAGCGTTTGGTCGATTTAGGTTGTTACCGTGGTATTCGCCATCGTCGTAATTTACCTGTAAGAGGTCAAAACACGAAAAATAACGCTCGTACTCGTAAGGGTCCGATTCGTTCAATTAAAAGATAATTAACTTAGGAAGCTAAAAGATGGCAAAAGACACCCGTGGTCGTAAAAAAACGGCTCGTCGTTCGGTATCAGAGGGCGTAGCCCACATTCATGCGTCTTTTAATAACACCATTGTAACGATTACTGATCGTCAAGGTAATGCATTGGCTTGGGCCACCTCAGGTGGACAAGGCTTCCGTGGTTCACGTAAATCAACACCATTTGCAGCTCAGGTTGCCGCTGAAGTAGCTGGTAAAGCTGCTCAAGAATATGGTGTGAAAAATGTCGATGTTCTGGTTAAAGGTCCAGGACCGGGTCGTGAGTCTGCGGTAAGAGCTTTAGGTGCATTAGGTTATAAAATTAACAGCATATCTGATGTTACCCCAATCCCACACAACGGTTGCCGTGCGCCTAAAAAGCGTCGCGTTTAAACTATTATTACCCTATATTTTGCTATGTCGATAGAGAGTAGCAAATGTAAGGTGTGTGAATTAAGACGAAATTACCGTTACAAGTTACTATTAAGACGTAACTCAAGGAGACACAAGCATGGCCCGTTATATAGGTCCAAAATTAAAGTTGTCGCGTCGTGAAGGTACTGATTTACAATTAAAATCAGGTATTAAGCCTTATGATGTAAAGACTAAGAAAGCAGGTCGCGTGCCTGGTCAACATGGCAATACGCGCAATAAAGCTTCTGAATATTCATTACAGCTTCGTGAGAAGCAAAAAGTTAAGCGTATGTATGGCGTATTAGAGCGTCAGTTCGCTAACTATTATAAAGAATCTGCACGTGCACGTGGTGCAACTGGCGAACATCTATTGCAGATGTTAGAACGTCGTTTAGATAATGTTGTATATCGTATGGGTTTTGGCTCAACTCGTGCTGAAGCACGTCAGTTGGTAAGTCACCGTGCCATTATGCTAAAACGAGCTGGACGTGATGAATTTGTTCGTGTGAACATTCCATCAATTCAAGTTCAAGATGGTGATGTTATTGCCATTCACGAAAAAGCGAAAGAACAGTTACGTATTAAGAATGCTATCGAACTTGCTACTCAACGTGGTATCCCTGAATGGTTAGATGTTGATCATAGCAAAATGCAAGGTACATTTAAGCAAGCGCCAGATCGTATTGATCTACCTGCAGAAATCACCGAAAGCTTAATCGTTGAATTGTATTCTAAATAATCGCTAACAATAATTTGATTAACACATCGAGGTGACAATATGATGCTAAATGCTACCGAGTTTCTGACCCCTAATGCCATTAATGTGGATGCGGTGGACGAAACAAATGCAAAAGTCACGCTCGAGCCGTTAGAACGCGGCTTTGGGCATACCTTAGGTAATGCCCTTCGTCGTATTCTTTTATCTTCATTACCTGGTGCAGCTGTAATTGAAGCAGAAATTGAAGGTGTGGATCACGAATACTCTACCCTTGAAGGTCTGCAAGAAGATGTTTTAGATTTGCTTTTAAATCTCAAAGGTCTTGCAATTACTATGCATGATCAAAATGAAGTATTTTTAACTCTAGATAAGAAAGGTCCTGGTACCATCACTGCGGCAGATATTGATTTGCCTCACAATGTTGATATTGTAAACCCTGAATTAGTTCTAGGTACATTAGGTGATCGTGGTCATCTAAAAATGCGCTTACGTGTGGTTATGGGCCGTGGTTATGAGCCTGCTAATTTACGCCGTGAAGATGGTGACACTAAAGCAATCGGCCGTTTGAAATTGGATGCTAGCTTTAGCCCAGTTTCACGTGTGGCTTATCAAGTTGAAAATGCTCGTGTTGAACAGCGTACGGATCTTGATCGATTAATCATTGAATTAGAAACCAATGGTACGATTGATCCAGAAGAAGCAATTCGCAAAGCAGCAACAATTTTGCAGCAACAAATCTCAATTTTTGTAGATTTAGAAGCAGAAGAAGCGCCAGAGCCTGTGAAAGAAAAAGAAGAGGTTGACCCTGTGCTATTACGCCCAGTGGATGATCTTGAACTAACGGTTCGCTCAGCAAACTGTTTAAAAGCTGAAAACATTTACTATATCGGCGATTTGGTACAGCGTTCAGAAACTGAATTGCTTAAGACACCAAACTTAGGTAAGAAGTCATTAACCGAAATCAAAGACGTATTAGCGTCTAAAGGTCTTGAACTGGATATGCGCTTAGAGAATTGGCCACCAGCAGATCTACGTGTTGATGACCGCTTTTCTTATCGTAGCCGTTAAACTATAAAGGATATTTGACCATGCGACATCGTAAGAGTGGAGTTAAGCTGGGTCGCACCGGCAGCCATCGTAAGGCAATGTTCCAGAACATGACAAACTCATTGTTTGAACATGAACTGATTAAAACAACATTACCAAAAGCAAAAGAGCTTCGCCGTGTGGCTGAGCCTCTTATTACCTTGGCAAAAGAAGATTCAGTAGCTAACCGTCGTTTAGCATTCAGCCGTATGCGTGATAAAGCAATGGTTGGTAAGTTATTTAGTACATTAGCACCTCGTTATCAAGAGCGCCCAGGTGGATACATCCGTATCATCAAATGTGGCAATCGTGATGGTGATAATGCACCGATGGCATATGTTGAACTTGTTGATCGTGACTAATATTTTAAAATCCAATGTTTTTAAGGATAATGTTTTAGAAACATTGATTTTAAAAACATAGATTTTTAAAATAGATAGCAACATCGAGTTTGATTAACCGTCTGCTGTTAATACTAAAAACCTCGATAGCTTGGAAAATAATGTTTAAAACATTGTTTATTCTAGCTATTGAGGTTTTTTATTTTTACATGTTATTTAAAGTCACAAAGCAGCTACGGAATAAAAAGTAATGCAGTATAAAAAAATACCGTAAACTGGAATAAAACTAATAGATTACTCAAAAATGTGTGAGACGTCTGCAGCGCCTTGACGTATCAATTCCGGTGGGAATGACGTCATGTCAATAACAGTGGTAAGTTTGGTGGTCAAAACACCCGCATTAATCATCAAATCGATGTGATTAGCGAGCTTCTCTTCGATATCAAATGGATCATCTAATGCGAGCTCCATCTCAGGTAAAATTAAAGAACTTGTGAGGATTGGTTCTCCCATCGACTCTAAAAGCATTTGCGAGATTGTATTTTCTGGTACGCGGATACCGATCGTTTTCTTTTTTGGGTGTGACAGCTTTTTAGGCACATCTTTTGTCGCCTCCAAGATATAGGTAATTGCCGCAGGTGTATTCGCTTTTAGCAGTTTAAACTGTT
Organism: Psychrobacter sp. CX18; assembly: GCF_057396215.1. Taxonomy (NCBI): domain Bacteria; kingdom Pseudomonadati; phylum Pseudomonadota; class Gammaproteobacteria; order Moraxellales; family Moraxellaceae; genus Psychrobacter; species Psychrobacter sp. CX18. The sequence continues at coordinate 135,470 of NZ_JBXYJH010000003.1, read as the reverse complement.
GATTGTCGACTGTGGCATAGGTGGCTATTTCGCTTAAATCTTTGCACAATAAAGTGAATTGATGCTTATCATCAAGTTGTCGAATAAATCTAAGGGTTTCGATAGCCTTTTTAGAGCCAATTTTGCAGCCAAAGGCATAGCTTGTATCGGTAGGATAAACGATCAGTTGATCGTTACGGAGTGCTTCGACCGCTTGAGCGATAAGCCTTGGTTGAGGGTTTTCTGGATGAATATATAACGTTTGCATAAGGAGTCTCTCATAACTTCTTCTTTTGATTATTAAGTGATAGCTCAGTGAAAAGCTAAACGAAAAAGTCTATTTAAGCAGGGGAATATGGTTTATGTGTTGTCTATTTAATATTGATATTCACGCAGTATCTATATCATGACACAAATAGGCAAGCGCTGTTAACAGTATTTTCGCATCCTGAGGTAGTAAGTTAGGTTGGTTAATAAATAGATTGGCTTTAGCATAGACATCTTTTGCAAACGTACTGTCAGTGGTATCAAAGTTTGCGTGCAAATTATCCTGAGATACGCTAAATGTTTTGCCACAAGCTAAAGTAAACAAGCACTCAATGGCTTGTGGTTTAACTTCAACCTTTTCGAAGGCTTTTTGCTGTGCTTCAGTGCGACCATCAGGGGCATACCAATATCCAAAGTCCGCCAAGGTTCGCCGATGACGGCCGGCAATACTCCAGTGACTGATTTCATGTAGAGCACTTTGGAAATAACCATGCGCAAATTCGATTCGTGCAGGCTCGCCATGACATGAAGGGAAATACTCAGGCTCATGACCACCCCGTACTAATTGAACGTTTTTAGAAGCAAATAAGGCATTAAATAAGGTAATTAACCAGTTTACTTCAAGAGTTTCAATATAGTCATCATCGACCTCTAAATAAGCTGTACCTGGATGTTGCTTATATTTATGTTGCTTACTTTGCTGTTGCTGAATTGAAAGCCAGTCTTGTTTTAATTTCGGCAGTAAATTATCGACGTCGCTAACGTCATTCAACGTGCTGTATTGGAAGCGTTGATCACTTGAATGGAGTCTATCAAGAGTAGGCCTTATTTTATGGTCAGCGAATCCTAAAGGATCTTTATTTGAGACGATAAGCGCTTTGATTAGCAGGTCAATGGGTAGGTTATTAAAATAATAAGACGTCATACAACAGGCTTTTAATATGATGTGATTGAAATTGAGTAATTTAACTATAAAGTGGGCAAATTACATCAAAATTTAAAACGTTAAATTGAAAATATTCAAAACGCGTGATAAACAGAACTGAATACAGGTTGATTGCAAAAGAGTATGGCATAGAAGATTGTATCAAAGACGGTGCAAAAAATTGTGGGTATTTTAACCACTCATTTTTAACACCCTATAACTATTTTAAATATGATTCTGTCGGTTGCTATGTAAAAGAGCGATACCTATAAGCCATATCATTATCAAAAAGAGTCATGATAATAGGGCGTGTGGAACATTCGACCATGGCACTGGCGGAGACTATTTTTTAGTTAATTTGCAGTGAAATTTTTGACGCTTAGTCATTCTAAGTTAGAACCCTAAATTTTTAAAAGCCGCCATATATTGGCAAAAAAGAGTCCCGCCCCTTTCGGCTGATACTAAAATCGCCCCAGACGTTGTTACAAACCTAGCTAAGGTCTAGACATTAGCGTCAGTTTGCGCCTAGTCTGGAACGATTTTAGCTATCAGCAGTGCTAATTTGCGAATTTTCCACACGCCCTAATAGGAATGGAGGTATGTAAGGGTTAAAGTATCGAGAATTATCCACAGCAAACTGTCGAATTAAGTTTTAAACCAGAGAGAAATATGACAAAATATAGTCCAGATAATAAATCCACTAACTTAATGGATGCTACCTTGAGTAATAATACAGAAAAAAGCGCTCAGCAGTTACCTAACCATGTGAATTTGGAAAAATGGGAAGATAGCGGGTATATATGGTCAGGGACTATCACACCGAGCTTATTAAAACGTTTGGACGATATTGTACCTGAAGATTATCGAGATAAGCCTATTGAACTAAAATGTGAGCTTAAAAAGCAGGGTCAGTTATTGACTTTAATGATGCAGTTCACGGGTGAGGTTTGGGTGATTTGCCAACGTTGTTTGGCACCTATGTCTATCGATATCACACACGAAGCACAGTTAGTTTTATTACAGCATGCAGATCAAGAAAGTTTGATAGATGAGTCAGATGACTATCTGCTACTTGAAGAGCTGTTGGCAGATCAACCGGAAAATAAAAAAGGTGACCGACTACTGCCACTTAAGAAATTAGTGGAAGATGAGTTGCTACTCGATGTACCTTTATCAGCGAAACATGATGATTGTGAAATGGCGGTCGAACAAGTTGGTGAAATAGTTGAAGAAGAAGCTGAGAGCCCTTTTGCAGCTTTAGAAGTTCTTAAGGGTAAGTTATAAACCGTTACTCAATTTAAGGCTTACTATTTAGAGAGTTTAGAGCCATTAGCATGCTTAAAGGTGAAGTAGAGATTAACCCTTTATTTTATACAATAAAGCGGGTATAATCTCTCGTTTATTATTCCCAGATTCATAACCTATTTGATTTTTAATAAGAGTTGCTCTTATTGAGGTCAATAGAGAACTCATTTTGCAAAGTGCTATTATATTTTATCTGATTAATTGATTAACGATATAATACGTATCTTAGCAGTATATTTTTAGAATAGGAGCAAGACCCATGGCTGTTCAAAAAAGTCGTAAAAGCCGCTCACGCCGTGATATGCGTCGTTCACACCATCATATGGAAGTTGCTGAGCTAAGCATCGATGCCACTACTGGTGAAAAACATCGTCGTCACCATATGACGAAAGATGGTTTTTATCGTGGCCGTCAGTTGTTCAAAGTGAGTCAAGAAGACTAGTTACCTTCAATTATCATGATTGTGGTGTAGTATAAGAGCTAAGCCCTACCAATAATCCAATATTATTGGCGGTGCTTAGCTCTTTTTTATATGTATCTATTTAGATACCTATTGTCATAAGAAGGCTTACAATGTCATTAAAACAGTCTCTATCCGTAAAAAAACATAGTCAACCTGATATACCTCGCCGTATTGCTGTTGTCTTTCCTGGACAAGGGTCTCAAACTGTCGGGATGCTCAACGAGCTTAGTGAGCTATATCCTATCGTAAAGCAGACATTTAGTGAGGCCAGTGATGCCTTAGGATTTGATTTATGGGCAGTCTGTCAAGATGATGTTGCATTGGCTAAAACTGAAAACACACAATCAGCCTTGTTAGCCGCTAGTATAGCCATATGGCGAATTCTAAAAGATAACACTCATTTTGAGCCTCTGTTTTTAGCAGGCCACTCATTAGGTGAGTATAGCGCATTATGTGCGTCAGGTGTGTTAAGTCTGGCGGATGCGGTAAAACTGGTGCATGCACGTGGTCAATTTATGCAACAGGCAGTTGCAGGAATAGAGACTAAAATGGCTGCGGTACTTGGCTTAGATAATAGTCAAGTAATTAGCATTTGCGAACAAGCTCAAAGTAGTCAGGACAATGCTATAGTGAGTCCAGCTAACTTTAACAGTCCAGGGCAAGTTGTAGTCGCAGGAAATGAGCTAGGTATGGACTTATTAAGTCAACATATTCAGTGCATGGGTAAAAAGATGGTGCCACTAAAGGTAAGCGTTCCATCACATACTGAGCTGATGCAACATGCCAGTGAAGCGCTCTCAGAAAAGCTGAGTCAGGTTGAGTTTGAATTGCCAGTGAGTCCTGTTTTGCAAAATAGACATGCCAATGAAGAAAAAACAGTTGCCGGTATCAAAAAAGCACTGATAGAACAGCTGAGTCACCCGGTACTTTGGACCCAAACGATGCAAAAGTTGGCGGATAAACATATTAACTTAATTATAGAATGTGGTGCAGGTACTGTGTTGAGCAACTTAGCTAAGAGACAAGAGACCCCGATAATGGCATATCCAACTGATAAGCCTGAGCGTCTCATGAAGTTATTTGATAAGTTGAATGAGGAGTCATCATGAGCCGTACTATTATATTAGTTACAGGTGCCAGTCGTGGTATTGGGAAAGCCATTGCAAAACGCTTTGCTAAAGAAGGCCATTTTGTGATTGGGACAGCGACCTCTACGGAAGGGGCTCAAGCCATCGATGACTATTTACATGATGCGGGAGGGATTGGCCGTGTATTAAATGTTACTGACCAACTTCAAATCGACAAGCTGTTTGAAGAGATCGAAAGTGTGTACGGTAGTGTGCAAGTATTAGTCAACAATGCAGGTATCTCTCAAGATGGTTTGCTCATACGCATGAAAGATGATGACTGGGATACGGTCATCGATACAAACTTAACCGCCATTTATCGTATGAGTAAACGAGCTATTCGCGGTATGATGAAAGCCCGTAAAGGACGCATTATTAATATCTCATCTGTCGTGGCACAAATGGGAAATGCCGGACAAGCCAACTATGCTGCTACTAAAGCAGGTCTAGAAGGTTTTAGCCGTACATTGGCACGTGAGATAGGGTCACGTCAGGTCACTGTCAATTGCGTGGCGCCTGGTCTTATTGAAACAGATATGACGGATGAGCTAGATGAGCGTCTACTTAACTCAATGTTAGATGCTGTGCCAGTAGGGCGTCTAGGACAACCCGAAGACGTGGCAGCGACCGTGTCTTTTTTAGCAAGTGATGAGGCGAGCTATATTACTGGCGCCGTTATACCGGTCAATGGCGGGATGTATATGTAATATCATTGTTGAAATGTAATAATTTAGAATTGTAAAGTGTCTGTGTTTATTATAAGCAGTGAGTCGTGTTATTATTAAGGTAATGCTTTCTTCTTATAATTTCTTATATACTGGAAACAGATAGTCTTTGAAGGGTTGAGATAGATTGAGTCAATATTACCCTTTAGACCTTAAATATTTAAACCTTAATTTAGATAATATTTAACAATAATAGGATGGAGATTCCAATGAGCGAAGAAATTGAATTAAAAGTAAAATCAGCGGTTGCTGAACAGTTAGATGTGAATGTTGAAGACATTAAAAATGATTCATCATTTATTAATGATCTTGGTGCTGACTCATTAGACTTAGTTGAGCTTGTAATGACTTTTGAAAATGATTTTGACATTACCATACCTGATGATGATTCAAATGAATTAACAACGGTACAAAAAGCGGTAGATTATATTAAGTCAAAGTTAGATTCTTAATCTAGGCAATAAATAGCTTAGTAACATTAGCTTAGTATCATGAAAAGACCACAATAACTTGTGGTCTTTTTTATTTCTGAACCTATTTAATCAATTATTAGCATAATAAAATTTAACAATTAACTACATTCGCTTAGTAAACTGTTAATTAAGTTATAGGTATACTTTAAGGGTGACATTCTATCAATATAGATTATTTTTTAGGTTATCTGACAGGTTATGTTTAAACTCTTTAATCATAATTTTGACATAAATGGTAATCAGATAAATAATAAGATATTATAATAACGTTATTTATTAATAATAATTTATAATCTATATCATAAACAGTAATTTTAAGGAGAAAACAATGGGAATTTTTAGTTTTGCAAAAGACATCGGTGATAAGATTTTTAATCGTGAAGATGCGGACAAGGAACAAGCGTCAAATGCGGATGCCTCTAAACCTGCAGCTTCTACTGAGCCCTCAGCTCAGTCAGTTGCTAATCTTTTATTAAAGCGTATTCAGCAACAAAATTTAGAGATTAGCGATCTTAAAGTTAAATATAATGGTTCATCAGATACTGCTGAAATCAGTGGTAAAGCCAAAACGCAAGCAGACCGTGAAAAAGCGATTATCGCTATTGGTAATGTACAAAACGTTGCTAAAGTTATCGATAACATTGATATTGAGCAAGATGCACCTGAGTCAACCATGTACACCGTGAAGTCTGGTGATTCACTGTCTAAGATTGCTCAAGAAGTATATGGCTCTGCAAATGAATACAACAAGATTTTCGAAGCCAACAAGCCTATGCTTACCAGCCCTGATAAAATTTATCCTGGTCAAGTTTTACGTATTCCAAAGCCTTAATTTAAAAGCAATAGCTTGATAGTTAATTAGATTTTTACTATTTAAATGACATAAAAATTAAATGACATAAAAATAAAGACGTTTACTCTAAGAGTAAGCGTCTTTTTAGTTCTGTTTATGATGATTTAGATGTTTGCAAAAGTCGTTTAGTATAAGTCGATCGGTATTTGATGGATTATTTTAATAATTAATCATAAAGCTTTATTCATTATGCACAATTGCTCTAAAAAACTGCTCTAAAAAATGGCTCAAAACAATTACTCCAAAATTTAAAATCGAGCCTGTGAGTCAAGATTGTGAGTCAATGTTATCTAATACCTCATTCACAGTGCTTAGATTAAGCTGTAGCTTTAGCCCAACATTTTTGATTAAAGGTCTTAGTGTGCTTGGCTAAAAGTAACAGCCTGGTGAATTTTAGTAAGTTTAGAACGGGGATCTAATTATTGTTTTTCAATTATTGCTCTTTAATTTTTGTTCATTAATCGCCCAATGAATATGCTCATCGAGTATGTCACTGTGCAGACCTAGCCGAGAGGATAATAGCCTATTATGTTCAGGGTCATAGGGAGCATTACCGATAGCGATGGCTATATTCCTTAAGAAATTTAGATAGCCGGTGCGACGTATGGGACTGCCCTGTGTTCGCTCTAAAAACTCAGCTTCCGTCCACTGCCATAGCTCAGTTAATAAACGGTTATCAAGACCATGTCGGGCATGAAAGTCATCAATAGGACTAACTTTAGCATATCGATTCCATGGGCATATCAGCTGACAGTCATCACATCCAAATATTCGGTTACCTATTGCCCGGCGGTACTTCTCTTCAATAATCCCATCATGTTCTATCGTTAAATAAGAGATGCAAGCACTGGCGTTGAGCTGATAGGGTGCAACGATAGCTTGGGTCGGACAAATATCTATACAGGCACTACAGCTGCCACAATGCGCTGATACAGGCGTATCTTCAGGTAAAGTTAAGCTTAGAAAAAGCTCGCCTAATACAAAAAACGAACCAGATTGCCTATTGATCAGTAACGTGTGCTTACCTGTCCAGCCTAAGCCCGCTTGATCGGCTAAAGGCCGCTCAAAGATAGGCGCAGAATCGCTAAAGGGTCTAAAAACAAAAGGTAAGTCTGCTCCCACCGCCAGATGGTGCCACTGAGGCAGCATGGTCTCAATCTGTTGCGCCAGTTGCTTTAGGCGAGAGCGCATGGTTTTATGATAGTCACGCCCACGAGCATAGCGGGCAATGATGGCATGATTAGGACGCAGGTTGTCCTCAACTTGACGCGGCTTTGGTGGAATTTCAAGATAGTCCATGCGCACTGAGATAATAGTGCGTGCGCCTTCTACTAGTAAGGCAGGATTGGCGCGCTTGTCATGATTGTTCTCCATAAATTGGAGTTGGCCATGATGACCCTGTGCCAACCAGTCACGAAGTCCCTGCATTTGTGCTTCGAAAACGGGGTTGTCAACACTGACAAAGCCGCAATCTGCAAACCCAAGCGCCAACGCCTGATCATGAATCCAAGTTTTAACGTCATGGGCATCGTTAAAAGGATTAATGGTCAGCTCATTATCAGCAGCCGGTTGTGTGCTTACAGAGTTAGACATATTAAGTTAGGACTCAAGGGAGAACAATAAAGGCAACGTGTACAATGATGTTGGTATGATAAGCTATTAATAGGAAAATATAAAATTTATGTCAAATTCCAAACGAGCATTAAAACTGTCAGTCAACTCAATACAAAATAGCACGTCACATTATGTCATAAATGAATATGCCAGAATAAAAAATGCCTACATTAAATAAATAGGAGACGCCCTAAGATGTCAAATTCAGCACGTTTACATATTAAACCTAAACTAAAATACTCAAGTTTAAGTCTACCTTTGTTCACCCCTGATCAAGTTTATGATATTGAAAAAAATTGGTTTGACGCAGGTAATCAAAGCTATGGTCTTATGCAACAAGCCGCTTGGCAAATCTCACAATGGATTTATCAGTCCTATTTGACCAATGACGTAGTAAAAGAGGATCTAGTAAAGCGCACTTTTAATGTGAGTGTCTGGGTAGGTAGCGGAAATAACGGTGGTGATGGCTGGTGTGTGGCATATTATTTGAGCCAAATGGGCGCTCAGGTATCGGTCGTAGAAGTGGCTAAAGCAACTACGAGTGACGCCACGGCGGCTAAGAACACTGCCATCGAGCAAGGTGTTGAGGTCATCGATTTTCATCAAGTGTTAGATCACCAGTACCCATTAAACGCGGATATTATTATCGATGCGCTGTTTGGTATCGGTTTGGATCGTGCGCCTCAAGATGATACTGCAAAAGCCATCGATTATATCAATACTGCAAGGCGTGAAGCTGGTAGTGCGGGACTTCAGGTTATCAGTATTGATGTGCCAAGTGGGTTAGTATCGAGTACCGGTCAAGTCTTTGAAAGCTGCGCTATTAATGCTGATATTACGTTATGTCTGGTAGCACGAAAGATTGGGTTACATCTTAAAGATGCTGCGGACTATACGGGGGATATTGTTGATATACCTTTGATACCGAGTGTGCTGACACAGCGTCCTATTGCACAATTACAATATAATGCGTTACCCATTCGGCGCCGAAAAAATAATACCCATAAGGGAAGCTTTGGTCATGCCTTGATAGTAGGGGGCAATCAGGTAGATGGCTCACAGGGGATGGGAGGCGCTGCCATATTGTCCGCAAGTACAGCCATGTCTGTAGGACTAGGTAAACTGACCGTTGCTTGTCATAACACCTTTCATAGCAGTCTGATTGCAAGTGTGCCCAATGCAATGACAGTGGATTTACATGACAAAACAGGAGTTAAAGCCTTGATTGGGGAATGTAATGTCATGGCAATTGGTATGGGTCTGGGACGCGATAAAAGAAGCTTGTCGTTATTCGAAACCTATTTACGCACTGCCATGGAGGAGGGGGTGGATATGGTGATTGATGCAGATGGGCTGTATCATCTTCATACGCTCAGTGAGAAAAGCCAAACCTTGATTGAGCAACTGAAAAAATATTCGCTTGAGAATCAAGTGTGGTATACGCCACATAGTGGTGAGGCAGCGAGACTATTGAATACGGATCCAAATCATATAGAGTCAGATCGACTGGCATCAATAAACCGTTTGGCTGATAAGTTTCATGGCAGTTGGTTGCTTAAAGGGGCAGGCTCTATCGTTATTGATCAAAGTCTGGAGAATGAACACGGGCAATCACAATCACAACCACAGGCCTACGTATGTGCAGCGGGCAATCCAGGTATGGCAACAGCAGGTATGGGGGATGTATTATCTGGCTTAGCAGCTGGGTTACTTGCGCAAACAGCTCTACAGCCAAAATGTCGCAGTTTGCAGCAAGCGGTGTTTATCCATGCTATGGCAGGTGATAGGTTAGAAAAAGAAGTCGGCGTTTGGGCACTACAGGCTAGTGATATGCCAAGCGCTGTAGGCAAAGTTATGCAACAATTGACCGTTATGTTATAAGTAACGATTGGCGTAAAACTACAATAGTGAGCAACTGGGAGTCATTTATTAGCGTCGGCTTTGCGGTAGTTGCAGAGGTGATATAAATAACTTCCCGTTGCCTATAATAAGGCGCTATTCGCTTTTTCGCTAAACTCAAGAGAGAACTTAATAGCAAATAGAACTTAATAGCGCTTAATGCTTTTATCTTTTGAAATGATTTCTTGATGGATAGGGAAGGTGTTATGACTATCAAACGATTGACGATCTTTAAAATAATGATTCAACGTACGTCTTACTGCCTCAAAGGCAATCTCATCCCAAGGAATATCTTTTTCTTCGAACAACGCACATTCAAGACTCTCTGGCCCAACATCATATCGACCTTCCTTTAAGTCGGACAAATACATTACATAAATTTGACCAATATCAGGAATGTCATACAGACAATATAGATGAGGATTGATGGCGACAGCATCCGCTTCTTCAACTGTCTCTCGAGCAGCACCCTCAGCCATGGTTTCACCAATTTCCATAAATCCGGCAGGTAGCGTCCAATACCCATATCTGGGTTCGATCGCACGGCGACACAGCAGCACTTTGTCATCATGAATAACGATAGCCCCGCATATAACCTTTGGGTTTACGTAGTGAATATAATGACAATTTGGACAAACCAAACGTTCATTATGATCGCCTTCTGGAATTTTGTATTCTGCTTGATGTCCGCATTGTAAACAGTACGCCATACAGGTGTCCTTCTCTTTAAAATATGCTGATAATTTTATTTATTATCGGTAAAGCTTATATTAAACTGGCTATTTATGTCCTTCAAAATTAACGTCTTTAAAATTTAAAGGGTGAATCTTGAGCACTTAATTATTTTAAGAAATTGATCGTTTTAAGCTGTTTTATTTTCATTTATTTAATCAAATAGTGTACCGTAAATGAACTAAATATTGACTAAAACGACCCAGTCATCAAGATAGCATAGTTACTCATTATGCGTTAGTCTAACAACAATACCTCACTTATTGTTAACGGTTTATTGTGACTTATGAAACCTAAAACTGAATCAAATGTTGTCTTTGGAAACTCTAAGCATAACCAACACTCGGTACGCTTCGACGAGTTGGCAATTGTGCTGCCTGAACACATTGAACAGCCCTCATTAAAGCAATTGGCTCAGAGAGTTCAGCAAGCCATGTTTGAGGAGGAGGTACGGCCACAAGATAGCGATCGCCAGGATAAGGATGAAACCAATAACCTTAGCATCTATAAAAATGATGAGTTCGATTCGAACAGTCAACACGCATCACAATCTATGTCTGGAGATATCGGAAAAGCCAGAAATATATTACGCAAACTAGTGGATACACCCAATGCAAACGCGGCGGTATTGGTGCTCATTACAAATGAAGCCCATCCTAAGCTCATGTTGACCCGCCGTGCTGCTCACTTAAATAGCCATGCAGGTGAGGTGTCATTTGCAGGTGGTAAGCATGATCATGGTGATGGTAATAATGTGGTGACAGCTTTGCGAGAAGCCTGTGAGGAAACCGCATTACCGCCCAGTAAAGCACAAATTATCGGTCAATTACCGACACAAGTCTCTAAAAAAGGGTTGATAGTCCGTCCTATCGTTGCTTTAGTTGAGCCCCCTGTCACTTACGTACCAGAGCTGGGTGAGATTGCCCGTATTTTTTGGGCTGATTTTGAAAGTTTAATGACCCAGCCTACTACGGATCATATTATACCTTTGCGCATGGGAGATGAGTCGATGATGATTAAGACACCGAGCTGGCAGGTGGATGGTGAGGTAGTATGGGGGCTGACAGGGCGGATACTTGCAAGCCTTCTAAAAATTGCCTTTGACCGAGACGTTGACTGGTATTATGAGTCAGTTGATTCGCCTTAAGCTCGTTTTGATAAGAGGGTAAATGAAACAAAGCCCTAACAACGTATTAGCCATTATCACTAATACGAATCGTTCCCGTATAGACATCAGTGGTTTGTGTGCTATTTTCATTCTCATGACGTATTTTTAAGCTACCGTCGGGATTGATACCGACGACCACGCCGTCTAGATAAGTTTGTTGTGACTGTTGTGTCCCTTCCTTGGATTCTACTGGATGATCAATGAGCTGTTGTTGAATATGAACATGACGTCCTACCAGTATATTCACGTTATTATAATCATTTAAAAACCTAGTCACTGCGTAAGCGGAGTGATGAAAGCTAGTGTATTGTTCAATCGCACGAAGAATAGTAGCACTTACAGAGAAGTAAAGGTCTTCCGCACGTGGCAAGCTTGACGAATCATTCGAAGCGTCATATAAAGCATCCTTTAAAACATTGTTTGAAGTGGCATTGGAAGCGGTGTCTATCGTTGATTGTTGAGGGCAGTGCTGGTTATTATATCGCGCTGAATTGCGTTTGTTGCCGTTATGATTGTCTTCTTGCCTGTTTCCTTCTTGCCAGTTCCCTGCTTTATGGGCCCTCACATCCCCTTGAGTTTGTTGAATAATCTGGCTTAAACTCACTGCTTGATACGCCATTTTCTCTTGGGTCTCAGTAGTCAATTCAGGCGCAGCATGAATATTCATCCCCACTCCTACAACCACGCCGGTAATTTGATTGTCTGTTAATACCGGCTCAATGAGAATGCCCGCCAGTTTTTTAAAATGCAACTTATCAGACTGAGCTAATGGGGCATGTGGTGGGGTATGGTAATACCCAATATCATTGGCCCATTTAACCCCAATGATAGGCGCACCATAAGCTATGCGTTGACGATTTAGCTTTTGAATAATCGGTAGCTGGGTCAGATGATAGCCAATCACTAAAGACAGTAGTCCTGATAAAGGGGTTATTAAAGGGTGGTAAAGCGACAAATAAATATTGCCAATCGGAGAGTGCCAACTGCGACTGCGTTGACCGCGTCCCTCCGTTTGCATACCGGCCGTTAACAGGTAGGGTTGGCTTTTATCCACTGTACCGGATTCTAGTGCCTGTAGAAGTTCACTATTCGTCGATGGGCTGACGGGTACATGATGGTGTAACAGCAGTTGCTTGGAATTGGAATTTGAATAACTGGGCATACATTCGCCTATTTTTGGACTTAGATGAGCACTAGATTATTGTATTACCGATAGTTTAAAGATGGGCTTTTGATTTACTAATAGCTTATACCAAATCTAGACATTAAACTATGGAGCAAGGCGAGTGCAATCGCTACAGCTAATAGGCTCACTGACACTGATACCAACCTTGAAATGACCATAGCTTCAAATAATAGGTTACTCTTAGATAGTGGTTTTACTTCTGATCTAACGCATCTAAACCCAAACGCATCCACTGTATTGCCAGATCGTTTCGATCACTAATCATATTCCACAGCCCATCTTCACTAAAGATAGAATGAGCAGTGCCAGAATACTCAAGCTCACTATCCGCTTCGCGATCCTCTACCCACTGTGGACTTTGATAATACTCGGTGAGTTCTGCAAACAAGGCTTCGGCTTCAACCCAGCGTTGTTGCGCCTGAACTTGCTCGCGGTGTATTTCTTGCCAGCGTTCGAATTTCTGTTGCAGCTGTTGAGGGCTATATTGAGAGATAGGTTGTGGGCTGTTTTCAAAGCTTTGTTGTGTCATGAGAGTCTCAATTAACTCGGGAAGTTCCTTCAAATATTAGGCAGTATCAGGGTTAAAGTCAATCTGACTAATTAAGTCAATCTGACTAGGGCACATTCTGCTAATAAAACAGAACCCTACTTGAGTTAAAAATGGCAATGTCGCCTTAAATTGCCAGTAAAAATTGTCGCCGATTCTAAAGCCTGAAAAATAGTTAGATTTCAGGTAAAATGAGCCTCTTTTACGTCATATTGTTACCGTTTATTAACCTATACTTGCGAGATCCATGCGTCTAAAGTCACTCAAACTGGCAGGCTTTAAATCCTTTGCCAATCCCACTACCTTCACTTTTCGTCATGGTATTACTGCCATTGTTGGGCCGAATGGCTGTGGCAAATCGAATGTGATCGATGCCATACGCTGGGTACTAGGTGAGTCGTCAGCCAAGCAATTACGTGGCGGTGCGATGAGTGATGTTATTTTTGCCGGTACTCAAAATAAAGCGGCTAAAAGCCTTGCCAGTGTAGAGCTAACATTTGAGCATACTCAAGATGAGCAGACGGGTATTCGCCACGAGTTAAACCTATACCATGAGCTCTCCGTACGCCGTCAGGTAAATGTAGAAGGCAAATCGGATTATTTTATAAATGGTACCCGGTGCCGACGCCGTGATGTGGTGGATGTATTCTTAGGTACGGGGCTTGGTCCACGCAGTTATTCAGTCATTCAGCAAGGCATGATAGGGCGCATTGTTGACTCAAGTCCGTTGCAATTGCGAGAGTATATTGAAGAGGCGGCGGGGGTCTCTCGTTACCAAGCAAGGCGTGAGGAAACTCAGAAAAAACTGCTAAAGACTCGTGAAAACCTTGAGCGCCTGACAGACATCGAAGCTGAACTGACCCGCCAGAAAAAAAAGCTGGTTAAGCAGGCAGAAAGTGCCAATCAATACCAAGCTTTAAAAGAGCAATTAAGCCAAGTGAAAGAGCAGTTGGCTATTGAACAGTTATATCGGGCCAAAGCGGCACAAATGCAGTATAAGTCCGAGCAACAATCTTTGAATAAAGCGGTCACTGAGCTACAGGCTAGCCATGAACAATTAAAAAAGAAGTTAGCGAAGGTCAGTGAGCGTTTGGCTGAGGAGCAATGGTTAAAAGATGAGGCACGAGACAAGCTTCACACACAAGATATCGAAAAGCAACACCTTACCCATAAGCGTGACACTCTTCAATCATCACTCGATCAGCTAGAGCGGCGTCTTCAAGGTAACTTAGATCGACAGCAGCAAGTCAAAGACAGTATTCAAGACGCTAAACAGCAAAGCCAATCTCATAAAGCGACTTTAGAGAGCTTAGCCCCTAAGGTGTCGGATCTTGAGAAGCAGACGCAACACACTCAGGCTAAATTTGCCCCCTTACAAACTCAGTGGGAGCAAAGTCGCGATCACGTAGCCAAGCTTGAATCAGAGAAGTCCCAACTTGAACAGGCACTTGCGCTTAATCAGCAAGCCCATACCCGACTGCAAAATGATCTTGCAAAGTGGCAAACTAAAAATAAAAACTGGCATGACGAAGCGCTTAAGTGGGGTATATTACTCCCTGAGATTGAGACTTCTCATGACGATATTTCAACTCATAAAGAGCAGCCAAGCGATAGTCATCGACAAAGCCAGATTGGCCAGAGTCTGTTTGATGAACAGAATGAGCAGGATACACTCAATCAGAGCGCTCGTTTTAGCAGTCTAACTGAGCTTGAAGAGGCGCTAAAGCAAAACGAAGCCAATCTTAAAAGCTTAACCAATCAACAAGAGACTCTCTCTGATAGACTGGATATTGAAAAGCCGGTATTAAGTAATTTACATCAAGCGTTAGAGGACAAGCAGACTAAACGGGTTAAGCTTGAAAAACACCATGCCAGTCTCATTGCTGAGTATGATACGTTGCATGCTATCGTTCATCCGCCAAAAGCGTTACATACCCAAAATTCACAAGACCAGTCGTCTCTGATGAGTAATGGGTCTGTCAAGGCAACAGCAACTTCTCAGTCAAATGCGTCGGTAAATAAAGCTAAGAAGCAAAAGCAACGACCCGTACAGCTTTTAAATTTATTACCAGAGCTGCATCGACACATCAAACTGACGAAGGCAGGCGAGCAATATGCAGAGTCGCTAGATATGTGGCTTGGGTTTTGGCTGGATGCCCGAATCTATGACGTCCAGTATGAATCGGATAATGAACCTAACACTAATATGTCATCATGGCAGGGGTTATTAGCAGAACTATTAACAGTTACTGATACCACTGTGGGTCTATCGGATGACGCAAAGCAGAAGCCTAATGCTAATAAGGGTGACGTTAAGACTAAACTTAATGCTAAGACAACGTCTAGCGCCAATAGTGTTTTGTTAACGATTGAAAGCAGCTCTGAGTCATCTATTGACGAAGGCGTAACGCAATTATGGGACAGTATAGATAGTCAACTTGAGCCATTAAGTCGCTTAATCGCTGCACCACATTTAAAAGTATGGCAACAATGTTATCTGTATATTGATAATACTGACAATGATGATAACGACAATGTAGATAACGATAAAGATGTCAAACCCGACCTTCAAGATGCTCAAAATAGTGAAATAGCAAAAGTTGAAAAGATCGCCACATTGATAAATGAGCTACCGCAAGGAAGCCTTATTCTGACTCAAGCAGGATGGCTCATTAGTCGTGTGGGGGCACTGCACATTAGTAAGCTGACAGGTACTGCTAATAATGCGCAATTTTTAACACAGCGTGTACAGCAACAGGCACGCTTAGCGGAATTAGAAGAGGCGCTAGATACACTAGAAGATGAGATTGATACGCTGTCTCAGTCGATTAAGGCAGACAAGACCCAGTATGATCAGGCATCCATCTATACGCAAGAGCTGTCTGCACAACTTACCTTTCTAAGTCATCAAATCACTGAGATTAAACAGTCTTATGTTGAATTAAAATCTAAGCGAGACAGACAGCAGCACGAACAACAGCGATTGCAACAGCTGCGTGACGAGCTTGATACAGAAAAACAGGGACTGCTTGTTGAGCGTGATGAGCTTGAGAACAGTATTAGTTCAGCAGAAGTTTCTCTTAACGCACTGACTCCTGAATTAGACACGGCAAGACAATCACAGCAACAGATTGAACAACAAAGGCTAGTCATTAGTCAGCAAGAGCGTGAAGAGAGCGAACAACTTCGGCAACTGCAACTAGAATTAAACCAAGCTAAAATAGCGGCAGAACACCATAAAGAGGCACTTAATAAGCGACAGTCGGAGCTTGACTCTCTAAAATGCACTCAAGACCAATTAGGCATTGAGATCGAAAAAGCCAGTCTACAGTTTCCTAATATTGACGGCCAATTGCAGGTTGCCAATACCCAGTACCATGCACTAAAAATAGACTTGGAGGAGCGTAATGGTATCATTGGCACGTTGCAAGCTGAGAGCCGTCAATTGCAACAGCAGCGAGATCAAACGGAGCAACAGCTAAAGCAGTCGCAACAGCAACTGGCGCAGACCACCACGCAAGTAGCCCTTGCTAATGAGCGTATTAATGAGGCCAGTCACTCTTTACAGCGGTTAAATAGCCAGATAAATACCAGCCGTTTATTGACGGATTTTATTGCGCATGGACGTCGTATGTCAGAGGATAAGCTGCAGAGTTTGCAACAGCAAGAAAGTCAAGTAACCGCTAAGCTTGAGAGTATGGGGCCAGTTAATTTAGCGGCCGCAGCTGAGCTTGCTGACGTTGATGAGCGCCTATTACCTTTAGAACAACAAATTATCGATATTACTGCTAGTATGGATACCTTAACCGATGCGATTACCTCCATTGATGCCAAAACTAAAACGTTATTCTTACAGACCTTAGATTCCGTCAATGAGTCGTTGACTCACTTGTTTACCAAGGTATTTGGAGGCGGTCAGGCAAGCCTGACTTTAATAAAAGAGGAAGCGCTTGACTCAAGTGAACAGTGGCGAGCGGGGCTTGAGCTGATGGCACAGCCCAAGGGTAAAAAGAACAGCCGATTGGCTGTATTGTCTGGCGGTGAAAAAACACTGACTGCTTTGAGCCTCATTTTTGCCATATTCAAACAACATCCTGCTCCGTTCTGTGTACTCGATGAGGTCGATGCGCCGTTAGATGATGCCAATGTCGGTCGATTTACTAACTTAATCACTGAGCTTGCAGATGACGTACAATTTATCTTTATCAGTCATAATAAGCTGGCAATGCAAATTGCGGATGAGTTAAAGGGAGTGACTATGCCGCAGGCAGGTATCTCAACCCTGGTCAGTGTCAGTTTAGAAGAGGCTGAACACTACTTAGAGACTAGTGCATAAGGCGTCGTTTATACCAACTTTAAAAGACTCATTGCCCGTTTTTTAGATTAGGCCCAAGCTTTAAGATATAAAATTTCAGCTATAAAAAAGTGCGGTGCCGTTAAGAAATGTTGCTGTAAAACAAGTCAGGTATAGTAAAATAAACACCTGCTAAATACGCCTTTATAAAAAGTTGACATACGCGGTCACCGTTTGATGACGATGTGAGTAAAGCGTGCTAGACTAGGGGCTGTATAGAATTGATTAATTAGGACTGCTGATAGCTAAAATAGACCTAGACAAGGCGCAAAACGATGCTAATGTCTAGACCTTAGCTAGGTTTGCAACACGGTATAGGTCATTTTTAGCTTCAGCCCGAAGGGGCGGAGCTATTTTTTGCCCATACATTGCGAAATTGTCTCACTTAGAATGACTAAGCGTCAAAAATTTCACTACGTATTGTCTAAAAAATAGCGACCGCCAGTGACATGAATCAATTCTACACAGCCCCTAATACCGTTTAAATCATTTTAACTTTGGGACACGAATATCATGACCACCGTACAATTTATTCTAATTATCATTGCAGTTGTCATTATGGTAGTAGGTCTGTATATGATTATTCGTGGAATTGTCAAACAAAAAAAGAGTGCAGACTCTCAAGGCATTATTCGTGATAAAAACGGTATCCCAATTATCCCTCGTCATGAGCGTAAACTGGTTGAAGATGCAGATGAGCAATTAGAGTCAGGTGAAACCATTATTTCACCAGATCGTAAGCATCTGCAGCCCGTCATAAATGACGAGATGCACGACGATGCGAACGCCTATGATAATGCCAATCAGAACGCTGCGACTGTCTCTGAGGAAAGGGGCGACTTCAAGGAAACAGATTTTTCTGAAGCTAGCTATTCTAACACGACTAAAATTTTAGAGAGTCATCCTGTCGATACTGGGTTAAATACTCAGCCGGATACTGCTGATCAATCACACAGCCATCAATCACTCAACTATCAATCAGATACTCGTCAAAGATATGCAGCAACAAAACCAGTAGGCTCAAATTCACCTGACTCACATTTAAATGCGATTCATGAAGACGATGCTGAGGATGACTTATTTTCAAATTTAGTATCCGCCACTGAGAAGTTGATGCCAGTCATTCAAACTGCGGAAGAACCTGAGTTTATAAACAATAGCCCAATGCTTGATCAACATCTACTAGCAGAGGCAGATCAAGATCAAAATAGTCCGCTTAATCATGCTCAGGAAAACATCAATATTACGTTGGTACCAAGAGAAGAATATGGCAATGTTGATGGTAAAAAGATTTTGTCACTGGTGTCACAATATGGTCTTAAATATGGTGCAATGAATATGTTCCATCGTTATGAGAATAAAGATGGCTCAGGTATCTTATGGTTTAGTATGATGGGTGTGACTGAGGACGGGATTACGCCCTTTGACTTAAATATGTTACCAACGTCACACTATAATGGCTTAGTCTTCTTCTTATCACTTCCTCATCCGAAAGCAACTCAAGGGTTTGATAGCATGATGAGTGTGGTCAATCTTATTTCAAATGATCTTAATATGAATGTCTATGATGAAAATAATGAGATATTAACCCGTGAACGACGACAGCAACTTCGAACACAAGTTCAAGAGTATCAGGCGAGTAATTTCTAACTTATCCGTTTCAGAGGATTAATCATTAACCTGAGTCTGGGATAAGAACTTTTGTAAGCCATTGTTTTTATTTGAGTTAAAAAATCCATCCCCAACCCTTCCTTTGGAAAAGGAAGGGAGCTAAATTTTCTAAAGTCAAAAAGAGATGAATGACCGTTTCTTTAAAAGGTGAGATGCATTGCTTTGCAACAAAGGAGTGCCTATAACCTTAACTTTTATGAATTGTTTATCCCGAATCCAGGTTAGTTGTTTAAAACGAATAAGATATAATTAAATAACCGTGTCGGTTTATGACACGGTTTTTTATTGACACTATCACTATACAGTCCAATGATTAACACAGTTGACTTATCCCAACTTATTAACCAAGTGTAGAGGTAATATTTTCATTGCTTTACCGACTGCTAACCAAGGTATGGCAGGGACACATGCCTCATCCACGCCAGTTTCAATAGCAGCAACCAACGCATTACTTCCCGTTTCTTCATCAACCTCAAAAGGCAGCTTTGGCGCGCCTTCATTGATTTCCGTACGAATATAACCGGGATAAATAGTTGTTACTTGTATAGGCAGATTGTCAGCGATCATCTCGGCTCGTATGCCTTCGGCAAGATGGGCGAGAGCTGCTTTACTGGCCGCATAAACGGTTAAATGCTTTGGCATACCACGCATAGCAGACATACTCGATATTACGACAAGATGGCCAAAGTTTTGTTCACGGAAGATCTGCATAGCAGCTTCACACTGAGCTAAGGCAGAGATAAAATTGATCTCTGCCGTACGCTTATTAATATGAAAGCGTCCTGTACCCACTCGTCGCCCTTCACCCACCCCTGCATTGACTATAACTCGATCTATCGTGCCAAAGTCTTGTTGGAATGCTTGAAAGACCTTAAATACGGCTTCATAATCACTGACATCTAACACTTTAAATTCAACTCGAACAGTGGGATTTTCTGCTAAAATCTTAGCTTTTAACGTCTGCAACCGATCTTCACGCCGTGCGCAAATCGCTAGATTATAGCCAAGTTTGGCAAAAATGGTTGCCATGCCTGCACCAATGCCAGAGCTCGCCCCTGTAATAAGAATGGTTTTGTCTTTGCCTGACTTAAGATTGATTAATTGACTTAAATCCTGATTTTGAAGTAAGGCTTTAGTGTCCTGAAACTTGCTCTGGATGCTACCCATCAGACTGTGTTGTACGGTACTCAATAAGGATTTTTTCATAAGGGTCTCGGTCATTGCTTCGATAAAATGATATAGTCGTAGCCAAACAAAAGAGCGACAGCGTTAACCTCATTAATCCTACTAGAGTAGTATTTGCGTTCGGTTGCCTTGTCTCTCATTTAGTTGCCTATGACTATAGGAGTGTGAGTTAATACGTCATTTCATGCTATATCTCATGCTATTTTAAGTCTCTTTATTCAATACTAGTTCCTGCCAATAGTTACTGCCAATAGTCACTGCCACGACATAAAGCTTTGTCCTTGATCATACAAATGACTGTGCTCATTTAAAGACAGTAGACGAATTTTATTAGATTTTGAGATGAGGGACGTGACGCCAGTATTCACCAAGCTGCGGTTTATCTGATAGGCCGTTTGGCTACCTTGCTTAAGTAGGCTTGCTGTTATTGCAGCAATAACACCTCCAGAGGTAACAATAAGGACATTGTTGGTTTCTAGCCGCTCGGCCTGACTAACAACCTTTTGCAATGCGCCTTGTACCCGTTGATTAAATTGTGTCCAGCTTTCAAGATAGTCCTCGTCATGCTCTCCAGAATGCCAGCGCAACATCGCGTCATTAAACAGCTCAGCCAAGCGTACTTTAGGTACGGGTGCTTTAGCAATAGCCGCTAACACCCCAAATTCGGTTGCAAAGGTAGGATCAAATTTAACAAACACATCTTTGTGGTTAAATTCGTTTAAATCTTCAATAATAATAGGCTCAATAGAGCCGTTACTTTGATAAGCCTCTAAAAAATGCATTGCCGTATCTTGCTGGCGGGTCAAAGAGCCTGTAATAACGGCGTCAATTTTGCGCTGGCTGAGGGCATATTGTGCCCCCAATAGCTGAGATTGCTTGATACCAAGGTCTGATAGCTTATCGTAGTTTTTTTGACCAAAAGAAGCCTGTCCATGTCTGGCAAATAGTAAAGTTGTCATATCATCCTTAAAGGTTTAATGGGGTTGATAATTGTCTATTGTTAACCCGTTTTAAAGGTTTTAGTATCAGCATTTTTTGATTAATGATTAATCTAGCCAGCGTTTGGCGAGTGAGTGAATAGGTTTTGGTAAATTACCGCTCTTAACCGCTTTGGTCGCTTCATGCTTGGCAATCAGTTTGAGCGCCCGCGCATTAATAGCGTGGGTGATAATCCAAAAGTTCTTAAAAGCAGGATTATCGGTTTGTTTGTTGTAATACCGATAGTAGATTTGCTGGGCAATACCCGCCAAACGAAACAGGCCAAATACTTCGTAAAAAGCCCAATTGTCAGTGGTCATACCCGTCTTTTCTAAATAGTAGCTCACCACTTCCTCGCGTGTCATCATACCGTCGAGGTGAGTCGGCTGGCGACGGGATTGACGCATGACGATGTTGTCATCTTTTTGTACCCAGTACGCAAGAGCACCCCCTAAATCCATTAAAGGATCGCCTAGGGTTGCCATCTCCCAGTCAAGCACACCAATGACCGAGGTTGGATTATCAGGGTCTAAAACGACGTTATCAAAGCGCCAATCATTATGAATCACACAAATGCGGCTATCTTTAGGAAGGTTGCGTTTTAACCATTGGCGCACGACATAGAAGCTTGGGACGTTGGGTGTTTTCGCCTTTGTATAGCGTCTCTCCCAGCCCATGACTTGGCGTTTGCAGTACCCATCCCCTTTACCGATGTCTTTTAATTGCGGATTATGTTGATAGTCAATTTGATGCAATTCAATCAGCGCATCAATGACATTGGTACATAATTCGCGAATCTCTGAGCGGTCTAACTTTAGCTGTTTAGGTAGATTGGCACGCGGAATAATCCCTACTAAGCGCTCCATCACATAGAAGTCGCAGCCTATCACAGACTCATCAGTACACAGGGCTATCATATCTGGCACATACGGATAGTCGTCATGTAGTGCTTGCTGAATATTAAATTCACGCACCATATCATGTGCCGATTTGGCTTTAGTACCTGCAGGAGGACGACGCAGGATAAGATCTCTGTTGTCATAGTGCAGGCAATAGGTCCAATTGGAAGCACCACCAGAAAACTGCGTAACTTGTGGATCGCCTTGAACATCGATATGTTGTGAGATTAGCCAGTCAGTGACCGCGTTGGCATCTAACCTCTCAGTTTCTCTAACGGTCGTAGGCTTATCGATCAGTGTACTTTTTATGGCGTCATCGGCAGTGGACTGATTGGAAGGTTTGGCAGTGCTCATAAAATTCCCTTTAATATGGCAAAATTGAATAAAAAAGTTCGAGAATATAATCGGCAATTGAGTTTAAATGTCATTCCTGTCGTCATTATTCTGATTTAGAACGACTATAGCCATGTCTTTTAAGCTCTAATTTGGCAATCATACCTCTATGAACCTCATCAGGCCCATCTGCTAAACGTAAACTACGGGCTTGGGCATAGAACGCTGGAAGCATTGTATCTTGGCAAACGCCCATACCGCCATGGATTTGCATCGCCATATCCACCACTTCTTGCAGAACATTTGGGGCGACGACTTTGATTGCTGAAATCTCTGTCAGCGCATTCATAACACCGTCTGTATCAATTTTATGGGCAGCATATAGCGTCAGTAAGCGTGCCTGATCAATTTTTATACGGGCTTCAGCGATTCGTTCCATATTGCCACCAAGCATCATAATCTTCTTACCAAAAGCGCGTCGGCTCATGGCGCGATGTACAGCAAGCTCTAACGACTTTTCAGCAGCCCCAATACAGCGCATACAATGATGAATACGACCAGGTCCTAAACGACCTTGCGCAATCATAAAGCCCATACCCGGTGCACCAATAACGTTACCAACCGGCACTCGCACATTATCAAACACAACTTCACCGTGACCGTGCGGCGCATCATAGTCACCAAATACGGTTAACATACGCTCAATGTTGACACCTTTTGTGTCAATGGGGACGAGTACCATTGAGTGTTGTTGATGACGGCCAAGGTTTTCATTGGGGGTGTGCGCCATAAAGATGATGAAATCAACATCGGGATCACCTAAGCCGGAAGACCACCATTTACGACCGTTAAGTACAATCTCATCCCCTTCCACGATGGCCGTCGCTTCCATATTAGTGGCATCACTTGACGCGACATCAGGCTCGGTCATACAGAATACTGACCGAGTTTCACCGTCTAACAAAGGCTTTAAAAAGCGCTCTTTTTGCTCCTTATTGCCAAAGCGCCATAATAGCTCCATATTGCCACTATCTGGCGCATTACAGTTGAAGATATTCGGAGCAATCAAGCTACGTCCAGTCAGCTCAGCGATAGGGGCATAGTCAGTCACTGATAAGCCTGCCCCAAGGGTATCGTCGGGTAAGAAAAGATTCCACAATCCGGCATCTTTCGCTTTTTGACGCAACGTATAATATTGTTCAGGCCACTGCCATTTTTTCCAGTTGCCATGATTGTTTGATTGGTGACTGGACTTAATTAGGTCGGCTTCAATGGGGTCGATTTCTGTTTGGATAAAGTCTTTGACGCGGTTGTAAAATTCTTGTCCACGTGGGGTGATGTCGAACATCATAAAATCCTTTTTATGGTTGATTGAGGGGTAGTTAAAGATTGATTTGTTTTAACAACACATTGGCGACGAATTGATTGCGAATTTATTATGAGTTGATTACCAATTGAATAGAGGTTGAGTCAATTCTTAACTATAGTCATAGTGTGACATGTCTATTAGTATCCATTAAGTTTATCATTAATTCAAAGGCTTATTAACCATTGATAATGGCGTCGCGTTTCATTTTTTAAATATAGTCAGCGAACGACTAACGGTAACAGCGTTAAGCTCGTTAAGCTTACTCCCTTATTACTTATAACTTATAACTTATAACTTATAACTTATAACTTATTACTTATTACTTGCACTCGGTTGCCTTGTAACCATTTTAGACTTCTTTGAGTATAAAGCATTGCCTGCCTCTGTTTTATTTCGACAGGGCATGACCAAAATTGGTATCATAATGTCATTTATTTATTTGGCCTAAATGGCAAATCAAGGGCATAAAACCTAAGGCAATGACCATGACACAGACTGCTACAAATTCAGATAATCATCATCAAATTAATAAAGAGACAAAACCCATTATCGATGAGATGCGCACCCTCATCAAACAAGTGCGACTGCATAATAATGCCTATTATGTCATGGATGAACCGGTTATCAGTGATAATGAATATGATCAATTGCGACTGCGTTTGATTGAGCTTGAGGAGCGTTACCCAGACTTAACCCAGCCTGATAGCCCAACGGCTAGTGTAGGAGATGCGCCGCTACCGTCATTTTCACAAGTTCAGCATGACATCCCTATGCTGTCATTGGGTAATGTGTTTAGTCAAGATGAGCTTGCAGAGTTCATGCGCCGTGTGAATGATCGGCTTAGCGAGGCTGAACAGTATCCCACCTATGAGATGGAGCTCAAGCTTGATGGTTTAGCCGTTTCTCTTAAATACCATAACGGTCATTTTGCGCGGGGCGTGACCCGTGGCGATGGACAAACGGGAGAGGACATTACCCAAAATGTCAAAACGATCAATAACATACCGCTAGTGCTAGAAGCAGCTTATGATATAGAGGTGCTCGAAGTACGGGGTGAAGTGCTGATGCCTAAAGCAGGGTTTGAGCGTCTTAACCGTGAAGCCAAAGCGGTAGACGGCAAGGTATTTGCCA
This sequence comes from Psychrobacter sp. CX18, assembly GCF_057396215.1. Taxonomy (NCBI): domain Bacteria; kingdom Pseudomonadati; phylum Pseudomonadota; class Gammaproteobacteria; order Moraxellales; family Moraxellaceae; genus Psychrobacter; species Psychrobacter sp. CX18. The sequence goes on along the minus strand of NZ_JBXYJH010000003.1, from coordinate 110,287 downwards.
ACCCTCGAAATGCGGCTGCGGGTAGCTTGCGTCAGCTTGATCCTGCTGTCGCAGCCAGTCGTCCATTGGCCTTCTATGCCTATTCCGTCAATCAGGGGCTGCCTGACGGGATAGACACTCAGTCACAAGCGCTGGCATGGCTGAAAGATATTGGCTTTACCGTCAGTGCGGTTAAAGTGGTTAGAGGACTGGAAGAGGCGCAAGCGTATTATGAGTCGGTCATCGAGACCCGTGCAGAACTTCCCTTTGAAATCGACGGCACCGTTATCAAGGTTGATAATCTACAATTGCAAAGTCAACTAGGTTATTTGTCACGTGAGCCGCGCTGGGCAACCGCTTACAAATTCCCCGCCGAAACCGTCATGACCACCCTCAACGCTATTGAATGGCAAGTCGGACGAACGGGTCAAATTACGCCAGTCGGTAAGCTTGAGCCTGTGCAAGTCGGCGGCGTGACCGTGAGCAATGTCACCTTGCATAATATCGGTGAGATTCAGCGCCTAGATGTGCGGGCAGGGGATACCGTCAGTGTGCACCGTGCCGGCGATGTGATACCTAAAGTCACTAAAGTGTGGCATGAGTTTCGTCCTAAAGACACCCATCCCGTAGAGCTACCGAGTCATTGCCCCGTTTGTGATTCACCAGTTGAGTTACCAGAAGGTGAAGCCTTAGCACGATGTACAGGAGGGCTATTTTGTCCCGCTCAGCAGCAAGAGGCGCTTATTCACTTTGTCTCACGTAAGGCAATGGATATCGATGGACTGGGTGAGCGTTGGTTAATTAGCTTCTTTGATCAAGGGATCGTCAAGACAGTTGCCGATATTTATCAATTGCAAGCACATAAAGACGAGTTGATGACCTATGAGAAGCTCGGCGAGAAGTCAGTCAATAATATATTAAATGCCATCGAGGTCAGTAAAAGCACAACGCTATCTCGATTTATCTACGCGATAGGCATTCGCGGCGTCGGTGAAACAACTGCTCAAAACTTAGCACAGTATTTCGGCGATTTGCCTGCCCTGATGGAGGCCAGTATTGAGGCATTGGAAGCCGTACCAGATATCGGTCACATTACCGCTGAGCAAATTTTTAACTTTTTCCGAGCGGATCATAATGTCGAGGTTATTAATGCCTTAATCGCCGCAGGCGTGCACTGGGAAAAAGTAGAGCAAGTGGCTTCAGACAACTTACCTTTAGACGGTCAAACGTGGGTTATCACTGGTACTTTAGTCAACAGTGGCATGTCACGAGACGAAGCCAAAGCCAAACTACAAGCCTTAGGTGCCAAAGTATCCGGTAGCGTCTCTGCAAAAACGTCTGCATTATTAGCCGGTGAAAAGGCAGGCTCAAAACTGACCAAAGCCGAAAGTCTTGGGGTAAGAGTGGTTGAAGAAGCGGAGTTTTTACAGTTGATTGGGGAGTAGAGTGTGAGGGTGTCAATTGACATTTTATAACTCTCTCAAAAGGGGGAGCTAATCTTGCTTTTTCGCTTATAGTTAGCAGGCTGTGGCGAACAGCACCTACACACAATCGTGTTCCTGTTACCTCGATACCACGCCTGTGTAAGGTGCTGTATGCGCCACATCCTACTAAGCTACCGCTTCAATCAAGGCTAAACCGCTCTATTCTTTAGCGTTCGTGCAAAGTCAAAGCGTAACCGATTAAAGGCATACGCTTCATAGATCAGTTTATTGTCATCACTTTCTACATTCGTTCTCAAAGACGTAAATCGCTAAGTAGACAGCTACTCATATGCAAAATGACGCTATCGATCTCAAAGGACTTTAATTCAATAAATTTAATACACCCGTCCGCTTAAAATAGCGTTATCATAAAGCATTAAATGCCTTAAAAGTTAATGGCAAACAGACCCTAAGGTGATGATTTGTTTCAATGAATAAAAAAGGATATTTTATGCAATATGACGTTATTGTGATTGGTTCAGGAATGGTAGGCACATCCATTGCATGGCATCTACAAAAAAATAATTCTGAAGTGTTACTGTTAGATAAAAAAGCACCCGGTGAAGAAACCTCCTATGGCAATGCGGGATTGATACAGCGAGAAGCGGTATTTCCGAAAGCGTTTCCAAGACAACTGGGTGAAATAGTTAGAGTACTGCCGAATAAAAGTACTGATATTCGATACCACTGGTCTGCTATTTTCAATTATCAAAGTGCATTGTATCGATACTGGACTAGCTCTGCGAAAAGCAAACTGACTAAAATCGAAGACGAGTGGGCGACCTTGATTGCCCATTGTACCAATGAGCACGGCGTGATGATCGAAGCGTCAGGCGCCGGCGAGCTGGTACGCAAAGATGGGTTTTTTGAGTTATACCGCCACCAATATAAGTTGGATGAAGCGCTGATAAAGGCAAAGCGGGCGCAACAAAAAGGGGTTCAGTTTAAAGTCGTGAGCGTCGATGAGTTGAAACAAGCAGAGCCTAATGTTAACTTTTCTGACTTTATTGGTGGTATTCACTGGCAGAATACTTGGCAGATAAAGAACCCAAGTCGATTAGTGAAAACCTATGCCAAAAGCTTTGAGGCATTAAATGGTACGATCAAGCAGGCTACGGTAACCGATCTTAAACAAGCAGACGATGGAAGCTGGCAGGTAGAGGTTGAGATTCATACTGACTCAGGCGTAGACACCCAAACTTTTAATAGCACTCATGTGGTCATCGCTGCAGGCCCTTGGTCGACTCAATTTACCGCGCCTTTAGGCTATAAAATTCCGCTATTTCCAATGCGAGGTTATCACCAACATTTTAAAGTGAATCCAGAAAATAGAATTGGACATAGCTTATATGACGCAGAAAAAGGCTTTATTATGGGGCCAATGGAACAAGGTATTCGTATTACCACTGGGGCGGAGATGACATTGATGAATGCGCCAAAGGATACCACTCAGCTTGAAGCGGTGCTTAAGGTCGCTAAGAAGGTCATACCCATCAAAGATGCGGTGGAATCTGAAGCATGGCACGGCTCTCGACCCTGTATTGCCGATATGAAGCCTGTTATCGGTCCTGCTACTCATCATAATAACTTATGGTTTGCCTTTGGTCATGCGCATCAAGGATTTACTTTAGGGCCTGCGACAGGACGGTTGATCGAAGAGATGATTCATAATAAACCGTTGTATATCGATCCAGCACCGTTTAGTGTTGAACGCTTTGCTAATTAGGCAAGGTTATGGATCAAATCTTGAGATTCTGAATAAGATTCTAGCCAATTGAAAGAAGTGCTAGAAAATTATGGTAATACATTAATTATAAACGGCTTAACACACAAAACAATTAACAAGGAAAGATTCATGCAAAAGTTACATAGCAACCAACGTATGAGCAAGATTGTCATCCACAATGAGACGATTTATTTATGCGGACAAGTGGGCAATGCCGAAGATGATATTTCTGATCAAACCTTGACCTGTCTTGAGAAAATTAAGGCATTATTAGAAGAGGTGGGTAGCGACAAGTCAAAAATGTTATCAGTAACCGTTTGGCTAAAAGACATGGCTGATTTTGACGCAATGAATGCGGTATGGGATGAGTGGTTTAGTGATGTGGCACCTCCAGCACGTGCTTGTGGCGAGTCAGCGTTAGCACGTCCTGAGCTACTGGTAGAAATGATCGTCATTGCCGCCGTGTAGAGCACCATACTTATAGATGATATAGTGGAAAGCAACAGGTTCTAAGTATGGATTTTTTTCTAGGTTCGGGAGCATAATTTTTCTATTTATGAGCACTCGATGAGGCCTGTTCAGACCCGTGTGTTACCTCAATAGGTAAGGTCAAACCCTTTGCAAATTCATGAGAAATGACGTAGTTATGAGTACTAGGGGTAACATTAGGCGTGGTGTACACTGTAAGCTTAGCGTCACTTTCGGAGTAAGAGTGTGATAGGTAGCTGTCACCCAATTGATCAATAATCTTTTCCAAAGGCTCGTTGCTGGCCATACCCACCGTCAAGCTGTGCTGGGCTTGTTTGGGGGATATGTGTGAATACTCTGCTTGAGCTCTGACAGGCTCGCTGTCTAAGCCGAATGGATAGTTGAAGCTAGCAGGATCGATGGCTGTCTCCCCAGAGTCGACCGTGTTCCAGTCTATTGATAAGGGTTGGTTTCGAGTTGAAAACTGTTGCTCTACCGTTTTCTCTTCATTGTTCTCTATGTTCTCTATGTTCTCTATATTCTTACTAATATCTGTATTGTCATGATTATTCATAGTGTCAGTCCCCTCTGCGGGTATGTTTTGATTTTCAGAGGCAGGCGGACGCTTATCATTGGCTTCTGGCGTGGCTTCTTTATTACATCCAGATAGTAAAACAGTGGTACTAAGCAAAGCCGTTAATATAACGGAGCTTAAGGTTGACGTTGAAAAGCTCGTTTTTTGAGCTTTAAAGGGTGATTGAGATAAAGGCGACTGGCATAAAGGTGAATTCAATAAAGGTGAATTCAATAAAGGTGAATTGAATAATGAAGGTACAACAAAAATCGGTTTAGGCATCGCTTAACTCTCATAAAATTTAGGATCGAATATGAGTTAACCTTGATATCGACAGTGGTTAACTCATGACACTCAAACAATATACAGCCCCTAATATATCAAATAACCTTCATTTAGACTGCATTTAGGTTCAAATTTAGGTTCTATTATCGATTAGGTTCTGTTACAACAACCCTTAACCTGCAGAGTTGGTTAATCGAGTATCTCTGCCAATTCAACTAATTTAATGAATTCAGCACGGCTACCCGTTGTGTCCATTTCACTATTCACCCCTGATTTTGCCAAACGGGAGACTTGCGCATAGGTTAGGCCATTCACATACTTGCTTTTTGAAAGCAATTGCCCGTATCCGGCTACTGCCATCGCAAAGTTGGTATCGGCAGAGGCTTGGCTAACATGATTGGCAATTGGGAAAGATAGTAATGTTGAGGTATTAGCATTTGGCGCTTTATATCGAATCTTTAAAAAGCCCAATTCGCTTTTATTGGACGTGCTAAGCGGCGCGGATTGTTGATAACGACTCGGCTCTAATAAGCCTTTTTCGCCCACTGGGGTAATCTCAAATAAAGCGATAACTGATTTTCCAGCACCAAGTTCGCCGGCATCAACCTGATCATTATTAAAGTCTTCTTTGGCCAATACGCGGTTTTCATAGCCAATTAAACGCCATTCAGACACAGTAGCAGGGTTAAATTCTAACTGAATCTTAACGTCTTTGGCGACCGTATTAAAGGTAGAGGACATCTCATCTATTAATACTTTCTTCGCTTCGGTTAGGCTGTCAATGTAGCTATAATTACCATTCCCATTGTCGGCAACCTGTTCCATCATATGATCATTATAGTTGCCCTGCCCAAATCCTAATGTAGATAATGAGATGCCTTTATCTCTATTGTCCCGAATAATATCCAGCATATCATCCACATCAGAAACCCCCACGTTAAAGTCGCCATCCGTCAGCATTAAAATACGGTTAATGCCCTCTTTCTTAAAACTCTCTTGCGCTTGCTGATAAGCCAGCTTAATAGCGGCCTCTCCATTGGTTGAGCCATTGGCATCTAAAGTATCAATGGCATTGAGTATTTTTTGAGTTTGGCTGCCAGAGGTAGCGGGCAGTGCCACTTGTGTATTACCAGCATAGGTGACTAGGGTAATGGTATCTTGAGGCCGTAGCTGTTTAGTGAGCATTTTCAAACTCGATTTGACCAGTGGTAGCTTGTCAGAAGACGACATAGAGCCTGAAACATCGACCATAAATACAAGATTTGCAGGGGGTTGGCGTTGCCCATTTGCTACTGTGTCCTCAGCTTTAATGCCCACTTTGACAATACGATTGGTCGGATGCCAAGGGGATTTGACTACCTCACTACTCACTAGAAATGGCGCATTCGCTTGTTTTTTAGCATAGCTAAAATCATAGTTAAAATAATTAATCAGCTCCTCAACTCTTATGGCATCAGACGGTGGTAAGCTTCCATTATTCAGGAAACGGCGGACATTGGCATAGCTACCTGTATCGGTATCAATGCTCAAAGTAGCAAAGGCTTGCTCTTGTGTCGCATGAACGGCATTGCGCTCAATTTCGGCATAATTTTCGGTATTATTATTGATGCTATCCATCAATAATGGCGCAGACATTGGACTGGGCGACACCAATTTACTCATTGGGGCACTGGTCACGACGGCTGGGCTAGACGCTGCTTCATCAGCAACCACTAATAATGGGGTGTTTTCAACCACTCCAGCAGCCTTAGTAGATTCTAATGTGGGTGATGCCGGTTCAGCAGTCATCACCTCATTTTGTTGCTGACTACAACCGCTTAAGATGGCGATAGACAATATGCTACTGACCAGCAATAGAGGTTGTGTGCGTGGTTTATGAGTTTGTAGACAACTGAGACAGCTAAGACAACTAAGACGAGTAAGCGTTTTCATAAAAGGACCTTAAGGGGTGCGTAAAGTTAAACCTGTGAAGGTTGATGTTAAAAATCATATTAACAATACTATCAAATAAGGCTAATAAATAATAAGCTTTTAATGATTGTACCTAGTTTTTAGTTTTTTTACGACTTACAGCGTGTTCATCCATACATAGCTAATATTTGTGTAACGTCACATAGTTCAATCATAAATGTAAACATAAATGTTAAATAGGACCCTGCTATAACGTCAGGATATGACGTTCTAAGAAATGGCATCTTAACAATGAGCGGCTTACTTACAATCGTCATATGGTTTTCAAATGAATACGAGATAAACTAAGTCTAAATACGTAATAAATTTTAATAATCATTATCTAACTAAGGAGATTTTATGGCAGCTGGTAGTCTATTAATGCTACTCGATGATATTAGCTTACTCATGGACGATGTATCGGTCATGACCAAAGTTGCCGCCAAAAAAACGGCAGGTGTGTTAGGGGATGATTTAGCACTAAACGCCGAGCAGGTGAGTGGGGTCAAACCCAGTCGTGAGCTTCCAGTAGTATGGGCGGTAGCGAAAGGCTCATTTTTGAATAAACTCATATTAGTACCCGCTGCGCTGATCATTAGCTTCTTTGCGCCTTGGCTTATTACCCCCTTATTGATGATGGGTGGGCTTTTTCTATGTTATGAAGGGGCAGAAAAAGTCATTCATAAGTTTTGGCCAAAGCTGCTACCAGAAGACGAAGAGCATCAAGCGCGAGTGGCAGCAAATGTTGATGAGACAGTTGATTTAGTGGCGCTGGAAAAACAGAAAATAAAGGGCGCCATCCGAACAGATTTTATTCTATCTGCTGAAATTATAGTCATTAGCTTGGGAACGTTAAGTGCCGCAAGTTTATTAGATAAAAGTCTCGTGCTGACTATTATCGCGATCGGTGTGACAATTGGTATCTATGGCTTGGTAGCGGGTATTGTCAAAATTGATGATGTCGGCCTGCATCTTATTGAAAAGCCTGATGTTAGCCGAGCCACTAGGAAATTTGGTGAGTTTTTGTTAGCAGCAGCGCCCAAACTCATGAAGTTCCTATCTATAGTTGGTACGATTGCGATGTTCTTAGTCGGTGGTGGGATTATCGTACACGGTATTAGCCATCTACATCATGCTGTCGAAGATCTTGCGCATTTAACCGGTATCTTTGAGGGTGTATCAACTACCTTGCTCAATGGGGTCATTGGATTTGCCGTTGGTTTGGCTGTGTTGGCATTAATCACAGTGTTTAATAAACTGCGTCATGCTGCGGATTAAACATGAAATGGTAAAAACCACTTTAAAATTCACTACTCATTGTATTTCACCCTAAAATAAAGTGTCCCGTTCTAAAGTGATTAAAAAAGGCCCTTGTAAATTTACAAGGGCCTTTTGTTTAAACAACTTTAATTAAACGCTATTAGTTATCTTTATTTGGTTCTATGACCATATCAGAATATCTAATACCTTATCTATAAAATAACCTATCTTTATCAGGCTCACTAAACTTAATATGTGGCATTTACACTGGCTTTCATCGATAGATTAATTTCTAGATTTAGTATAACAACTTTCGCCCAATTAACTCGCTCTAGCTAATCCTCATTGGTAGAGTGATTGTGATTATCTGAGCGGTCATTAGACTGAGTCGTCTTTTTTTGTTCGTCTTTCGGCTTACGACTACGTGCCTTCGGAACTTTTGGTGATGTCAGATTTAATAGACCTGTCTGAGGTAACAGTTGCTCAGAGATGGTCTCGATCATGCTCTTATAGGTCTCAATACTGGTTTTATTAGAAGCTTGAGCAGCCTGTTGTTCATGAGACTGATCACTTTCAGCATGAGACGCTTGAGCTTGATTCTCTTCTGGCTGCGCGTCACTGTCACCTCGACTTTCTGAATGTTCCTCTAGTTTTTGCTCACTGACTTCATCAGCATGAGGCTCACTCACTAACGCGGTCGCTGGCTGCTCTAGGCTTTGTTCGATAACCGCCTCTTCATCGTGCTGAGTCTGACGATCATCTACACCATTGTCAGATTGAACAGTATTAGTATTCTGAGACACAGGTGCAGGCTTATCGTAAGGTTGACGAAGGGCCTTTAAGAAAGCAGCTTCTGTTTGACCGCTACTAATCAAGTCCTTGCCTTCTTGTCCTAGTACTTGAGCCACAAAATCACCCACATTCAGCTTAAGCAAGCCCGCCATTGCTTCTGCGGCAGATTGAGAGGCGTTAGTAGCCTGCGTTTCAACCTGAGGTGTTTGGGCATCAGTAGATTCTGAGTCACCTGATTCAAGCTTGGTCTCTTGGTGGTTCACGTGACTGGCCCGTTGCTGATCATCTCGCTTGGCCTCTTGCTTCACTGCTTCTTGCTGAGCAGGAGGCGTATAGTCAGGATGCTGACCACGCGGATCATTTGCCGCACGAGCACCAATCGGCGTCGGCGCCACGTCAGTTTTACCTTGCTCGATGTTATGAGCGGCGACAGGGGAAGTCATTTGCGCAAAGCGTTCGAGATAGCTTGGCGACAGTGACTGATAGCCATAGTTCACAAAGCTAAATGAGCCAAATGAAGCTTTGTCTTCAGCGCTAACCTTATTGTCAGTAACATTGATTTCCTTGGACTTGGTCACTGGTTTAGCTTGGCTGCCCGAGGTTTCTTTATGCGCATTTAACGCCGCTAAGAAACAAGTTATGACGCCGTCTTTAGCAAGTCGCATACGTGGCTGAGCCAGATGGGTATGAATAAACTGACCCACTGTACCACTAATTGCAGTGGTGACAGGCTTAGTAGTAACCGGCCCACTAGCAGTAGCTACCGACTCAGCACGCTGACTACGCTCACTGAGCTTGTTTTGCATAGCCGCTTTGATGAGGCGAGGATCATTAGCCGCTTGTCCGTACTTTTTGGCTGCCACATAACGATCTGCAAATAGAGTCTCTGTATCGAAACTCATGGTTGCAACCTCACCCTCTGAGTCACCGTCTACTGAACTCTGAGAGATCTCTTCAGATTGTTGATTAGGCGTCTCTTTGCTATCTTGAGCGTCATGAGTGCCATCACGGCCTTTAGTCGTCTCCGCCCTTGATGTCACCGGCTGACTGTCCACTGGCTCATTACCCTTAGTGAATGACTGATCAGCTGTCTCACTAGGAACTGGTTCTGATTTAGCTGATACAGAATCTTTAGAATCTACTTTTGATTCAGATGATTCACGGTTAACAGACGCATGATTATCAGTATCAAGCTTAATAGTGTGCGATTGCTGATCTTTACGATCCGACTCACTATTAACCGGTTGTTGAGTCTTATCATTACCATGCTCAGCAACCTCTTTAGCGGGCTTACCAGACTTTTTAGTAGTATCTGAGGCTAATTGAGCTGACTGATCCGCTTTTGCATCAGGTTTTGGACTGTCATTGTTAGTATGTAAATTATCATCTAACGAGATATGAACCACTTCTGGCTCTTTGAGTGTCACTTCCGCTTCAGTCACCTTTAAGCTAACCTCATTCGGATCGACATTGCGTTCATGTTGTGAACGGTTATTGGACTTGTCCGATGACTTATTAGTATTGTCATGTTTTGAATGACTGTCAGAACGGTTTGAACCATTAGCAGATTTATCTTGAGACTGCTTATTTTGATCGTGCTTGTTCTGATCCTGCTTTGAAACAGGTTGTTTGCTATCACTGCGCTCTATTGGGCCACGTGACTCACGTTTGCTATTAGGCTCGCGCTTTGGCAAGTCAGCTGAGCCATTATTAGCGCCATGAGTAGACGAGTTGCTGTCCACGTTGTTTTTTTGGTGTGACGTCGCACTTGAGGATGCATTATTGTCATCAGATTTATCGTCTTTATCTTGATAGCGGCGACGATTATCAGGTTTGCTACGCTCGTTACGTTTGTCGTTTTTACTGCGACCTCTGTTATTGCGTGACCGACGACGTTCTTTGTCTTTTTGGATATCAGAGCTGTCATTGCGACTGTCTTCTTCACGGGTACCACCAGTCTCTGAGTCACTCGCTACCTTAGCTTGTGGTGCAGCAGCAGCGACATGACCAAATGCCCCACGGCTTTGAGCGCCAGTATTTACAATAGCTTCGATAGCCTGAGCGGCCTCGGCACTGCTTACCGTCGCTGACATTTGTGCTTCAGGCGTTGGGGCGAATAGATTAGATAGCCAAGCAACCGCAGCAGGTTTGGACTGCGTCACTTGTGCTTGATTAGGCGGCGCAGCGGTAACGCTTGCAGGGGGTAGCGTTGGGTTGGCAACAGCGCCCGTATTATCGATAGACTTTTGATCAGAGGTAGACTTATTTTTCGAAGTAGACTCTTGTTGACGCGGCTGACGGGTAGGCTGTTGTTCTGGACGTTCAGACTCCGCTGTTTGCCAATCAACATCATAACCTAGGCCACTGGTTTCTTGTAGCTGAGTATCAGTCACCCGCTCGTAGCTGGCAGGCGCAAACCCTTGATGGTTAAAATGAAGGTTGAAATTAGGCGACTCTAAATGGGCATGCGGTAAAATAGTGATGCGAGTACCACTATCTTGCTCCAAATATACAATGCTTTCGCGTTTTTCATTAAGCAAGAAGGCAGCGACATCAGTAGGTACTTCGGCCTGTACCTCACCATGACGCTCTTTTAGGGCAGTCTGCTCAATTTGACGCATAATGGACAATGACAAAGAGCGTAGGTCACGAATCATACCGTTACCATGACAGCGGGGGCAAATATAGCCTGTCGACTCTTCAAGCGATGGACGCAGACGCTGACGACTCATCTCCATTAGGCCAAAGCGTGAAATCTCACCAAACTGGACGCGTGCGCGGTCATATTTAGTGGCTTCAACTAAGCGTTTTTCCACCTCTTTTTGGTGTTTGTTATCGTTCATATCAATGAAGTCGATAACGATCAACCCACCCATATCACGTAGGCGCAATTGACGGGCAATCTCATCTGCTGCTTCAAGATTAGTATTGTAGGCAGTTTCTGCAACATCAGCACCTTTGGTCGATTTGGCTGAGTTGATATCAATTGATACTAAGGCTTCAGTTTGATCGATCACAATGGAGCCACCTGAGGGCAGGCGTACTTCGCGTTGATACGCGGTTTCGATTTGACGCTCGACATTAAAGCTTGAAAACATCGGCTCAAAGTCGGTGTATTTACGTAGCTTATCAATTTGAGTCGGCATAACCGCTTTTATAAAGGTTTCGGCCTCAATAAAGGCTTCTTCATTGTCTATCCAAATTTCAGCGATGTCATCGCGCAGATAGTCACGCACCGCGCGCGTGACAACGCCCGCTTCTTGGTGGACTAAGCGTGGTGAGGCGTATTTTTTGTTTTGATCTTGGATGGCATTCCAAATATTGAGCAAATGATTAAGATCATGTTGCAGATCATCTTGTGTTTTTCCGATACCCGCAGTACGTACGATGACACTCATGCCTTTCGGTAAGTTAAGCTCACCTAGCATGCGCTTCATGTCTTCACGTAATTTACCTGAGATTTGACGAGAAATGCCGCCCCCTTTAGGGTTGTTTGGCATCAATACTAAATAGCGGCCTGCTAAAGAGACATAAGTTGACAGCGCAGCGCCTTTATTACCGCGCTCTTCTTTTTCAACTTGGACGATGAGCTCGTCACCTTCTTTAATCAGTTTGCGAATATTTTCTTCACGAGGATTGCCAGATAGGTATTCACTGGCGATTTCACGAATGGGTAGAAAGCCTTGACGTTTTGAGCCATATTCTACAAATACCGCTTCTAATGAAGGTTCGACACGGGTGACATGACCTTTATAAATATTGGCTTTTTTCTGTTCGCGAGTGCGGTTTTCAAGGTCGAAGTCATAAAGATGGTTGCCTTTACAAAGTGCAACACGAACTTCTTCGTTGTGAGTAGCGTTAATAAGTATGCGTTTCATTGCTGTGTCCTAGTTTAGGTCATGACACACAATGGCTATTACAGGGGGAGTAAAGCTTGGCAAGACAGAGCGCTGATATATTTGTGCTCTGGGAAATGACTGCTTTTACCGATAAAACGGTGACTAGACAGACATTTCATAATTAAGAGACTGAAGGTAAAACGGTTAAAACTAAACATTAAAAGCGTATGAGTATCATACTATAACTGATTGCTTTTAGACTATGGGCAGGGTAGTGCAGTATCTGCATTTGCCTGTTGAAATTAAGTTTGCAACTTTTGGTGATATGCTTTTGGTATTAGGCTAAGGCTGTAGGTCCTTAGATTATTCCAAAATGACTCCTATCACATTTTAAACATATGTCATGAGTATTTTGTGTTAGTTTCCAGCCACTTTTTAAGTCACTGTCGCTGTTACGTGAATGCTTACGTTATATAAATGTTTAAGGTTGCCAGTTTATAGTCATGTTAGCCAGTATTTTTATCGCTATGTAGTATTTTTTTAGGGTTAATTATTACTAATAATAAAGTCATTATCGATAGTTTGATAGATAGTTAGGTAAGTTGTAAGGTCACCCTTCTATGCTTATGGTCTTGTACAATCGTTAGCGAATGATGATAATCAGTGGCATAACGTCTGTGATCCATTGAAAGACTCTTTTATATCAATAATATTATCCGCAAAACTAATAACGGTAATAGTATCTGGGTAAATGAGGTAAACTTAATTTTAAAGGTTAAAGTTTTATCTCGTTTTAAATTGTGGACTAAGTAGGCGGGGCGTACTTGGCAAATAACAGCTTATTTTATGATGACAAAACGCAATTTATAATGTGTTTTATTAAGGTTATTTGACCGCCTCATTAGTACCGTGTCGTCTCTTATTATCATGCTTATTCGCAGTTGATGTTAAACGGTAGCCTAGGCTTGATGTCTAACGCAAGTTGTAAGGTTGCTGGTAGAGTCAATAAGTCTAGAAGCGACGTTGTAAGATCAACTGGGCTTTTTAATAGTGGGGATCACTGACCCCCTTCTATTGTTATCCTAAGACAGTAAAGCATTGTGCACATGTTAAAGTTAAATGGGGGTTGGGGCGCCAAGGTGTTAAAACAAAGAGGCAAATTTAATAGCGTTTGGCTACTAAAACCGCAAACCCAAAATTTAGTTGTTTAAAAAATTATGTTGTGGGCTGACTTTAATAGTGTTGTTATTATTAGTGTCCCTACTATTAGTGTAACTATTATTAGCGTAACTCTTATTAGCGTTTCTAGGAGTAAACTTAAAAACGTTAGATGTCTGTGTAAATAGACGGCTCTAAGTGACTAAATAGTGACTAAATTTAGGTAATTAATAATGCTATGGGTATTGTTATCAGCGTATGCAACAACTGAGCTTTCACTCGCATTGTTAAATTTAAAAATTAACATAACGGGTAAAATATTGACAAACACCACAAATAGTAGGTTTGGCAAGATTAATAGTGTTAAGTTGATTTTATAAAAGGTATAACAATACACGAGACATAAAGTCAACGTGTTAGACTATACCAAATCTTTTGCCAAACGCCTAACAAAATATGTCAAAAAATCACCATAACCCTAAGAATGATGTAGAGAAAATGAGTAATAGAGACGAGAAGATAGAGCAAGACCTTGAGGGTCTAATGAGCAGTGTGGGTGCTGAACCCACCCAAGTAAGACGCCATTCTACCAAAGCCCGACCCCAAAGTGCGGATGAGGATATTAAAGACTTCTCGCAAGTCAATCACCTTGAGGTGACGCGCAATCAACATGGTCAGCGTGTCGATAACTTTTTATTAGCCCGACTCAAGGGTATGCCGCGAGCCCATATTTACAAAATGATTCGCTCTGATGAAGTGCGCATTAATAATAAACGCTGTAAGCCTTATGACAATCTTGAGCGTGGCGATGTGGTTCGTATTGCCCCTGTGCGCTTGGCTACCCGTGAAAAACCTGTCATTAGTGACAGCTTTGCCAATAGCTTACTGGAGCGGGTCATCTATGAAGATGATGGGCTCATTGTCCTAAATAAACCCTCAGGCATGGCGGTTCATGGCGGTAGTGGTATCGACTTCGGGGTGATTGAGGCCATGCGTGACGTCACCAATAAAAAATACCTCGAGCTGGTGCATCGTATTGACCGAGATACCTCAGGTCTATTAATGATCTCCAAAAAGCGCTCTGCTTTAAAAGTATTGCAAGAGCATTTGCGTGAAAAAACCATCCAAAAGCATTATCTTTGTCTTGTAAAAGGACAACCTACTTTAAATGAGATTAAAATTGACGTGCCATTACTGCGCTATACCTTAGCCAGTGGAGAGCGACGAGTCAGAGTCGATAAAAGCAGTCAAGACGCTAAGCCAAGCCAAACGCTCTGCCATGTGTTAGCAAGATTTGATATTAACGGTGAGCCGGTCAGTCTCATTGAGGCGATGCCATTAACGGGACGTACTCATCAAATTCGTGTGCATCTCGCATATTTAGGTCATCCACTCTTGGGTGATGATAAGTATAATCCGCAAGATCAATCAGGGGTGCGTCGTTTATGTTTGCATGCCTGGAAGCTTGATATTCCTGAGTATGAGACCATGATTGCGCCTGTGCCAGATGACATGCAGGATATTATTCCCAGTGATGTACATTTAGACAGTTAAGCTAACAAACCTTAGCATTACCTAAGTAATTTAAATTAGAAATGAGTAATATGACTTCTCAAGCAAAACTCAATACCATTATAAACGATAATAAAAAACACTCTGCGCATCCATTAAGCACCAAGTCTTTAATTATTTTTGATTGGGATGGGACGTTGATGGATTCAATAGGTCTCATTATAAAAGCCATGCACGTCGCTGGCGAGGCGCATGGCTTTAAAACCACAGATGAGGCGGTAAAATCTATCATCGGACTAAGTCTTATCCGAGGCATACATATGTTGTACCCGCAGGCTACAGATGAGCAGCACGCTGCGATTCAGCAAAGCTATGCCGACTTTTATATTAAGGCGAGTACGGAGCCAAACCAGCCACATTCGCAGTTTTTTGAGGGTATAGAAGATATGCTCCAGCTGTTGCAGTCTCAGGGTAAAAAGCTGGCAGTGGCAACGGGGAAAAAACGCGCGGGCTTAGACAGAGTGATGGATTATGCCAATAGCCGTCATTATTTTGTCACTAGCCGCTGTGCAGATGAATCTGGCTCAAAGCCCAATCCGCAAATGCTACTCGATATCCTAAAGGAAACCGGTCAAGATATTGACGATGCCGTGTTTATTGGCGACAGTATTCATGACATTCAGATGGCGAATGCTATAGGTATGACGTCTATCGCTGTCAATTATGGCGCGGCAGCAGGCAGTGTATTGGCCGATGAGAATCCCACTTATCAAGTTGAAACGCCACAGCAGTTGATTGAATTATTAACGACAAACTATAGCACCTAGACCTTATTCATAGAGTACTGTTTTTTAGGAACTGACTAATTGGGGTACAATAGAGCATAGTTAATCAGTAATTTGACTCAGCTACCTAACACAGTTTTTAATTCGGATACTTACCTCAGTTTTTAACTTATTTTTTAATTAGGTTGCTTAAGCAATACAGCTATTTATTAATGGACTAACCCTGTTGGCGCACTATGACTCAAACTCAATCAACCTTTCAAAATAAGCTACAAGCCTATATTCACCTGACCCGCTTTGATAAGCCAGTCGGTATAGAGCTGTTGCTTTGGCCAACCTTGTGGGCGGTTTTTTTAGCCTCTTTTGGGGCAGGGCAGTCTTTAACAAATGACGTGTCAAATAACATGGCAACCGACATGGCAAATGATATGGCACAGGCCTCACTTGCACTGCTACCAACATGGTCATTGCTAGTTATCTTTGCGCTAGGTGCTATTTTGATGCGTGCAGCAGGGTGTGCTATTAATGACTTTGCCGATAGAAAGGTGGATGGTTCGGTCGCTCGCACCAAAGGGCGACCATTGGCAGATGGACGATTGTCAGGTGTTGAAGCTGTCGCTGCCTTCTTAGTCTTGTCATTGATTAGTGCCAGTTTATTGTTCTGGTTACCATTAAAGGTATTCTACTGGTCTTTGGGCGCCGTCGCATTGGCCTTTATTTACCCTTTTATGAAGCGCTTTACCCATCTGCCGCAAGTGTTTTTAGCAGCGGCGTTTGGTTGGGCGATACCGATGGCGTATGTGGCGGTACAAGGCGCGCCTGATCGATGGTGTTGGTTGTTATTTGCGGCCTATATGTGCTGGACTATTGCCTATGATACCCAATATGCGATGGCGGATCGCGATGATGACCTTAAGATCGGGGTGAAGTCGACTGCGATTTTGTTCGGACGCTTTGATGTGCTTATTATTTCACTATTGCAGACGGCCTTTTTGTTACTGATGGGCGTGGTGCTGTATCATTACTTCGCTCAGACGATATTGGGTCTTATCCCTGTCTATGCGTTAGGACTTATAGCCATACTGTTTGCTCAGCAGAATAAAGCCTGTGCAACTCGTGAGCCTATGTTATGTTTTAAAGCATTTCTAGCCAATGTCTGGGTAGGTCGTTATTTGTTTGTGGTGATTGCTTTAAGCTGTATTTGGGTCGCTTTAAAAGGTTAATACTTTTTCTATACCCTAACCGTTTTAGGCTCGGTAAAGCTCATTCAACCTACTGATTGAGCGTTTGATTTGTTGTGTTTGGACTTGGTTTCTTCTAAGGTTAATTCTAGATTTGGACAAACTCAGCCTTCTACAAGACGTAGGTCATCATAGCGTTTAGTGCATGACTCTATACTGCTTGTTAACCACATTGTATATAATACCTCGTTCTCAACGTATTAAAACTCATTGTAGGCTGGTGCTTTTAGCCCAGCAAATCAAGACCTTTCATCTAAAATGCTGGGCTAAAGCCACAGCCTACGTTAGGATTTGAGAATTGAGAGTAAGGTTTTTTTAGAATTCATTCTGTGTTTGGCTTTACACACTTCTTAACTTTAGTCGCTTTTTAACCTTACTTATTTCTTAGGTTTGATGACTTCGGCATCGGCACTGACCGCTGTCATGTTAATCGACTGACCTTCAAAAATAAAGTCGATTTTCTTGCCGCCTGCATGCGTCACCAGTTCGACACTACCATCTGCTGAGCGGTAGGTAGGATTGTTACCTTGTCCTGGTGGCGCGACGAGTAATAGACTCTTGCCTGACGGCATTCTTAAGTTCGCTTGTAATACTGACGTTGCCGACGTTTGAAAGGTGACATGGATACTGCGTCCCGCTTCGTCTTTATATTCAACTTCAGTCACTTGGGTTTCACTGCGGGGTGCGGTAGGTTTCTTGCTACTCGGACTAGAAGTATTCGACTGATAGGGCTGAGACGGGGCAACTGCACTGTTATTCGATTGAGCTTTAATCTCTGATGGGTCTGTTAGTTGATAGACTGATCCATTAGCTGCTGAATTGCCAGTTGAACTTTCGGTGATCGTCTCAATCGGCGGTAATGGTTCAAGGCCTTGGTAATCTGTTGGCTCATTAGCTTGTGGTGATGTCAGCTGACTGTCAATAGATTCTGAATTGTCAACGATAGCGCCATCGCTTGTATCTGTCATCGTATTGATTGAGTTGGTAGTAGCCTCAGCTTGTGAAGACGTTTCAACTTCTGGCGTCTCGCTGTCTTCAGATTTTTGACAGGCTGTAATACTAAGCGCTATCGATGCAAATAAAACTGTGCTAACAACGATATTAGATTTAGACTTCGATAGGCTCTTGGATTTAAACGACACAAGATTTGTTCGGTGGTTGTTTAACATAAAGTTCTCATTTTCAATTATATTTAGGTTTAATTTAAAATCTGATTAACGTCCAATATTTGATTGAGTGACGATTTAATTTTTATTGTTTTTTGGCAAGACTTTAACTGACTTGCTGCTTTTTAGAAAGCTTGAAAGCGCACTGTTAATGAAATCTTGCTAAGTATGGACGGTGATAACCAAACTACGGTGACCTGCATGATTGCGATGTTCACATAAGTAGACCCCTTGCCACATACCTAGACCCAGTTTACCGTCGACTAGTGGGATATTTAAACTCACCCCAAGTAGCATGCTCTTAAAGTGAGCAGGCAAGTCATCATCACCTTCTAACGTATGACGATAGTCAGGCTGATTTTCCGGTGCCATCTTGTTAAGCCAATCCTCAGTGTCTAAACGCACATCGGGATCCGTATTTTCATTAATAGTCAGACTCGCTGAGGTATGTTGCAAAAATAAATGCACCATGCCGATATTATCATTGCCTTGAGTACCCTCAGGAGACAATAAGTCTGATATAGCTTCATTAATAAGGGGCGTAATAATATGCACGCCTCGAGAATGGACGGGTAATACCAACGTTGTCTGATAATAAGCCATGCTAGATCCTAATATAAACCATACTCAATCATGTCACGACACTCTATATTTAAACGACACTCTATAACTTAAAAAACCCACTGTCCAATAAATACTGCGCCTGAGAGTGTTTGCTCTTCAGGGTATTTTGTAAGCTTTTTAGATCTGCGGCAGGGCTGCCCGTTTGATATTGTTGGTCGGCGACTTTTTCTAGACGCTTTAAACAGTCCTCTAACAGCTGCTGAATACGTGCAATTTTTTGGGTAATGAGGGTGTGCTCCGTGTCTGAAAGTTGATTTTTCTCATTGTCAGAGCCATTCTCGGTATGTTTTATATGATCAGCGACTGTTTGACGCAGCAAGTCTGGTATAGCCGATGCGATAATCCTATCAAAGGCAGGTAACGCTTGATCATTTGCAAGGAGTGCCTCGTTATAGATAAGGGTTTGCTCAGCAGTGTGGGTAAGCGTGCCCAGTTGGGTCAATAGATCATCGCCCAACAAAGACGCATATTGGGTTAAAGCCAGATCATTTGGTGCAAGATTATCACAGTCTGCCAAATAATCTCGTCCCCGTTCAATCAAAACCTCAGAGGTGGGTCGTTCAAGCAACTCTAAAGCATCTTGCTCAGGAGCTTTGAGTCCCTGCAAGCTAGTATTTGACTCATCCGACTGATGGAACTCACCATACACAGATTGTAAATAACTGCGATTGGCTAAGATATTACTCGCCACTTGGGCTTGTCCGTCATCTTGTACGCGCTGCATAAATTCAAGCATTGAGGTAAGCTGACCATAGGTTAAGTCTTGACTGGTTAAGTTATTTTGCGGGTCAATGATGCTGGTTTCAGCATAGTCTTTATCGAGGGCTAAGTAGTCTTCAAGTATCTCGGTCAAACGTGTGCCAGCGAGCTTATCGACAGCAAAGCGTTGGTCTGGTGCTAGTTTGACGGTATTTAGGGTTTGGTATTGGGCATGAATCTTTGCGAGCAGTTGGCGGAAGCTAATGGGTAAACTGGGGTGGTTGCGATAGTGAGAAATAGTATTGGCAATCTGCAACTGCTCAGCGGTGGCTCGACCTGAGCCATCTGAGCCGCCTGAGGGCTTTGAAGTACCTCGATTAGAGGCATTGCCTATGTATTTTTGATCTCGATTTTTGTTAGTCAACAGCTTTTGCTTTGACTTGCCCTTAACCACGAATACCGTCGGCACGATGACAATTAAGCTGATAATCAGTAGCAGTATGGGATAGGACATAGTAGGGGTAACTTATATTTAGTGGGAATCAAAGAAGTTTTTTTATGGCTCGAGTTTAATAGTACGATCTTAGCGATAAACCACGTTTAAGAGGTGCTATACACACCATCATGGGCTATTTTGACCTTAACTCACTACTTGGTTCAACAGACCCTAGTCTTTAAGTGTAAACAAGCGGGCGAGGGGTTTAAATATTGCTTATGTAACTGTCGATTATAGAGTGAATGATAGAGTCATTGATAGAGTTATTGATACAGAGGCGAGCTCTCAACGGTTTACAGGGTGTTTAAAGGAGGTGCGGTTTAGCCCCGATTGTAGCGGTATCCTGCAAGTCTGGACGTGTTGTAAGGGGTAGGTCTTAGCAGGGCTACGCGAAGCAAGAGACCGGCTAAGCCTTATCCCGCACCACGGGTCAGCCTTGCAGATACAAGTGGAAAGCGGGAGGAGCTACATCATCTAAGTCGCCATTTGCGTCAAAATTTGTGTTTAAAATAAAAAAAGCCAGCCCCATAAGCTTTATGAGACCGTTATCAGGTGTATAATAGCCACCCAAAGGTCACAAGGCATAGGAGACTGGCGTCACAATAGAGTATGACATGCGCGTCTAGATTTCTAAGAGCATAAAGACATTAAACTAGTTGCTCACGCGCGTTTGATATTCACCGGTACGGGTGTCGACACGCACGACTTCGTTTTGTTGCACAAATAACGGCACACGAACCACAGCGCCTGTTTCTAAACGAGCTGGCTTGCCGCCGCCACCTGAGGTATCACCGCGAACACCAGGATCGGTTTCAACAATTTCCAGCTCAACAAAGTTCGGTGCAGTAACCGATAATGGCACACCATTAAATAGAGTAATGGTACATAAATCGTTACTATTCTCTTTTAACCATTGCTTCGCATCTTCCATTGCATTAGCATCGGCTTGCAGTTGCTCAAAGGTCTCAGGGTGCATGAAGTGCCAAAACTCACCGTCGCTATAAAGGTAGTTCATTTCGGTATCGATGACATCGGCGCCTTCTAAGCTTTCCCCTGATTTGAAGGTTTGTTCTAAGACTTTACCAGTGCGCAAGTTACGTAGTTTGACACGGTTAAAAGCTTGGCCTTTGCCTGGCTTCACAAACTCGTTATCAATAATGGCGCATGGATGCCCATCATACATAACTTTAAGACCGGCTTTAAATTCGTTGGTTGAAAAACTTGCCACAATAGTGCTCCTGATACGTTGCAAATAAATACTTTAAAATGAATGATAAAAAATCACATATACCATATTGAACAAATATAATAGGCCCTATGATAAACCATTTACCCCAACAAAAAAATAGGCAAATCCCTTTTACATCAGTCGATACTCGACAATCTAAGTCGTCATCGACATCGCAGTCGAGTGCTTATGATAAGCGATCTATGAAGGGTGTTGTGAGTGGCGAGTTGACATGGCAATCCAAGTTTGCAGATGTTATTACAGATATTGATGAGTTGCTAGCTATTTTAGAGTTAAGTCACATAAAACCTTCGTTATATGTGCCTAAAGACTTCAGTTTGCGTGTGCCAAAAGACTTTGTGGCAAAAATGCATAAAGGCGATGCCAATGACCCGTTACTTAAGCAAGTCCTACCAGACAAGGTAGAGCAGATTGCGGTGAGTGGTTATGTGGCAGATCCTTTGGCCGAAGAGCACCATAATCCGATAAAAGGACTGTTGCACAAATACCATTCAAGGGTATTGCTGACAGTGACGGGAGCGTGCGCCATTCATTGTCGATATTGCTTTAGACAACACTTTGACTATCAAGGCAATTTGCCAAAGTCAGATCAGTTGGCGCTTATTGAAGATTATATTAGTGCGCATCCTGACATTCGTGAGGTCATTCTCAGTGGTGGGGATCCGCTAAGTGTCTCAAACCGTCGTTTGTTTATATGGTTAGATATGTTAGAGGCGTTGTCGCAGATTAGCACCATTCGACTGCATACCCGATTGCCGATAGTGATTCCAGAGCGTTTGGATGAGGCGTTATTGCAGCGGTTGCAGGCCAGTCGTTGCCGTATTGTGATGGTGGTGCACAGCAATCATGCCAATGAAATAGATGCGCATACCGCAACGTTTCTGCAAAAGGCAAGACAGCATGGCATTACTTTGCTGAATCAGGCGGTGTTATTGACGGGCGTTAATGACACCCTTGAGGCGCAAGTCAATCTAAGCGAGCGTTTGTTCGAGGCAGGGGTATTGCCCTATTACTTACATGTCTTAGATAAAGTAGCTGGGGCTGCCCATTTTGATATGCCGCAGCAAAAAGCAGTGGCATTATACTGGAAAATGCTCGCCCAATTACCCGGATATTTAATGCCAAAACTGGTACAAGAGCTACCGCATAAACCCTTTAAAACCCCAGTTGATTTGTATGCTTTTCAATCAGATCTTGAAACGCCAACCCTCTAAAATAGCGTGATAAACCCTTGCAAAGTGAGATAACCATGTCGTCTTTAGCTGTTTTTAAGTCTAAGATAAACCCTAAGTCTAAAACAAATCAAAAGCGCTTATTACCCCTAACTGACGCTAAAATCTGGATGATCTTTAGTGCGGCGTTAACAATTGTGAGCACGGGTTGTACGCCTAAGCCCCCTGATTATCGCGCTCAAGTGACCGCACCCGTTTATGAAAATGGCGATGCTCAACGCGGAAAAATACTGTATGAGGACAACTGTGAGCAGTGTCATACCTTAAAGCCTGGAAGTAATAAAAAAGGCCCGCAACTTGTTGGTGTCTATATGGCGCCGTCTGCTGAGCTTGAGGATTATAACTACAGTGAGGGGTTGGATAATGCCCATTGGGTGTGGGATGCAGAGACGTTAGATAAATATATTGCAGACCCTGAGGTGGTATTACCGGACACACGTATGCTCTCAGATCCTATGCCCAATGCTCAGGACAGACAGGATATCATTGCTTATTTATCGACGTTGGGCCGTGATGCCCCGCCACTAAAGTCTGATGCAGAAAAGTAGCCCTTTTAAAATAGCCGTTTTAGAAGTAATCCTTTAGAAGCAGTCCTTTATAAGCAGACCCTTTTAAAAACAGCCGCATGACATGGAGCCCAGCCCGTTTTGGACGACTATCTGCTTGTCTGTCTGTCTGTTTAAAAGGGGCAGTGGTCAAAAACCAAAGTACTACAGCGTTGTTCGTTACTAGAGCCAACAAGGTAGTGTATGCCGCTAGTTTTGTTTTACCAATAAGGGGTAGGGGTTTACCGCTCCTGATTTGGTGTATATACCGTAATGGACATGTGGCGGCGTACCTTTGGCATTACCACTGTCACCCACATAGCCAATCACCGTACCAGCCTCGACCCAGTCGCCCTCTGCAATATCTGCAAAGCGCTCTAAATGGGCGTAATAGTGTCCCACACCGCCTGGCCCAACGATAGTGACCACATTACCACCTAGCTGATTTTCACCGACTTTTCGTACCACACCGGGCGTTGTGCTATGGATAGGCGTGCCTCGCTCCGCAAATATATCAATACCTTCATGCGTACGACCGCCGCTACGGGCAGCGCCCCAGGTGTCTGTCAAATGAGCACCGAGAATGGGATTGGGTAAGCTATCGGGCTGAGGTGGGTCTTGTTGCAAAAGCTTAGCTATCTTATAGGAGTGGGTTAGATAGTTTTTAGCCGGGCTATCCGTCTGTGTGGCGTAAGGTAGCACACCATATAATAGGACGCCGATGACAGCCCCTATTATGATGATGGACAGGGCAAATTTAAGTAAGGCGTTTATTAGTGATGCTATTCGACCAAAAAAGCCCTTCGGTTTAGGAGACGAGACCCCTTTGCCGTGTGGTCGCTTACCTATTGGCTTGTTAACTTTTGACATAGGATACCTTGTCTACCCTGCTCTTAACTAATTGAAATTCACTTTACGCTGGTGCTTTTAGCCCAGCAGCTAACTCTTCTTATTTTACATAAGTCTTCAGTCAATAAGGTTAGTCAATAAAGTCAGTCAATAAGAATAGAGGTAATTTATTGACGCAAAATAATGTATAGGGCGTGATAACAGTAATGACAGACAATATGGTGCTATAGACTATAGATAATTTAAGTAAAAACAGCGTTAGACTGATGAAATAGTAATGGAAAAATTGATGAAAAAAGGGATAAAAAAAGGGATAGAAAAAGGGATAGAAAAACCGTGCACTGGGCACGGTTTAAAAAAATCTACTATTGAAATCAAGATGCTATTTCTATCATTTACTTATAGTCAGAATCTTTACGACGTTTTTGCAGTTCATCATGACGGTGATTGCGCGCCATACGCTCCTCTAACGTCATTTCAGCATCGCGGATGCGAGGGTCGTCTTGATAAGTATCCGATGTGTCCCTCTCGTTAAAGTCAGTCTGATCGACTTTCTCATTCAAGCTTTCTTGCTCAGACACCATTTCAACATCTCCATCCTGCTCGTAACCGTGGGCACTATTGTTATCTCCTGTTTCTTCTTCGATAGGGCTAGCCCCTTGAGATGTGCCAAATTTTTCAGAGTTATGCTGGTTTGATTGAGCGGCTGATTCCATGTCATTTTCAATCTTTTCAATAACATAGGGGGTTAAGTTTTCAGCTGCATTCTCTAAGGTATGTGGATTGGGACGAGGTAGCGCATGCTCTAAGTGTTCATCAAACACGTCAGTGAGGAGCGCGTCAAAGCGTACAGCATTGTATTCAATGAGCTTTTCAGACTCTTCTTCGGTAATCACCCCATCTTTTAAGGCAGTCAGGACATGATCCTCAAAGGTTAGACCCACAAAGTTACCTTTATGCTCCGCTTTTTTGAATTTTTTCCATAATGGCTCGACGTCACGAAGCATTTGGAAGGCATTTTCAATACGACCAATATTATTTTCTGGGTCACGCGTATAATAAGTCAGTGTCTTAAGCTGTTCGCGAAATGGATTTTCTGCGCCATCGACCATGATGAGCTCCCCGACTTCACGCTTCAAGGCATCACTTGGTTTGGTCGTAAACGTGCCGCCTGGGAAACAGACAAATTTCACCAATCCTGCTGCCAGACGATTTGGGAAGTTGGCAAAGAAATCAAAGAAGGCTTCTTGAATAGTGAATAAGCAGTTCTCCAGCGCCAAACGGGCGTGTAGCTGTTCTGACTTAGACTGAGTGCCTTGCTCATAGAATTTCAATAGGGCAGTCATTATAAATAAGTGGGCATGAATATCAGCCAATCGCCCCGATAGCAATTCTTTACGTTTTAAATCGCCTGCAAGGATACCAAGCGCCATGTCTGCGGTTAGGGCGAAGTTTGCACTCAAACGGTTGATCTTTTTGTAATAAGGACGAGTAAAACTGTCCGCGAAATTAGGCGCTTTACCACTTCCGCCAAAGTAACCTGCGACAAATGACTTCGCCCCACGGTTAAAGGTATAGCCAAGGTGCTTAAAGAACATATCGTCAAATTGTTTTTGCGCGTCTTTTTTATTGTCGCTCTGTAATAGTTGCAACTCATCAAATAAGTAAGGATGACAACGCATCGCCCCTTGACCAAATATCATTAGTGAGCGGGTTAAAATGTTGGCCCCTTCAACGGTAATTGATACTGGTATCGCTTGATAAGGCAGGGCAAGGAAGTTACGAGGTCCCATCTGAATGGCACGGCCACCCACGATATCCATACCGTCATTCACCACTTTACGCATGGTTTCAGTGGCATAATATTTTGCCATGGCCGTCATGACAGAGGGAGTACCCCCTTCATTAAGACCGCAGGTTACTAAGTGGCGAAAAGCTTCAAGCATATAGGCATTGCTTGCGATGCTGCTACTGGCATCTTGCACCCCTTCGAAGTTACCCACTGGGATTTTGAACTGTTCGCGCACTTTGGCAAAGGCACCGACAGTTAGATAGCTCATTTCACTGGCTGAGGTAGATAGTGAGGGCAATGAAATACCACGACCGACAGCCAAGCATTCCATCAACATACGCCAGCCTTTACCCGCGTTTTCTACCCCGCCGATAATGAAGTCTAGTGGAATAAACACATCTTTGCCGACTACCGTACCATTCATAAAGGGAGAGCCTGGGTTATGACGTTCTCCCGTTTTCACTCCTTTATAGCTGGCAGGAATGAGCGCACACGTAATACCATAGTCTGTTTTATTTTTATCCCCTAACAGACCATCTGGATCATGTAGTTTAAACGCTAAACCAATGACGGTAGCGACAGGTGCAAGGGTAATCCAGCGCTTTGAGAAGGTCATATTAAGACCCAGAACCTTTTTACCTTCATAGGTGCCGTAGCAGACCACACCCGTATCAGGGATAGCGCCTGCATCAGAACCGGCTTCAGGGCCGGTCAGACCAAAGCAGGGAATTTCTTCACCTTTTGCTAAACCGGGCAGCCAACGTTGCTTTTGTTCTTCTGTGCCATAATGCATGAGTAGCTCACCTGGCCCTAAAGAGTTAGGGACCATACAGGTGACTGCTGCCGTTAAGCTGCGTGAAGCAATCTTACTCATAATACGGCTTTGAGCGTAAGGACTAAAGTCACGCCCGCCATAGCTTTCAGGAATGATTAATCCTAAGAATCCGTTGTCTTTAATATACTGCCACGCTTCAGGTGACAGATCTTTGTCATGATGATGGATTTGCCATTCATCAAGCATGGCGCATAAGGTTTCTACCTCATTGTCTATAAATGACTGCTCTTTTTCAGATAAGGTTGGGTACTTATAGCCACTAAACTTATCCCAGTCTGGCGCCCCCATAAATAGCTCTTTTTCCCACCAACTAGTACCGGCATCCAGAGCTTCACGCTCTGTATCACTCATGCTAGGCATGGCCCCAGCTAGGGTATTATAAGCAGGCTTACTAATAAGCGACTGACGTAGAGCAGGAATTAATATTATTAAACTACCGAGAATCAACGGCACACCGAGTAGAAGTGACCAAGGCGCAATAAAAGCGGCGACCAAAGCAATAACAATAATAATGATCGAGCCGACAGTTCGGCTAAGCCCGTATAAAAACACTAGTAATAGGGCAAAAAGCTGCAATAATATGGCAAGTATAAAAAATCCGACTAAGGTTAATGGGGACATAGTTCACAACCTAATGTTAAGAAAGTGTAAAGAGTAAACGAGCAAGCTTATGCTTTAAGTATAGGCTTCACAAAATAATAGAGCAAAACTTAAATGCGCGGTATAGATAAAATTTATTTAGATAACGTTTATTAATTAAAGGTTTATCGTTTAAAGGTTTATTGTTTAAAGAAAACAGGCACTATCGAATAAAAATCGAGTAATATTTACAAGGAATATCAATATTTTCAGCTTTATAGTGACAGAGTAAGTAGGTAGTCACAGATAATCAAGATAATAATCTTTACAAATGGTTACTCTCATTATCAGTTGTCAAAGCTCTATGCTGACTATTCTGTGCGATACGCCTTCATTAATGATGTTATTGACCATTATTGAATCGCCGTTGTTCATCAAAAAGGCGAGGTACCGCTTTCTGCAAAAGATAACGTCTGATTACGGCCTACGATGATATGATCGGCTAACTTAAGATCTATGACGTGGCAGGCCTCTTTAAGCGTTTCCGTCAGATGAATGTCGGCATTTGAAGGCGTGGCATCTTGATTGGGATGATTGTGAGCGATAATAAGCTGACTGGCGCCTTGATCTAGCGCATGACGCAGCACCTTTTTGACGCACACAGAGCACGAAGACAAGCCGCCAACAAACAAGACTTTATAATCCAAAAGATTCAGACCGTTATCCAGACATAATACCGCAAAGACCTCATTCTTTTCACGTCTAAGTTGGGTGGTGACGTAGTCTTTCACCACTTGCGAGCGGTTCAAACTATTTCCGGATTTAAGTTCGCTATTTAAATAGCGTTTGCCCATCTCTAGGCTTGCCAATAATTGAACATATTTAGCAGGACCAATACCATGACACGCTAAGACGGACTCTTTTGGGGCAGCCAACAGTTCTGCAATACTACCAAACTGATCTATTAGCGAGCGCGCCAGCTCAATGGCAGACTGTTGTTTGGTGCCTGTTCGTAAAAATATGGCCAGTATTTCAGCATCTGACAGTTGCTCTGATCCTAGCTTAAGTAGTTTTTCTCTAGGACGATCATCTTCGTGCCAATCTTTAATTGCCATTATTTACGCCATGAGTGGATGATGGAGTGTTGTAATAAGAATAGTCTCTTTAAGTACGGACAGTCTCTTTAAGAGAAGGTAAAACAGATGTTAGTTTAATAGCGCAGTTTAACAAGTTGTGACTTGGATGTGCATAATAATGCGATAAAAAATTAAATAACGCTCTTAAGCTGTCCTTTTTATTGTTATATTAGGCCTATTGTTTGATAGGCACCTATGAATAACGAGAAGACATGATGAATAACATGAAGAATATAAGCTCCTCAGTAACTAGTACCTTAGTAACTATTAGGGCTTTAACCACAGCGGATTATGAAAGCTGGCGACAAAATTGGCTCAATTATTTAGATTTTTACAACACGAGCCTGAGTGAAGAGACCAGCCATACGACGTGGGAGAAAATATTGGACGGCACCGTGCCAATATATGGTTTCGGTGCTTTTATAGACAACAAGCTTGTCGGTATAACTCATGTGGTGATCCATCCAAACACATGGAATACGACAGAGTGCTGCTATTTGGAGGACTTGTATGTCGATAGTCGTGTGAGAGGCAAAGGCGTTGGTCGGGCGCTTATCGAGCACGTTTATGACTTTGCAAAGGGTAGAGATTGCAATCGGGTGTACTGGGTGACGCAACAGGATAATGACCCTGCTCGAAAATTATACGACAGTATCGCTGATTTAACCGACATGGTGCAATACCGTCATAACTTATAACCTTTATAAGCATAATTTATAACGTTGACAAGCAAAAAAACGATTCAAAAGTCTTGTAAACTTGCTACCATAAGTGCATTTTTATTTTAACTATCTTGCTTTAATAGGAGCTGTATAGAGTTGTTCAGCAGACCCTAGTTATTATTGTGCAATTATTGAACTAATTTTATCCCTTAAAGAGTATATCCCCTTATGAGTTTAATCTTCACACCGGTCGATGCGCCTGCCAAACATATTAGCCATGTTATTCTAGCAATAACTGGCGGTATTGCTGCTTACAAATCTGCTTTGCTTGCCCGTCTGCTTGTCAAAGCAGGCTTCGAGGTTAGAGTCATTATGACCCAAGGCGCACAAGAGTTTATCACCCCATTGACCTTACAAGCGTTAACAGGCAATGAAGTACATACTGAGCTACTCGATACTTCCGCAGAAGCAGGGATGGGGCATATAGAACTGGCAAAATGGGCAGACTTGATTGTTATTGCGCCTGCATCAGCCAATACGTTGGCGCGTTTGGCAATGGGTATGGCGGATGACCTACTGGCGACAGTTTGCTTAGCGACGACGGCTCCCGTGATGCTTGCACCCGCTATGAATCAGCAGATGTGGGCACACCCTGCCGTTCAGTTAAATATAGAGACTTTAAAAGACTTGGACTATCATATTATTGAGCCTGACAGCGGTGTACAAGCGTGTGGGGATGTGGGCGCAGGACGGATGCCAGAGCCTGACGAGTTATTTAGTCATGTGATCGACCTTAAGACCAAGATGACGGTGCGCCAGAGTCTTAAAGGTAAGAAAGTGACTATTACGGCGGGGCCGACAATAGAGGCCATCGATCCTGTGCGTTTTTTATCCAATCATTCCTCAGGAAAGATGGGATTTGCACTGGCAAAGGCGTGCTGTGATGCGGGTGCAGAGGTCACGCTGATTGCAGGTGGTAAAATAAGTTTGCCAACCCCATTTGGCGTGCATCGTGTGGATGTCTTATCTGCTAATGATATGCTACAAGCTGCAACTCAAGCCACAGATACAGGCTGTGACATATTTATTGCCACAGCGGCAGTCGCAGATTATCGTACCCGAGATGCTGCCCCGCAAAAGATCAAAAAGACGCAAGACGAAATGACCCTTGATCTGGTGAAGAATCCCGATATCTTGGCGACGATATCGCATAACCATCCCGATATGTTCGTGGTAGGATTTGCCGCGGAAACTCAGGATATTGAGAAATATGCCCGCGGGAAACTGGCCTCTAAAGATTTGGATATGATTGCTTGCAATGACGTATCAAGATCCGATATCGGCTTTGCCAGTGATGAAAATGCGATGACGGTTTTCTTTGCTGATAAATATCAAAAACCATCTGTTGAATTAGAAAAAATGAATAAAAATAACATAGCGGAACATTTAGTAAACTTAATAAGTACCGTCATTAAGTAAACATTCGTTTAAAATTAACAATGGTTATTTAAAGCTAAAAATTTAAAGCTGAAAATCTTAAAATCCTTACTAAAACAAGTCTTTAATAGCCACTTTAAAAATTATGAGAACACGAATTTTTTACAGATTATGTCTTAGAAATAAATTGACGAATTATAAGGATACGCTATGACAGACGTTTCAGATAATATTAAAAATATGAACTCGACCCTGAATGCTATGCTAGATCACCGCTCGGTACGTAGCTTTACTGATGAGCCAATTAGTGACGAGATGCTCGAAGCCGTACTACAAGCAGGACGTGCGGTCTCAACCTCAAACTATATGCAGTCGGTCAGCGTGGTTCGTATCACTGACCCTGAGCAGCGGGTTAAGTTTCACCAAATCTCGAATGGCATGAGCGAAGAAGAGTACAACAAAGCCAAAAGTGAAGGTAAAGAGCTTGCGCATCCCTATATTTTAGAATGCCCAGAGTATTTAGTATTCTGTATGGATAATTATCGCCATCACTTAGTGGAACCTGATGCTCAGCTGGACTGGATGGAAGTGGTGTTAATTTCTGCAGTGGATGCCGGCTTATTTGCCCAAAACGTACTTGCCGCTGCGGAGTCGTTAGGTTTAGGCGGAGTGTATATCGGTAGTATGCGTAATGATATCGAGCGCGCAGGCGAGGTGATTAATGCACCAAAGCATGTCGTACCTATTTTTGGTATGTGCCTTGGCCACCCAAGTGATGCGCCTATTAACGCCTCGCAAAAGCCTCGTTTCCCATTATCAGTATTGGTATCAGAAAATCAATATCAGCCTGCCACACAAAAAGAAATTGATGAATTCAATGAAAAAGTGAAGCAGTATTATGTCGAGCGCGGTAGTGAAGATCATAAGCTATGGGAAGCTCAAGTCACTAAAACCTTTGGTAAACCTGTACGTCCTCATGTCATGGACTATATGAATAAACAAGGCTTTGCCAAACGTTAAATCGTTTTTTAACAGGTCTCAGGGATAGACTATGTTCGACGCCGAACACCTGCTATTAACCTTTATATTTGCCGTTGCCTCATTGCTACATGGAATTAGTGGCTTAGGGGTGACGTTAGTTGCCACGACGGCATTGGCAAGTATGTACCCGCTGCAACATGCCATTATTCTCATTATTCTTCCCTCATTTGCGCTAAACCTGATGACGTGGCTCATCGGTGGCGAGCGTAGTGTCTGGGGCAACTTCACCTATTACCTTAAGCATTATTGGCTACTGGCACTCATGAGCTTGCTTGGCAGTCTACTCGGCGTCAAGCTGTTGATGTGGGTAGATAGCAGCTATATTTTACTGCTATTGGCGGCGGTCATTGCTTTTTATGTCATCAGTCATGTACTTGGTAAAAGAATTATTCTGCCAGCGACGACGCCGGTGTTAATTGCTACAGGTCTGATAGCCGGTATTATTGGCGGATCAACCAACGCCATGTCAACGATATTACTGATGTATTTGCTTGGTAGTAGTAATAATAAAAACACCATCGCCAAAGTAGGCAATATGTGTTATTTATTGGGTAAAGTGGCACAAATCATCATATTACGTGATCCAATAATGGCTCTTCCCACCAGTGACTGGCTACTGATTGGTTTATTAACGACCGCTTCAATCGTTTTTTTATTGATAGGTATTCGCTTACGCCATTATCTTTCGCCCGATAGATTCCGTCAGTTGGTACTGGTGATTTTGACTGTATTAGGATTGCGCGTCGGCTGGCAAGGGATACTCGGTTTACTCGCTTAGCTCAGTTCAGTTCATCTAATCTCATCTCAGCTCAATTTGGTTTAGTTTACTCTCTCCATTCTATAATAAACCCTCTATGGTCTGACCCTACCCAGTCAATAGCCTGAGTGGTCACATTGTCCGTGTTGAAGTTAACTAAAACATGATCAATCCCAATGCCAAAAGGTCGCCATGTGGGCAATCCTGTTAGCGTCGTCCGCTGCAATGACGTCGCTTTGACTAACGATTTATTTAAATTCTCATTAAAAGTGCCATTAAACGTCCCATTTAACGTCCCATTTAACGTCCCATTAAAAGAGACGCTTGACGGCTTTGTCTGACTGATAAAATCTCGATAAACTGGCGAAAAGGCAGATAGATTAAAATCTCCCACCACCATAACCGACTGCTCTTGATCAGCCTTGATTAAATGAGCCAATTGGTCAAGATAATCGTTTCGAGCGGTGGCAAATGTAGCGCCTAAAGGTGGTGGAGGGTGAGTAACATATAACACTTTAGATTGCGCCTTATGATAATCAGATGATGAGTTTGAAAATATCAGTCTTGCCACAGGAAAGCCAGAAAGCATGATGATATCGCACTGTGTAGCGTTAACTTTACTAAATACTTGCAGTGCAAAAGGGCTATCTTTATCAACACCGCAGTGAGCCGGATAATGTTTGGCAAGGTTGCTTAGTGTCGGTTGCCAATTTGATCCGCCTGCCTCAACCAATGCGATGATGTCAGCGTCGGGCTGTGCAAGCGAGCTTGACGTTATCTCAATGTCGGTTAATTGCTTGATAGTTTGATTAGGATATGGATTGGCGATATTTACGTTTTGATAGCTGATGATGAGGGGTTGTGAAGGGTCGCTATTGTCTGAGGTAGCTTTATATAAAGACGTTTTAGACCGGGCTTCGACCTTACTATCAATTTTAGAATTGAACGGTACTAGTTCAACAGATTTTGAGAGAAGTAGGGATAATGGCTGTAAACTCCACATTATCAATAATAACCCAATGAATAAATATACCACTCGTATGGCTTGAACCATTCTAAAGTTTGGTTTGAATTTGGTAAAAAAATTGAATTTGGGGTAAAAAACAGTCGCTAGCATTGTCAAAATAGTCAAATAAGGCACATAATGGCTAAATAGTTCCAATTGCCAATTATAACGACCCAATAGCTGGCTTAAAATCATTAACACGATGCCAGCAGTAGCGAGCCAAAATAAACAACGACTGATAAAGCCATACAATGTTGTAATCTTATCCCTTAATTCAATGTCCAGTTTCGAGCCCAGTTCAGAGCACAATTCAGAGTTGAGTTTCTAGCCCAGTTTATAGCTCAAGAACAGACTCTATTGAAATAAACCATACAAATATAATAAGCAATCATCATGACCTTACTCCCAAATGATATACCCTCCTCACTGACGACGATCACAACCATTGAGACGCCAAAAGATTTGCAGTCGCATATCAAAAAGCTAATCAAGATTGAGCCTCGATTTGAAGCGGTCTACAAACAAGTGGGCGTTCCCAGTTTACGTCGTAATGATGGCGGATTTGATCAATTGATGCGGGCCATGGTCGGACAACAGCTCTCAGTTGCTGCTGCCCGTAGCATATGGAATAAGCTTGAGACTGCGGGATTAACTAGTCCGCAAGCTATTTTAGCGGCAGAAGATGACGCCCTAAAGGCAAACGGACTGTCATGGCAGAAGATTCGTTATATTCGCTCTTTGGTCGAGCACAATATAGACTATGAGGCGCTGATAACCCTGCCTGATGACAAGGTAATCAAGACCTTAACAGCGGTCACAGGCATAGGGAGGTGGACAGCGGAAATGTATTTACTGTTTAGCCTTGGACGGGCAGATGTGCTGGCAGTGGATGACCTTGCTATTAAAGTTGGCGCTATGCAATTACTGGGACTTGATGCCAGACCCACTCCAAAACAACTGAGAACGTTATCCGAACCGTGGTCGCCACACCGCAGCGCCGCCAGTTTATTATTATGGGCGCATTATGGTTGGCTAAAAGATAGAGAGGCGGTGCCTGTTTAAGTTTAGACTATTATAATTAGAGCATTACTATATCTATTCGGTGGGTTATTCTTCGCAAACGCCACTCTACGGATTGTGTATTAACTTGAGAATAATCTGTAGGTTGGCGTCGAGGAACGAGACCCAACATTTAATATCTATAACGTAACATTTGCTATGCTTAAAGTACTCATCTACAATCCAATGACGTTCATTATTTATAAGTCATTATGCAATATCGGCGACACTATCAACAAGGTGCGACTTACTTTTTTACGATTGTTTTGCAAGATAGGTCTCGCGACTTGTTAATAGCTCATATCGATATATTGCGCCAAGCCTTTCAAACCGTTAAGCAAAAATACCCTTTTCATATTGATGCCGTTGTTATTTTGCCTGACCATGTGCATCTGTTATGCACGATGCCACCTGACGATGATGATTTCTCCAAGCGTATTAAATTAATTAAATATTACTTTTCATACCGTATAAAAAAGACCGAGCATGTTTCAAAAAGTCGATTACGCAAGGGAGAGCGGGGTATTTGGCAACGTCGGTTTTGGGAACATTGTATTTGTGACGATACGGATTATCGCGCTCATGTTGCGTATATTCATATGAATCCTGTTAAGCATGGCTATGTGGCACAGGTTAAAGATTGGCAGTTTTCATCGTTTCATCGGTATGTTAAAGATGGTTTAGTTGATATAAATTGGGGTGGATAGGTTTTATATTTTGATTCATTTGTTGGGTGTCGTAAACTCCACCCAACCTACGGATCGTGTACAAATTTGATAAGGGTTTGTAGGTTGGCGTCGAGGTACGAGACCCAACATATTATTGGTTGAATTAAATTGCATGATGTTCGTTGTCGTAAGTTTCACCCAACCTACGGACTGTTATGTACGATGCCACTGTCGATGATGATTTCTCTAAGCGTATTAAATTGATTAAATATTACTTTTCATACCGTATAAAAAAGACCGAGCATGTTTCAAAAAGCCGACTTCGCAAGGGAGGGCGGGGTGTTTGGCAAAGACGATTTTGGGAGCATTGTATTCGCGATTATGCAGAGTATCGTGCCCATGTTGCGTATATTCATATGAATCCTGTTAAGCACGGTTATGTGGCACAGGTTAAAGATTAGAAGTTTTCATCGTTTCATCGGTACGTTAAGGATGGTTTGCTTGATTTGGATTGGGGCGGGTAGGTTTGATTTTTTTAGATTCATTTGTTGGGTGTCGTAAACTCCACCCAACTTTGTACTAGCTGAGTTTTTAAAATAGATTGGAGAGTAGGGTATGAGTGGTGATATATTCAAGGGACTGGATGAAGAGACGATTGCAAAGATTAAAGAATTACAAAAAGTCACTCGTGAAAAAGATGGTGGGCAGGCTTTTGCAGAAGCAAATAGGAAGTTAGCAAAAATATATTTTGATTTAGAGCTTTATGATAAAGCAATTGATGCTTGTAATGAGGTAACGCTCTCTGACCATAAAAAAATTTATTATAAGACTCAATTTAATATTGGATCTGCATTATTTGAGAAAAATGAATATGAGAGAGCCATTAATCAATGGATGTCTATACAGCGCGAAAATGATTTAAATATCTATATGAGGGCTCAATTTAATATTGGCACTTTACTCAAACGACTGAATAGGTATTCAGAGGCAAAAACGGCTTATTTAAATATTGATATCAATAATGACAAGTCTTTATATCTTAAGTCACGTAATAACCTTGCAAGTATTTTAATCAGAAATAATGAAATTTCAGAGGCAATTAGTATACTTCGTGACTTGAAGCTTAATAGCGACTCAGGCTCATATCACAAAGCTATATTAATTCTTGGGCAACTTCTTATAGTAAGTGTAAATTTACACGAAAAAGGATTTAAAGATAATATAGAAGAAGCTAAAAGTTGCTTTGAGTCTGTTATCAGTTCTTATCCTTACGAAGCCTACTGCTATTTGAAAATATGTGAACTTCTACAAGATTTTAATACATTCTCAGCTGGGAAGTTCTTAGAACGTATGTTTGATTACGTACGCAAAATATTACAAAAACTAACCATAACTTTTGAAGATTCGTTAGAAAGAAAGCTCGCTCATTATACTAAAACAGATGTCGCCAATACCTTACTAGCTACTAATACTGAGGATAGTCAATTAGGTTCACTGCGCCTAAATACCATTAATAATGTTAACGACCCTAGTGAGGGGCATGTATTGGATCATTATCTTAATAGATTTGGCAGTGAAGTAAATTATACTCAAAGTTTCGATAAGCATTTTCAAGCGTTTGTTGGTTGTTTTACATTTAATCATAATAGTCTTAACCAATTTCACTTATACGGAAAACAAGATAATTTAGAAGCATCTGGTGTTAGCCTAGTTTTTAAGTCAAGTTTTTTTAATTCAGAGAGCTTATCTAATGGAATTGCTTTTTTACCCAGCTATTTAAGTACAGGTAACCAGAAGCAGGCTACTACCTCAGATATTGAGGATGAGGTAGAAGTGCAACCTCATGAAGTTAATTCAGATGGAAAAGTATCTAATTTGCACGTAATGCGATGTGTT
The DNA here is from genome assembly GCF_057396215.1 of Psychrobacter sp. CX18. Classification (NCBI taxonomy): domain Bacteria; kingdom Pseudomonadati; phylum Pseudomonadota; class Gammaproteobacteria; order Moraxellales; family Moraxellaceae; genus Psychrobacter; species Psychrobacter sp. CX18. The sequence continues at coordinate 73,506 of NZ_JBXYJH010000003.1, read as the reverse complement.
TATATTGAGCCTGAGTCTAGATATGTACAATTAGCACAAAGAAATAAGATTACTTTTTATAGAGAGTTTATTAATAAAGATATGGCTGAGGAAAAATGGAAAGAGTATAAAGAGTTTATTAATGGCACAACAAGTGAAGTTTATGACGCCTTAGAAGAGCTGACTACAACTTATCAAGACTTAAGAAAGAGTCACCCTCAGGCTTTTGAGGATAATAGTGAGCTTATTAATAAAATCCTACTGCCCTTAAAGTACTTAATTAAGCACTCTGCTTTCCAAGAAGAGCAGGAGTGTCGAATAATATATATAACATCTATTAGTAGCCCAGAAGTCGTAATGAATTTTGGAAAATACTTGTATGTTGAGTATGAACCTGATGTTAGATCAAATCTAGATAAAATCTATGTCGCACCTGCGGCGACTCATTACCAGCCATATCTTGCTAAATTATTGAGTGGTACTGATGTTAAAATTGATTTATCTAAACTTCCGTACCGACATAATTAAAAGCGTATGGCTACTTTAAATATCTGTAAGAACTCGATCTGACCGCTAGCCCTGACAGTAGCGGATATACTTACTTGACTACTGCGATGCGGTGACTTGGCTAAAGAGGGTATCGTGATAACAGGAACCGATTTAGCGTTAGTCACCGCCGCAGTAGGTCAGTAAGATAGAAGCGGATGGCAGGATTAGCTCTAAATAAAAGTCACTCTTTTTGCAGCTCTAGCAAGCGTTGATACAATGCATTCTTTTTAACCCCTGTAATGTCGGATGCCAATGCGGCTGCTTTTTTGACCGATAAATCTTCAAGCAGGCGAAGTAGTAATGTATCATGGATGCTGTCATCATCGGAGTTATTGTTCACATTGCCGCCGACGACCAATACAATCTCGCCTTTTTGCTGATTATTGTCAGATTCAACAAAATGTATGAGTTCGCCTAGGGTAGCCTTTTTGACGGTTTCAAAAGTCTTTGTCAGCTCGCGGCATAACGTCGCAGGGCGATTATCACCAAATACCGCCGCCATGTCTTTAAGACTGGCTACGATACGGTGCGGGGCTTCATAAAAGATAAGCGTTTCGGTTCTATTGGCATAGTGCTCTAACTGCTTAACCCGTCCATGTGTTTTAGCGGGTAAAAAGCCGACAAAGCTGAATTTGTCAGAGGGTAGACCGGCGACACTTAATGCGGCAATAGCGGCACTGGCACCGACAATAGGCACAACACTGACACCAGCGTCATGCGCGGCTTGCACCAATTGATACCCAGGATCGCTAATGAGCGGTGTGCCAGCATCACTGATAAGGGCGATCGAATGACCACGCTGAATCATTTCAATGATTTTTGGAGTTTGCACCTCGCTGTTGTGCTCGTGGTACGCCCACGTCTGTGTGTTGATGCCGAAGTTCGATAGCAGCTTGCCTGAGGTGCGGGTGTCTTCACAGGCGATAATGTCTACTTGGTTGAGCGTCTCGATAGCACGCGCTGTAATATCTCCCATATTGCCTATTGGGGTCGCAACGATGTATAGGTAGGCTTTGGCAACAGAGCTGTTGCTTGAATTCAATGAGTTGTATGGTTCGGAGGATGCGGGATTATGAGTGTCGTCTTGGGCTGTCATAAAAGACCTTAATACAAATAGTAATCGGATAAAACAGTTAGGTATCGTTAAGCTACGCTCAGTTTACCATGATGTGCTAAGATATCACCTGTCAGCTTTTTGTTGTTTTATATTGAACACCCTAAATATTGAATGTCCTAACGCCACCACCTATGATAAGTTGTCATTATGCCTTCTAGTCCTTCACGGCTTCGTTCTCCAAAGCAGCGTCATGGCGGTGGTTATGAGCAGTGTGCAGCGGAGTTTTTGCAGCGTCAAGGTTTAGTGGTTATAGCAAAAAACTGGCAACAGCATAAGGTGGGTGAAATCGATTTGATATTACTGCATCCGGGAAGGTCATGGGATACGTTGGTATTTGCGGAAGTACGCAAGCGAAAGCTAACAGGATATGGGGATGCGCTCATGAGTGTGACCAAATCGAAGCAGCGAAAACTCATTAAAACGGCGCGTTATTTTATGCAGTATCATCCTCAATACGCTGATTTAGAATGCCGCTTTGATGTGGTGGCGTATAATGAGCCATTGGGTTTGAGCAATACAAATCAACGGCGAGCTCAATCTGATTTAGGTAATGCGTTTCAATCAACCCCTGAATTATTGGCTTCTAATGCATCAAACCCTGACCTATCAAATACGTCATATAATAATCAGAACGATAATGTTGATCCTGAATGGGTGCAAGGGGCTTTCATTGCTTCAGCATGGTAGTTAGAAGTAGGTTAGTTAGAGTTGGTTAATTGTAAGTACATTGGTTTTTAAACATGATTTAAAAGTTTGTTTTAAGGTAAGCAGGATTGCGGTAAACTAAGATGCTCATAATTTTATTTGAAATTATGTACAGTTTTAGTTGAGCACCGTTTTTGTCGAATACAAATTGGGTATCATGCCATATTAGGTTAATGCAGAAATGATGCATAAATACTGATGTATAAATATAATACGAACGATTTAGTAGTAAGCTATCAATAAGGATATTTAAAATGGTGAGTGCTTTGTTATCCCATAAATTCTCTATGTCAACTAAGACTATTCAACGTACGACGTTGGGTGCTTTATTAAGCATCAGCCTGTTGTCTGGCTGTACTGCCATTCAAACGATGAATTCACCAGAGGATACCTACGGTGTGGCCGTTACTGAGCGTTCGTTAGCCCAGCGTCTTTTGGATAGGGGTATTGAAAATACGGCACTGGTTAATATAAATCGTATGGATCCTACTTTGCATCAGCGTAGTCGTATTAGTGTGGACAGCTTTTTTAGTACAGTTTTGGTGACAGGGGAAGTTCCTGATGAGCAAACCAAACAGCAGATAAGCAGTATTATTTCGTCGATGCCAGATGTCAAACAGTTTTATAATCGACTCAATGTGGCCAATGCCAAAGGGGCCAGTTATACCATCCATGATGGCTATATTAGCTCTAAAATCAATGCCAAGATCTTGGCAAATAATGCGATTAGTACCAGTCAGGTGAAGATCGTTACCGATGACGGGGTAGTCTATGCGATGGGTAAGCTAACGCCTTCTCAACGAGGTCATTTACTAAATATTGTTGACAGTACGGTTGGTATTAAAGAGTTGGTGCTATTAACTGAGCTGATAGATGACAATGGTGCCCCGATTGATGAAAACAGTATTTCTCAAGAGACCGGGCTTGAGCCGCCTGTAGCGCGTTATAGTGAAGCGCCAGTAGTGGTTGCATCATCGCCTGCTCAGGGAGCACAGCAAGCACAAGGATCTAGTAGTAACAACCAAGCTGGCTATTCTCCTTCAACACCCACCTCTTATGCAACGCCTACAACATCTACAGCAGCATCTGCAGTGCCGACCACAGTGGCCCCAATTGTCGCACCTCCGCAAGGTCAACTCCCGCATGGTCAGCCCCCTCAAGGTCAAGTGGGCACAAACCAAGGAGCTGTTGCGCCTGCAGCTAATCGTCAAGACTCGCAACCTTATGCCAGTCCTTATATTGAGATGTATAAAGAGCAGGTGCCAGGCTGGTAGACCTTTTTATTATTCTGACTATTGATATCGCTATTATCAGCTGTATGGATTTCAGTATTGCTATTAGCATTAAGGTCAATTAGGTAAATTGCTCTAACCCTTGTTATAATTATCATTCTACTGCTTGAAAACGGTAGTGTGCTGATTGATGACAACATAAAGCCCAGTAAGTAGCCATATTTACCCAAATTTATTCAATTAACTTTATTCAATTAACTATGTTCGGTCAACTATCGTTCAACCAACCACATTCACCCAGACTATTATTATAGGTAGACTTTATGAGCATGAACGCTGATGATTTAATTGCATTTTTACAAACCCATTATCCCGATGCTTTCATTCAAGCTGCCAACCAAGGCAATAAGTTTGATGTGCGCGTGGTGGATGACAGCTTTGAGGGAAAGCGTTTGGTACAGCGTCAGCAAGCGATTTATGCTTTAGTGAATGACATCATTGCCAGTGGTGAGATTCATGCGCTAAATATCCAAGCGTTAACTCCCAAAGAATGGGAAGAAAAACAAGAAAGTCACTAATTTTGAGTTTAATACGCCTATGAATCAATCATATACGTACGCTCATCAACCTAGCAATAAGGTTAAACAATTTAGCTTACATTTTGTTTGACACGTTATTGCTCACTTTATTCAACACTTTATCCAATGCTAATAAGCAACCACAGTTTTAGGAACGTATTCAATGGATCAATTTTTAATCAAAGGACGCAGTCGCATTGCAGGCGAAGTTAAAATTTCAGGTGCAAAAAATGCCGCTTTACCGCTTCTTGCAGCGATGATATTGGCAGAAACGCCGACCACATTGACTAATGTGCCTTCATTGCAAGACGTTCGTACCTTGATTAAATTGATCGCCGGTATGGGTATCTCAATCAGTAAAGAGGGGAATACGGTTACCTGTGACACCAGCAGTATTGAAAACTATTTTGCGCCGTATGAACTGGTGAAAACCATGCGTGCCTCAATTTTAGTATTAGGGCCATTATTAGCGCGTTTCGGCGAGGCAGAAGTGTCTCTTCCAGGCGGCTGTGCAATAGGGTCACGTCCTGTGGATCAGCATTTAAAAGCCTTTAAAGCGATGGGTGCAGATATTAATGTAGAAAACGGTTATGTGATCGCTAAAACACCTCAAGGGGGGCGTTTAATCGGCTGTCAATATAGTTTTGATATGGTGACGGTTGGTGGGACTGAAAATGTCCTGATTGCCGCCACTTTAGCCAAGGGCACCACTGTATTAGAGAACTGCGCACGCGAACCAGAAGTGGTCGACTTGGCAAATATGCTAGTGTCAATGGGTGCCAAAATTGAGGGTATCGGCACGGCCACTTTAACCATCGAAGGGGTAGAGAGCTTACATGGTTGTGAGCACTCTGTGGTTGCGGATCGCATTGAGACAGGCTCCTATTTGGCGGGCGCATTGATGACTGAAGGCGATGTGACTACGACAAATACCAACCCACTGTTGCTGCAACCCGTATTACAAAAGTTTGAAGAGATGGGTGCCGTGATCACCACTGGTGAAGACTGGATACGCGCGCAAATGACCGGTCGCCCTAAGCCCGTCAATATTCGTACGCAGCCACATCCAGGCTTCCCAACCGATATGCAAGCACAGCTTATGGCAGTGTGCTGCTTGGCTGAAGGTACCAGCACGATTATTGAGAATATCTTTGAAAATCGCTATATGCACGTCCCAGAATTAAAGCGTATGGGTGCTGATATTCAGGTGGATGGTCATACGGCGATTGTCAGAGGGGTAGAGGCTTTTAATGCAGCACCTGTAATGGCAACGGACCTACGTGCGTCAATGTCACTGGTAATGGCAGGCGCTGCTGCTGAAGGTGATACGTTGATAGACCGTATCTATCATATTGATCGTGGCTATGAGCATGTCGAAGAAAAGCTACGTGGTTTGGGGGTTAATATTGAGCGCTTTAACCCTGTGAAAGATCTTTAAAACCTGTTGATCTTTAAAACCTGTTGATCTTTAAAACCTGTTGATCTTTAAAACCTGTATCCGCAAGCATCAGTGGTCATCTGTCTACATAAGTGATTGCACATTTATATGTGCCATATCAGCAATGTTGTTGGCGAAATAGCCTACTTTAATTTAGGTTAGGTTGTGAATACAGGTTATACCAAATCTAGCAATTAACTTATCGAGGAAGACGAGTGCAAACGCTACAAATAGTAGGTTCAGCGAAACTGACAAAGATAGGTTATTTTATAGAAAAGGTATTATTAACAGCAGAAGTAGACCGTATAAATCAACCATTCCAAAAACTATTACCCTTATCTATTAAAGACTTGTCTTACTATGACTAAAACCAATGAAATATTGAATAAAGCAGATAAAGATTATGATGGTCTGACTTTAGCGTTATCCAAGGGCCGAATTTTAAAAGAGACGTTACCCTTGTTAAAAGCTGCGGGTATAGAACTATTAGAAGATCCCGATAAGTCTAGAAAATTAATATTCCCAACCTCACATGACAAAGTTCGTGTCCTTATCCTGCGTGCCAGTGATGTTCCTACTTATGTAGAGCACGGTGCGGCTGACTTCGGTGTCGCTGGAAAAGACGTTTTATTAGAGCATGGCGCTAAGCATGTCTATGAGCTTCTGGATCTAAAAATTGCACAGTGTAAGCTAATGACAGCTGGCATTAAGGGAGCGACGTTGCCTAATCGTCGATTGCGTATTGCCACAAAATACGTCAATGTGGCACGTGCCTATTTTGCCAGTCAAGGCCAACAAGTCGATATTATCAAATTATATGGCTCGATGGAGCTTGCGCCTTTGGTTGGTTTAGGGGATTTAATCGTGGATGTGGTGGATACCGGCAATACGCTACGTGCAAATGGATTGGAGCCTCATGATCATATTTGTGATATATCGTCTCGTTTGATCGTCAATCAAGTCAGTTATAAACGTAAGTTTGAACTTCTTGAGCCAATATTTCAAAGCTTTAAGCAAAGTGTTAGTGATTAAAGTTGAGTAAAGTATTAACAAGTAGCTGGGTAACATTTTCCTTAATATGAGCGAATCGAATTAACTGAACCATTCTAAGGTCTTGTCTCTAAAGTGTTATCTTTAAACCTATATTTCAAAAATAAGTGCAAACTATAAAAAATACCACTGGTTAACCAGTGGTATTTTTTAATGAAAACTAAGTTAGGTTCAAATCTACAGCAGTCTTAAGTTAAATGAATAAAATTATAGCAGTTGCTGAATATCAATCTCATTAATAGTCTAGACCAGTGGCAATATACAAGCGATTGGCGTCTTCAATTGTTTTTGCGGTATCAAGATGTTTTTGTTCAAGGACACCATCGGTTGACCAAGTGGCAAAGTCATCATCGTTTATTAAGCCAAGACGACCATCGCCCATTAGCCACATGCCTTCTAACTTATCATGAGGATAGTTGAAGGCTTTAACCGCGTCTAAGACCAGCTTTTTACTCACCGGTTTAATACCCGTACGCGTGAGTTTATCCCAGCCAGACTCTGTGCTACCGACGTCCATAAGGTATTGCTCGACAGTTTTTCCAGCAAGCATTAAGCCAAGCTGACTGTCTTGTTTAACATTGTCGGTCTCTGCAATGGCTTCTAGATCCGTTGCGCCATTTAGAGAGATCTTGTAGATATGCTTTTGCGCCCCAGGTTTTTGTCGCTCAAAGCTGCCATCACGCTCAATGACTAAGAAGGTATTGTTATCGAGCGCGACAATGCCGGAGTTCGAATTTTGTGCTTTCTCTTGCTTATACAGATACTGAGAGACCTTACCCGTCTGCAAATTCAGGGTCACGATACGAGTGATATCTTGTTTGCGAACCGCTTTGGATGGGTTGTCCATTGTCGATTGCATGATGCCAACTAACGTGGTTTCATCAGGTGTTATAGTAAGACCTTCCATTCCACGGTTGGCACGGCGGTTGGCAAATTCAGCGGGCAATAAGATCTTTTTGCCATTTACCACGACGTTATTACGGGTATCTGAAGCGAAGGCGTTAATACGGTTGATTTCACGGCCATTAGCATCAAAGTGGACGATATGAGGACCATATTCATCACTCACCCAGAATGTCCCATCTTTAAGCGCAACCAAACCTTCACCATCTAAGCCAAAGTCATCGGTAACGGTAGGATTGGTCGTGTCATTAAAGGGTTTGTTTTTATCGACGACAATCGGTCTGCCTAGCAAGTCATAAGGGGTTTCACCCGTACCCCCTAAGTTGGCTTTATTGGGTAAACCTGAAATTGGGTTACCGGCGGTATCCTTTAATAATATATCTTTTACTTTGATCACTTGACCGTTTTGGGTCAGCTCAAACAATCCAATACGCGGGGTATAGTTAGGCGTCGGGAACATTTTACCGTTGCCCAACTCACCTTTAAGGCTGGCATTAGGACCACGGTCGGTTAGGGCGTAAAATTGCATCGGATTAGTGGGGTGGGCGGCAGCATCGGAGCCATAACCCCCATTACGTATCTCAAGCTCAGTCCCCGAGGACGCATTTCGTACTTTAAGCATGGGCTGATAAGGTAGAGTAGCCCCTTGCTGATAGGAGGCAATAATACTGTTCAATTGTTGACTTGTTAATTGTTGATTTGAGACAACAGTAGAGGGAGACGTTTGATGCGATGACTGTGTAGACGCGCAGCCACTTAAAGCGAGTAATACAGCACTAGATATCGACGTTAAAAACAGTTTTGATGATAATTTTTGTGTAAGATTCATCTTTTTAATCCAATTTAATTGAGTCCAGTTAATGATTGCTTAAGGTATAGGTATTTAAAGTACGGTTGTTTAAGGTGCTGTTATTTAAAGTACGGCTATTTAAACTGCAGCGGGGTGATGACATCAATTATGTATTAAGCGACTGACGACTGCTATGCAAATAACAGCAGCTTTTAACACGTAATGATTGTCTTTAAAAACCAGTAGCAATATTAGAAAATATAAATTGTTACACTACATTAACATTGTGTCAGTATAGTGAAATAGTGAGTTAATAGTCACAGTTACCCACAGTATGCACTTTATTTAGTATCTCATTAACGCAATGATTTACGGATTGAATTAACCTTATTAGACATACCGATTTGATTTTAAGATGGCTTGTTTCTAGCTTATAGCCTTTTATTGTGTGCAACACCTTTAAGGTGTTATTGGTTTCATTAATTACAATTATTAGTAGGTTGTTTAACGTGAATGGTTTAAAATTTAACGGCTCATTGATGTAATAAAAATTAATGAAAACAAAACTTATGCGTCAATAAAACGCTATGTAGTGCGTGCTACACTAGATTGCTAAATCGTTATAGACCTATAAAAATCTTCTAATGCATTAAAGTAACTATTTTAAAGTAACTATTTTAAAGTAACTATTTTAAAGTAACTATTTTAAAGTAACGGTATTAGAAAACCACTTTGCTTAAAGTAATACTAGTCATTAAACATTGCCATTAAGTTGTATCTTGTCATAACTCACCTGTTTAACCGTTTTAACCATTAGCGCGTCTTAGCCAATCAAGCTTTAAGGAATTTTCATGCGTACACTAACCAGCACTGATGCTAATTTTGATAAACAACTCAACGAATTATTGGCGTTTGAAACGGTCAATGACAAACAGCTACTAAGCACCGTAGATGACATCATCAATCAAGTTCGGAAAACGGGCGATGAGTCTGTATTGTCTTTGACGCAGAAGTTTGACGCCCATCCAGCAAAAAGTATGCAAGACTTGATAGTAACTGTAGATGAGCTTAAAAATGCTTTTAACACCTTAGAGTCTGATATTAAAACAGCGCTTGAAACGGCAGCTAAGCGCATTAAAGATTTTCATAAACGTCAAGTACAACAGACGTGGGATTATACCGATGAGCTTGGCAATCGTTTGGGTCAAAAGGTGACGCCATTAGATCGGGTAGGCATCTATGTACCTGGAGGTTTGGCCTCCTATCCTTCATCGGTATTAATGAATGCCATACCCGCAAAGGTAGCAGGTGTTGGCGAGGTAATTATGGTAGTGCCAGCGCCAAAAGGCGAGCTGAACCCCTTAGTATTGGCAGCGGCGCATTTATCAGGTGTTGATAAAGTTTTTACCATAGGCGGCGCGCAAGCAGTGGCAGCATTAGCCTATGGTACTGACACCATTGCACAGGTTGATAAAATCACTGGACCTGGGAATAAATATGTGGCGGCCGCTAAGCGTGCTGTATTTGGTCAGGTCGGTATTGACATGATTGCTGGCCCCTCTGAGGTGTTGGTGTATGCTGAAGGGGAAGCAAATGATAATGCGGACTGGCTAGCGATGGATTTATTGTCGCAAGCGGAGCATGATACTGTGGCGCAGGCCATCTTTGTTACCACAAGCCAAGCTCAGTTAGAGGCAGTGGCGCAAGCTATCGAAAAAGCTTTAGAGCAATTGCCCAAAGCTGATATCGCCCGTGAGGCTTTACAAAATCGCGGCGCTCTAATCTTAGTAAAGGAACGGGAACAAGGAATAGAGGTCATCAATCGTATTGCCCCAGAGCATTTAGAATTGTCGCTTGATAATCCTAATGATCTGATTAACGATATCCGCCACGCAGGGGCGATTTTTATGGGACGCCACACCCCTGAAGCCATTGGTGACTACTGTGCAGGTCCTAATCATGTCCTGCCAACCTCAGGGACTGCCCGCTTCTCTTCACCCTTAGGTGTCTATGATTTTCAGAAAAAATCGTCTTTGATTTACTGCACGCCTGAAGGTGCAAGACCTTTAGCGCAAGTGGCTGATACCTTGGCTATGCAAGAGAATTTAGAAGCGCATGCTCGTTCGGCACGTTATCGCAGCTCTTAGCATCGTTTTTTACAGATATACATTAAGGCGGATTGTTTAGCTTTTAGCTGACCTGATAAGGGTGTAATTAATTAGCTTAGACGATTGTTTAGTGATAAGTAATTATTAGTTTTAGACGCTCTTTAATGCAAGTCGCTTTTAATGCAAGTCGCTTTTTAATGCAAGTCTTTTTTAGTGACAGTTGCTTTTGAATGTTTGTTAGACATTCAGACTAAATTTGGCGGCGGTAAGTGGTTATTAATTAAAAGCTATTAATATTAATGCGTTGTGATATTGATACTATGGACATATTAAAATAAGTAGCAAAGCAAACATCAAAACAAACAGAAAACCACGCTCATAACATAAAACTTTACTTATAAAATGATGAAATAAAATTATGGAATTTAAACCCGATACCCGATTATGGTCAAATAAAACACGCCATTTAACCCCCTATGTCCCAGGGGAACAGCCAAAACATGACAATTTATGCAAGCTTAATACCAACGAAAATCCTTTTCCACCTTCTCCAAAAGTAGCGGAAGCCGTTGGTCACGTATTAGCCAATCAAGCAGATTTACTTCGGTTTTATCCCGATCCAGAATCAGAGGATTTAAAACAGGCGCTGGCGGAACTTTATGACTTAAACACCAACCAGGTATTTGTCGGTAATGGCTCTGATGAAGTGTTGGCTTTGGTGTTTGCCAGTTTCTTTTTAAAGGAGCGCCCTTTATTAGCGCCAGATATTAGCTACAGCTTTTATCCAGTCTATGCTGAAGCCTTTGAGGTCGAGCTGATTAAGATACCACTACGTGACGATTTTACGATTAAAGCCGATGATTATCGTCAGCCGTGTTCAGGTATTATCATCGCCAATCCGAATGCTCCGACCGGCATTTTGATGCCCTTAGATGCCATCAGTAAGTTGGTCGGCGAGCATCCGAATGCGGTGATTGTGATTGATGAGGCTTATATTGACTTTGCGGACAGTGAACAGGGTAACGTATCTGCCGTTAGCTTAATTAATGAGTACGATAATCTTTTAGTCACTCAAACCTTTTCAAAGTCACGCTCTTTAGCGGGTCTGCGAGTGGGCATGGCATTTGGTGATCCATCGCTTATCGAAGCTTTAAATCGTATGAAAAACAGCTTTAACAGCTATCCGCTAGATCGAATGGCGCAGGTAGGGGCGTTGGCTAGTGTAAAAGATAAAGCCTACTTTGAAGACGTTCGTCAACAGGTTATTTCTTTACGCCAGCAGTTGACTCAAGCCTTAACTGCTTTAGAATTTGAGGTGTTGCCGTCGCAAGCCAACTTCATATTTGCCCGTCCAAAGCTGGGTAATGCTAGCGACATTGCCTTAGCCCTTCGTGAGCAAGGGGTGGTTGTTCGTTATTTCGATAAGCCTAGAATCGATGAATACTTGCGTATTACCGTTGGTACCGCTGAGCAAAATCAGCGCTTAATTGAGGCTTTAAAAGAGCTGTTGAGCGAATAAGGCGTCGTGATAATCTGAGTGTTATCAATACGTCTTTATCTCGTAATATACATTGATCTTATCAAATCACTTTAAGCCCTTTCTTTATATAAGCCCTTCTTTTATAAAAGGAAGGGCTCTTTTTTTGAAGTAAAAGGGTATACGGATATGCCCTAACTCTCATTATTTAAAATACGCAGTAAATTACCCACCTTATCATGGCACTCTTGGTATTCGGCCTGACACTCTGAACCGACAGTGATACCGCCACCCGCCCATAAATTTACCTCACCATATTGGTTTGCTTGAAGGGTGCGAATCAGGACATTCCATTGACCTGTCCCATCAAAATTTAGATATCCCATGGTACCGCAGTATGCACCTCGTGGACCGGATTCAAGCTCACTGATAATTTCAACTGCCCGTTTTTTTGGGGCGCCAGTAATTGATCCGGCAGGTAAACTGTCAAATAACACGGTAAGCGGATGGTGTGTTTTATTAATAATGGCGGTAATCGAGCTGACCATATGATGGACATTACTAAAGCTCTCAATTTCAAACAGCTTCGGAACCTGTACACTGCCTATTTCAGCATATTTGCCCAAGTCATTGCGCAGTAAGTCGACTATCATCACATTTTCTGCTTTGTCTTTAGCACTGTTGGCCAGTTGACACTTTAACTGCATATCTTGTTCAGCGGTCTGGCCGCGAGGTTGCGTTCCTTTGATGGGCTTGGTGAGTATCTGCTGTTTGCCATCTTCAGTTCTATTGAACTGAACAAAAAGCTCAGGTGAGCAGCTGAGTAGCTCAAAAGAGTGCCGTTTTGACTGATCATGAGCGCTGCCATAAGACGGATTAATCGCTAAATAGCCCGCAAACGGAGCCTGGGTTTGCTCATGTAGAGCAGGGAGGTAATTAACCAGTTTGATACGGTGCGACATTGACTCAATAGGGTCAGTCTGATTTTGACCGTCAGACATTATTGTTAGTTTAGTCGCAGAAGGGTTGTCATCACATGAGCGTTGACCTAGTCGACCTTGCCATTTTTGAGTCAGATTTATTTGGTAGCTGTCGCCTTGATACAAATAATTTTGGGTTTGGGCAAATGCACGTTGATAGTCATTAAATCGCCAGACGTGATGTAAGGATAATGCTGGCGTAGGCAGGTTAACCATTTTATTGCTATTACCATACTCATAACCACTTTCATGGCTTTGTAAAGGATTGTCATCGGTTTGCGATGCTAAGGAGGCTAAGCTATCCTCAAAGCGTTGCAAATACTGCAAAACAAACTCTATCACGGCCATGTCAGTTTCAGGCTGAACATGAAGTTGCCAGCCTAACGTTGTATGGTGAGTCAGATATATATCATAATGAGCCATAAAGGCGCAGGGCTGATCAGCGACCTTAATATCTGAATTGGGACTGAGGGCCTTTGCACTTAGATCATAGCCGATAAACCCCATAAAACCCTGCTGATAGCATTGGTTTGATTTTTCTAAAGGTTTTTTGGGCTTAGGGTTGGGTTGATTATTAGTTGGGTAATGTGGAGGGGTGCTAGTATTGGCTTCATTATTTGTATGATTAATTGTTGTAGAATTTAGGGTTTGATTAAGGTTTAACGCTAAAGTTTTGGGTAAATCCTGCGCACCTCCCTTTTGATAAGAAGAATGATCATGATGCAAATTGGCATAGTCAATCAGCTCATTAATCCATTCGCTATAAGATGTTAGATAAGTGTTACTTGTTAATAAATCAGCGTTTTGGCTAAGACGATTAGGGTCATCTTTTTCTGGCTGACGACGGGTAGATTTTAAGATCTTAATAGTAAGACTGTGATGGCCATCCTGATTATTATTGTACTCAGGACGCTGTTTTTGTCCATCGCACTGCTTTGATGCAGATTGCTTTGGTTCACAAGAGTGTTGTTTAACCACCGTCCACGATGTTTTAGGTAATAGCCCAATGACCGCTTCACCTTCATTATTAAGCCAACATAACTGCCAAAGTTCGGAGTTGTCAAAATCAGTATTGCTAAAACCAGTCCTGTCAAAAAAGGTCACTAAACGAGGCACAAGTTGGTGCGCTGGCATATTATTAAATGAGAAGGTACGATAAATCATAAATACTCAATGTGATTAAAATAGGACAATTCTAGAAAGAGGGCAAGGTTTGAAAAGGAGTCTCGTTACTTAAGATACCCTAAAACAAGGGAATTATTTTACATTGAACCAAAGCCTGATAACACTGTTTAAACTGATATTGTGTGAAGGATTACATAAGATAGAGTAAATAGCGTCAAAAACTAGTGCCTTATCTTTAAATGAGTTACGGTATTTATCTTATTGAGTCTATTATCGTAACTTTATAATTGGGTCTATTATCTTAATTATATAATTTTACTGAGACGGGAATGCTTTTATTCTTATTTAATTTACGACATTTAATTTACGACTCTTATTTATAGGAATAAAACGGACACTAGTATCTAAAGAAAAGACACAATTGCATTTTTTTAATTTTTAAACCTTTTAAACTTTTATAACTTAATTTATTGAGGAAATATTGTATGAGTAACAAAAAATCAAACTCTAATTCAAAGTCAAAGTCTAACAGTAAGGTTGTTAATGGTATAGACACGGTCGGTCATATTGCCCGTAATAATCTTGAGCGTTTCGGGTCGTTGCTTGATGGTATCAATGCCAAGTCAGGTAAAGCCAATCACTTTAAAGCGGTCGACTTATCTAACTTTGAGACAGGCAATGCGAATAATTTACTAAGTCAACAAACCTTAAAGACATCTCAACAGCTTATGGGTGGTCGCTTTTCAACTTATGGTAAGTTTGCAAAAAAGGTGTTACCAGACAGCATGGTCCAAAAGGCAACGGACAGTGTTTTTTCACAAGTTGCCAAATTGGCGGCAACGTGGAGTCAAATTGACCTACCAAGTGAGCATCGTTTAGAAGGTATTCAAGAGTTAAGCGATCAAGAGCGCAATGCTTTAGCACGTGATATTGCCAATCAAAACCGCGCTTTGGCGACAATGGGCGGTGTTAGTGGGCTTGCAGGATTACCCGGTATGTTAGCCGACACTTTTTGGTTATTATTGGTGTCATTACGTTCTGTCTATCAGTTAGCATCTGTCTATGATAAGCCGCTCACTGGTAAGCAAGGCGTCAAAATGGCTTATGCCGTGTTGTCTCACGCCGACTTAAGCAAAATGCAAGAAAAACAAACCGTTCTAACGGCGTTAGGTATTGCTAAAGGACTTGCAAGCAATGTTGACAATGCCACTGTGCGTGACGAAATTACCAAAGGCCTCGGTAATGTTAGTACCAGTGTTAAGTTTTATGCCGAGCAAGTCGACAAGTTGGCTGAGCAGTTTGACTTAGATATCAATAATGTTAACTTAGGATGGCTTACCAAACTGTTGCCTATCGCATCAGTGGCAACAACAGTTCATTACAACAGCCATCTAATTGATCAAGTTATTGGTGTCGCTCAAGCCACGTTTGGCCCTGAACCTATTCCTTCTAAAGAAGCACTTGTTGATAAAACCGATTCTGGTAAGACCGATTCTGATCAGTCAAATAAGTCATCATCTGATCAGTCTAAAGATAGCACTGACGCTAAGCAAAGCGTAAAAGACAGCGCTCAAGATAACAAAGCAGACGAGACTAAAGACAATCAGTCTAAAGACAACGCTGCTAAAGACTCAGCTAATTCATCAACTGATCAAAAGTCAAAGTCAAAGCCAGAATCAAAGTCTGATGATCAGTCAGATAAAAATGACGCGCAGAAGGATTCTGGTAAAGCGTCTAAAAACGACTCTAAGACGGATACAAAATCTGATTCAACCAAAGACAGCAGCGCTAATAATAAATAAGCAGTTATCACAATATATGCACAACTGATTAGCACAATGGCTATAGTTTTTAAGCTATAGTCATTGTTTGTTTTTAGCTATTTATAACTAAGTTTGTTTTTGATATTAGAGTATCAGTAAAAGCAGTTAGATATCAGTTAAAGCAGTTGAATATAGTAGCCGAGAGTGAGATAGCGAAGTTGGTTGCGGTTATTTCACAACTATTTAACTTGCAAGTAGCTTTGTAAGTCTGTAAAATTACCGCCTTAACTTCCCACTGGGGAAGGCTAGAGATGCAAATGATTGGTGTTTTGTGCTGGAATACGCCAGTGACACGATGGCTAATCATACAAATGCGCTAGTGCCTCAGTTACGTACAGCTAATACAGCTCAGCTGTATATCGGACAAAGAGAGAAATCAAAATGCGTAAAGATATCCATCCAGAGTA
Organism: Psychrobacter sp. CX18; assembly: GCF_057396215.1. Lineage (NCBI taxonomy): Bacteria > Pseudomonadati > Pseudomonadota > Gammaproteobacteria > Moraxellales > Moraxellaceae > Psychrobacter > Psychrobacter sp. CX18. The sequence continues at coordinate 57,245 of NZ_JBXYJH010000003.1, read as the reverse complement.
CCAAGAAGTATTATTCCACGACACCAATGCTGACGTGTACTTCTTAACCCGTTCTACTGCAAAAACCAAAGCCACTCGTGAATACGAAGGCAAAGAATACCCTTACTACCCACTAGATATCTCAAGTGCGTCACATCCTTTTTACACAGGCGAGCAACGTAAAACGTCTAACGAAGGTCGTGTGGCAAGCTTCAACAAACGCTTTGGCGCGTTTGGTGGCCGTAGTAAAGGCAAAAAAACTGACGCTGAGTAATAGCGGATATTCATTCTAAAAAATAGCTCATTTTAGGGTTAGTTATTTAGAAAGGGTAGTGTACAAAAAAACCACCGTTTATCGCGGTGGTTTTTTTATGGAGCCAATCTCGCTTTTTCGCTACTATCTGCTTGAGCACGCATAGCGGAATGCTAAAGGATGCCGTGTCTCCTGCTTCGCGAGCCACTGCATCCTAAGCCTCCGCAATTTGCGCGCTCAAGCAGTATATCCGCTGCAATCGAGGCTAAACCGCTCTATCTTAAAACGCTTAGCACTCGTCATATAGATAGTCTAAAGTGATACAAGCTTATTAAATCCTAACCATGTTTTAACTGACGAGGGCGGAAGCCTGAAGCCAGTAATACAACGCCATATACCACAGCACCGACCGCACAGATAAGCAATAGGGCAAATACTCGGTGCCAATGTGAGGCGTGCGTAGGGAAGTATGGCAGCATCATATATAGACAGCCGACCATCACGATACTGGCAAACAAGAACTGAAAAAACAGCTTTTTCCAGTGTGGTCCAAAACGAAACAAATTGCGCTTATGCAACAGATAGTACAATAAACCCGCATTCACAAAGGATGCGCCGGTAGTGGCCAACGCCAGTCCACCATGAAGAGGCAGTTTTAAGTAGTAGAAGAGACCGACAAATATTAAGCTAAATATCATATTGGCAACGACTGTAATAATACCAATTTTGACCGGTGTCTTGGTATCTTGACGCGCGAAGAAGGCAGGTGCAAAGATTTTAATGAGCATAAAGCCTAATATACCACCTGACATACAACGTAGCGCAAAACCACTCATACTCGCATCGTCTAGTAAAAACTCACCACGCATAAATAAAGTCTGCATCAATACATCGGATAACACAAACAGCGCAAAAGTAGCTGGCAACCCAACGACAAGAATAAGACGGGAGGCCCAGTCTAGAGTCTTACGAAAGCTGACATCATCTTTATTGGCTTCGCTGGTCGATAAACTCGGTAATATTACCGTACCAATAGCGACACCGATGAGTCCTAAAGGCAATTCGGTCAGACGCTCCGCTGCATATAGCCAAGAAACAGATCCGGTTATCATTAATGAGGCGAGCACGGTATTCAGCAGCAAGTTGATTTGGGTCACCGATACGCCAAAGATTGCAGGTAGCATAAGCTTCAAGATACGACGAACCCCTTCATGCTGCAAATCTATTTTGGGTCCAACTAACAATTTTTGCTGATACAACTGTGGTAACTGAATAAAGAACTGTAGCAGACCCGCTATGGCAACCGCATAACCTAGCGCCATGATGGGTTTGTCAAACATCGGTGCGAATATCAAAGCTCCCGCAATCATACTTAGATTTAGTAATACGGGCGCAACGGCAGGTGCGGCAAAATGACCATAGCTTTGGAGTACACTGCCTGCAAACGCGGTCATTGAAATAAATAGCAGGTAAGGGAAGGTTAAACGCAGTAGGTCACTGGCGGTTTGAAACTTTTCAGGGTCGTCAGAAAATCCTGGGGCAAATAGAGTGATGACCCAAGGTGAGGCTATCATCACCACGACGGTCAACATACTGAGCACTAAAAGCAGTGCCCCCGAGGTACGGCTTATCAGTATTTGAACCTCTTGTAAGGTAAAGCGTTCTTTATATTCAGATAATACGGGAACAAAGGCTTGACTAAACGCCCCTTCTGCAAATAATCGACGTAAAAAGTTGGGAATTTTAAAGGCGACTAAAAACGCATCCATCAGACCGCCCGCCCCGAAGACACCCATCAATACGATATCACGTACTAAGCCCAAAATACGTGAAAGCATGGTCATGGAGCTAACAATCATAGTCGAGCGAAACAGTTTACTTTTTGCCATGTCGTCGTAACGCCTATTATTTAAAAGGTCATAAAATTTGCGCAGATTATATCATTATCTTTGGGTAAGAATGATACGCTCATATGGAACTCACGTGAATTAAATGCAGGCTCTCTCATTGAACCTTTATATTTAAGATGGAAGCCTTAACATAAAAGCTTTAACATCATGAGATGACTTCGCTGACCATACGGCGTATTTTAACCCAATCAAAATGCTCACCGGGATCTGTTTTACGGCCTGGTGCAATGTCACTATGACCTGTTAAGTGACGTCGAGTTTTAGGATAGGCTTGATAAAGGGCAGCAATGACGGTTGCTAAAGTCTGATACTGTGTTTCAGTAAAGGGTTTAAAGTCTGAGCCTTCAAGCTCAATCCCAATACTATAGTCATTACATTCAGGCTGAGCTAAGTAGCTTGAGCGACCCGCATGCCAGGCCCTATCTTCAAAATTAACAAATTGCGTGACTTGTCCATTACGCTCAATAAACAAATGGGTTGATACCTCTATGCCTTCGATACTTTTGAAATAAGGATGTGCATCCCAATCTAGGGTGTTGGTAAATAGCGCCTTGACATAGTGCTGACCATTAGCGTCTGTTTGCTCAAATTGATCTGGTGGCAAACTGATATTGTGAATGACAATAGCCCTAATATCAGTGTTATCTGGACGCTGATTATAATTTGGCGACGGCAACCACTCGGCTGAAATCAGACGGCCAGACTTTACCTCTAACGCAGAGCTCTTAAAAGGTGTCTGATGGATAGGCGACTTGTTAATATTAAATTTTGAAAGAGGATTCTTCATAGGTATACTGTTAATTAACCGGTTTTGTTGATGAGGTTATAAGAGGGTAGATGTATATTATCTACTATATTAGCGGTATTAAAAATCTAAATGATATCTAACGGTAGGCTCGTTTTTTATGTCAGATAACAGGGTTTCAAATAAGTGTCATAGTATCATTATCTAATGTCTATAAAATAGTTTGTAAGCTAATTTCATGCGTCTTTAAGAGTTAAAAAAGTTATTGTTGTCAGTTCTATAAAATATGCTCATAAATGAATAATAAACCACCAAATAAATAAGAGCCGACTCTACTATACATAAGGTGAATCATGTTTAAGACTAGATATGTGTTATCCACGCCTCTACAGCTAGATAATGAGGTAGGTCTGAAAAAAAAAGCGGCATATTTAATGGTCTTTGGTGCGATGGCTTGTTGGACACCCTATACGCATGCAGCTGCGCAAAGTCAGTCCCAAATTGGGCCCATGGATAATGCGGGCACATCCATAATAGCTGACACGGCTGATAGTGAAACCAACAGTATGGACCATACTCAAGCCACTCAACTTGCTATGCGACTGATACAATTGGCCAATAATAAAAAGCTTGCGACTCATCCCACATGGTTGCGACTACATTATTACCATGAAACACCATTGAATACGTTCAATCATTCAGCAAGCCATCAATCATCAGACTATTATTCAAATTATGCTAGTAAGGTTGAGAAACCAGACTTTTTCATCAGTAAAAACGGTAAAAATAATCCTCAAGCAGAATTGGAAGCGTTTATTACCAAGCTAGTGGAAGAGGGGCTTGCAAAGCAAACAGCTAACAATGAGAGTGTGGCGTGTCGTTTTCCAGCCCGTACGCACTGGGTAAGCGCTGAGCTTGGAATACAACAGCCTTCACTAAGTTGTCCTAAACTTAATGCATGGATGCAAAAAATAGACCCTCAACGTTTCTCCATTGTATTTGCTGGAGAGTATCCGGACAGACCTGTCTCAGCTTTTGGTCACACTTTATTATTGATAGATTCGACCGCCAGTTTAAAAGATCCTACCGCTGTCGATAAAGCCTATTCACTCAACGATACGGTAGGGGGCGATCCTAACGACCCCTTTATGATTTATGCAGTGAAGTCCATTTCTGGACGTTATCCAAATGAAATTACCATTCAACCTTATACCGCAACTCTTAAAGAGTACTTGCAACAGGATAATCGAGATGTTTGGACCTATGCACTCGATCTAAGTCATGCCGAAGTACAACAAATCATGCGTCATGTTTGGGAGACCAAAGATCTTAAATTGCCTTACTACTTTACGTTAGATAATTGTGCATCCGAGATTCTGCGGTATATCGATGTCGTTCGCCCAGAAGGTAACTTACTAGACCAGTTTAAAGTGGCAGTAGTGCCAAAAGATGTTATCCAATTGCTCAATCGACAAGGCCTTATTAAACAACAAAGCTACTTGCCCTCTGATAAAACGCTTGCACAAGCCAAACTTAATTACCTCAAAAAACAACAGCAACAGCAGTCTCAGTCTAAACCTTACTCTGACCCTGAGCAAAATCCCAAATTAAATGAATTAAGCCAACTGCCTTCTAGCAGTCTTGCTGATACTCAAAAGTTAATTATCACAGACCTAACCCCTGCGAACAACAATGCCCTTGATGCCCATGCTCGCCAGCAAGTTATGGTGGGAGTAGGCTCACAAGATAATACGGGCTATCTAAGCTTGGCATATCGGGGCGGCTTTAATGGGCCATTGGATCGTCCTAGTGGTTATCCACAAAACTTTCATCTAGAAACAGGGGCGGTCGAACTAAGAGCTTATAAAGAGTCAGATAAAGTAAAAGGCAACCATGACCGATTAGAGCTGCAAGCGTTGACAATATTGCGTGGCCGCTCATTTAATCCCATTAATACTGCACGAAACGGAGATTCGCTATTATCCAGTTGGGGGGTTAATTTGCAAGCGACACAAGTTAAAGATGGCGCACAAATGGATGTCATTGATCATAAGACTCAAGGCGACAGTCATTTAGTGGGAAGTTTTGGCTATGAAAAGGGCCTATCCGTTGCATTCGGCACCCCTAAAGCCGGTACTGGTGAGTTACCGCCACATCTATGTTATGCCCTAGGGACAGGGACAGCGCAAGTGGGTAAAAGCTTGAGTAAAGGATATCGGGTGGGCGCCGGAGTCAACCTAGGGTGTCATTACCAATTAGGTGATAGAGCACGTGTTATTAGTGAGGTGCAGTTGCCCTATTGGTACCATGGTAGCTCAAGTGTTAATCATGTCAAAAGTGGATACTGGCAACCGATCTTAAGCCTAGGTGCTCAGTATGATATCGATAAAAACCAAGCTATTAGGTTACAAGGTAGCTATGAGCTACAAAATAGCATTGACGGTCGTGATGACATTCAGTTGGCGTATATTAAACACTTTTAATATTGCGATAGTATTTTAGGACTGGTAATAGTATTTAAGGACTGAGAATAGTATTTAAGGATTGAGAATAGATGCTAACAATACTCATCCCATCCTTATAGGTTATAGATTATAGATAGGTATAGCAGTTAGGATGAATGATCATTTGATTTAAACCGAGTGTTATTGAAGTCATGTCATATTTAAGATAAAAATAGTCAACTGTAGGGTGTGAATACAGCTTCTAAGTATTAATTAGATAATATACATAGTATTATGAAGTAACTTAAATGGATTTTAAACTATGACAGGCTCGAATTTACCAAATAACCATCAGGTATCTCACAATATATGTGCGCACACCCTTTCAGAACCACTCACGTTAGATAATATGCTAGCGGGTATCAGCCAGCTGTCGATTACCGGAGTTATTGAGACGACGACGATGGTAGAAGCCATGCATCGTGAAATTGCACTCCGGCCCTTCAGATTGTTTAATGATAAATATAGCCGTCTGTGGCGCATGGGCATTAGTGGGCGGGTCTATAGCGTTGTACGGAGTATTACCACGCTGGTTGGACACAGTTTGACCTTAGGTATGTCTCAATACGGACAGCTTATGCGGTATAGACAGCCACAACCTCTGCCAAACTATATGACAACCGCCGTCCATATACTGAATGGCGTATTAGGCGATCATTTAGTGACCCAAGGTAATCCCTTAGCGCTCCCTATGCGCTTTTATGATAAGGAAGGCAAGCCTTATTGTCTATGCTCGGCTAAGTCAAAGTCTATATCACCATCTAAGTGGCAACAGTCAAATACTAGACAGTCGGCAAAAGTCTCCATTAATATGACTGACCAATCGTCGGATCAAGTTATCGGTCAAAACTCTGACTCAGTGTCACAACCGCTTACTGGTCCAGTGGTTATCATTATGCATGGCTTGTGTATGAGTTACTTAAATTGGCAGCCCACCAGTGAAGAGGGGTTAGGCCACTATATACTAAAAAGCTATGCTGATACTAACCAGCCAACACCTACTTTGCTATACCTAGACTACAATACAGGGCAACGCATTTCTACCAATGGACGACAGCTTTCCGAGATATTACAACGTTTAATTATGCATAACCCAGATATCACCACCATAGATTTGGTCGGGCATAGTATGGGTGGGCTGATTTCACGAAGTGCTTTATTTTATGGTAATGAGCAAAACCATGACTGGGTACATCATATTAATAAGTTGATTGCCATAGGAACGCCGCATCACGGTGCCGCTTTAGAGCGGATTGGGAATATGGTTCAGCAAACCATCGGTAAATTACCTTTTGCCAGTGCACTATCAAAGCTTGGAGATATTCGAAGTTCCGGCATTCTTGATCTGCGTCATGGCAGTGTCAGAGATGAGGATTGGCAGTCATTAACCACCCGTAGTGTGTTATCAGATGATGAGCGTTATTTTACGCCTTTACCAGATCACATTTCTGCTTACTTTTTAGCGGGTACTTTGACTGACGCGGATGATGACTCAGCAGTGGGATACTTGCTGGGCGATGGTTTGGTCAATATTGCCTCAGCGCTAGGTGAGCATACGACCGATGAGTATACGTTAGACGTACCGGATGAGCACAAAGCCATATTGTACGAAGTCAGTCACTTGGCATTGCTTTCAGACAAACGGGTCCACAAGCAAGTGGCTCAGTGGTTAATGACTTAGAAGTGATTAACAGCTTCAAATTAAGTCGGAATCTATAAAAGTTAGAACGTGTATAAGGAATAAAAATGTCACAACCCAATATGCTGATCATTGGTCAAGGTGCGATAGGTTTACCCGTGACCAATCAGCTTGCTACCCAAGGTATTAAGGTAACGGGATTGGCAAGAGGCAAGCGCGATGAGTATCAGTTGCACCCTAATGCTGGCTTTATACAATCGGATGCGTTAACACTGACGGCTGAGTCCATGAGTGAGTTCACCCATATCGCTATTATTGTAACGCCAAATCACTATCAAGCAGAGGATTACAAAAATACCTATTTGAGTATCGCTGAACGACTGACGTCACAAGCTGATAAGTTGCCGAATCTTGAAAGAGTCGTCTTTATCTCATCTACTGGTGTCTATGGACAGGACGAAGGCCAATGGATCGATGAAACAACAGAGCCTATGATTCCTAAGCGTGAAGCGTCACGTTATATATTGAAAGCAGAACATGTGCTGCAAGCGGGTTTTGGCACGCGAGCAGTCATTATTCGTCCAAGTGGTATCTATGGACCAAATCGATTGATGCGGGTTCGTAAAGCACAAGAAAATGACAAGCCCATCATGTCCCAAAATACTTGGACAAATCGTATTATGGACAGTGACTTGGTCAATATTATTGTTCAAGTTTTGACGTTAAAGGACTCTCAGCAGGTAAAGCCAATGTATTTGGCTACCGACTATGCACCAGTAACGTCGTATGAACTAACCTATTGGCTAGCTGATAAGCTTGGCAGTAGTCTACCTGATTCTGAAAACAGCACTTTAAGTGGAAAACGCTTACACAGTAATATTCCCCGTGACTGGTTACAATATCCAGATTGGAAAATAGGCTATACTTATATTTTACAGTTGCAGTGAGTCTTTTTTTTAAAATCAAACAGACTAGCGACGAAGGATGAAAGGTAGTTAATTAAAGGCTATGACTACAGGTCAAAAAACATAGGTCACGTCTAGTTACTAAAATAAGCGGTTCTGATAGAATAAACCGTTTAAAATACTGGTATGTTAAGCTTAACGGGAGGGCGTATGTCATCAATGGATAATTCTCAAGACGATGCGCAAAATAGCTCGTCACAACAGAACACGCCTAACAACACTCATTCGATAAAAGGTGCCAAGCTGTCTGAGAACCAGCTGTCTCAAAAACAGTTATCACAGAAACAGCAATCTCCGAACCAAATGCATCAAAACCAACAGAGCCACAATCTTCAATCTCCAAGCAAGTCGCAATCTATGGGCCAAGAAGACAGTGCTATCCAAGCTTTTCAAAAAGCCCTGCTTGCAAGTCAAGTGAATAATGCGGGTATCACACATCCCAATATTCAACCCAACAATCAGGCCTTAGATCCGGATCGTCCTTTAACGGACATTCCAGTGCCCGCCCCTCGATATCATCACTCTTTACAAAGTATTTTATCCAGTCAGGCAGCGACAGAGTTTCCATCAGGTCAATCTCAACGTCAGTCGCTTGAAACGGCCTCTATGTGGGATTTAATTGCCTCTCCAGAGATGGCCTCTCACTTAGAGTTATTACAACTGGGGGGATTAATAAATCTTCCAAGCCGTTTATTTGAGCCTGTATCAGTCGTTGATTCCAAAGATAATCTCAAACTGCTAGCGCCATTAACTCAAATGACGCTACTAGATATCTCGGATATTCAACAGGTCTATCAAAAATACCCAAACCTAACCCGCTATGGCTTTAAAACTGAGACTAAGATGGTTACTACGACGGATGACGAGACGGATAATCAGTATGCTGGATTAAAGCAACCCTCAACTGCCGAATTTGGCAATGGGGTTTATCAGTCGCAAAGCCATAAAACAAATGACGGTGGCAATAGTGCTATTTCTGAGTTGGCAAGGGTGATGCCAGAGATGATCAACGATATATTCGCCCCCAACTGGGAGCTTGTATTATATCCAGAGCGCTTTGATAATGGGGTCGATAGCTTGACCACCGATATCTTGGCATGTAGTGTGGCAGTTCATATACTCAAACAGTGTCAACGTAGACAATCTATCAATCGGCGTATGACTGCTCAGCAAATTTGTCAATATATGCGTAGCTATGTCTTAAGCCAATTTAATAGTCATCCACAGTTTGAGAAGCAATATCGCCAAATTAGATTGTTCGCTGGACATGTTATAGTCGCTGCTGCATATTTAGGGTTTGATATCGTCCATGCCACTCAGCACTCGATTAGTTCAACTACTAACTCTAAAGGCAAGACGAGTGAGAACTTAGGCCAACCGGTTTATATCAATGTCTCTTCTCGTTCTGCCTTGTTCTGTCGTTACCCGAATATCAGTAGTTATTATATTAATGGCTGGTCATAAAGGGTTATAGAATTATAAGGGGCTATAAAAGCAGCAAACTCATTTGAAAGTGTCTATAATATGCCTCGACTGACACTTCCCTAAGTGAACAGTTTTTAACTTATAATTTTCTTAGTAACAGGTTTTCAAGTAAAAATTTTCTAGCGACCAGTTCTAAACCAAAGGTCTCTAAGAGTTTTAGTGTTTTTTTGTTTTTATAGGATTTTTAATGGTAGCATCTTCATACACTCATGATTTTAGTCGCAGTCGTTTTATTCAACTTTCTCTTTCAAATGAAGTTTTGAAATTTGGGGAATATGTTCTTAAATCTGGTCGAATAAGCCCTTATTTTTTTAATGCAGGCTTATTGGCAACAGGTGAAATGCTGTCATTACTTGCCAATGGGTATGCTGAGGTGTTGGCAGATCAGGTAAAGCAGTCCGGTAATAATGAGTTGGTCATCTTTGGCGCCGCCTATAAAGGCATTCCGTTTGTGGCGGCGACAGCGCAGGCTCTTTGGAATAATCATGGTATCAACGCCCATTGGGGTTATAACCGCAAAGAAGTTAAAGACCATGGTGAGGGCGGAAATCTTGTCGGTGCCGATGTCAGCGGTCAAGCCGTTTGGGTGTTAGATGATGTCATCACAGCGGGTACGGCTATGCGTGAGGTTATTGAACTGCTTCAGACCGCGGGAGCAAGTGTGGCAGGTATTCTTGTCGCCTTAGATCGTAAGGAAAAAGGACAAAATGAGCAGTCTGCCATTCAAGAGCTGGCACAGAGCCTATCTGTACCCGTAAAGGCGTTAGTAGATATTGACGATATTATCGACTATGTTGCCAAAAACGGCGATGCAACCCAGTTAGCAAAAATGCGTCATTACCGTGAGCAGTATGGGGTGGAGTAGCTCTTTTTAATTTATAAACTATAAAGCTATTTATTTTGAAGCTATAAATTCAAGGCTATACATTCAAAACTTTAACGTCTGAAGTTATAAATATCTTCTTTTCGACACGATAAATCACCACTTTTTAGACCGCGATAACGGAGAAATGATCCATGTCTCAAGATACCCTAAACCAGTCACTAAATATTTTAGTGGTCATGGATCCTATCGAAACCGTTAATTATAAAAAAGATTCTACGCTCGCCATGATGTGGGCGGCAGGTGAGCGAGGGCATCGATTAGGCTACTGTCAGATTCATGACCTATGGTTAGATAAAGGGGCGCTTAAAGTCGATTCGCAGGCCCTGACTGTTCGACGAGATCCTGAAAACTTTTATCACTTAGCAGATAAAGTGACTCAGCCAATCACGGACTATGATGTAATCTTAATGCGCAAAGATCCCCCATTTAATATGAGATTTTTATACAGTACCTATATGCTCGATCATGCAAAAGCTGCGGGTGTATTGGTGGTGAATGATCCACAAGCTATTCGCGATTGTAACGAGAAGCTATTTGCCACGTGGTTTAGTGATTTAATGAGTCCGACCATTGTGACAAGTAAACAGGAGCATATTCGCCGCTTTATCAGTGAGCAACAAGACGTGATTGTTAAGCCATTAGATGGTATGGGCGGAACAGGTATATTCAGACTGACAGCAGACAGCCCGAACATTGGTTCGACACTTGAGATGCTCACCGAGCTTGAAACACTACCGATTATGGCTCAGCGCTATTTGCCTGAGATTCGTGACGGTGACAAGCGAATTTTAATCGTTGATGGAAAGGTGATTCCCTTTAGTCTAGCACGCATACCGGTTAAAGGGGAAACCCGTGGTAATCTTGCAGCTGGTGGTCAAGGTGTCGCCATGGCGGTTACTGCTGAGGAAATGGCAGTGGCAAAAAAAGTCGCTCCTATCGTAAAAGAGAAAAACCTAATGTTTGTGGGGTTAGATGTTATTGGCGGGAAGATTACTGAGATTAATGTCACCAGTCCAACCTGTATTCGAGAGATTAATGATCAGTGTGGGACAGATATTGCCACCGATCTCATTATTGCCATTGAACGTCGATTTACCAAAGGCCTAGACAGCTTATAAGGGCTCATCAGCTCTTCAAATGATAGATGAAACGTTAAAATGTCACTAGTAATAATACGGTAAGATTTAACTAACTAAAATTACAAAATAATCAGTCTCATAGGGTGCTAACGGTTGATTTTTTTACATACTCTTATATTATGAGAGGGTATTATCTATTCTAGATAGTTTTTAGTATAAATAATATTTAGTATAAAGTGTTATGAGTAACTGGTTTAGTTGAAGCAGTCGAACTTTATCACTTTATCAAATGTATCGTTTAGAAGGGAGTGTACTCTTAATTTAAGAAGCTTTTAAATGTTGATGAGTTTTAAAGCTCTTGAAGCATTTAAATTTTTAGAAGCATTAATAGATTTATTATGTAGGTTGCTTTTGTATGAGAAGCCCTTCTAAATATTCTTAAACTGCTTTTACTTTTAATTCAAACAAGGATGTATCATGAATATGTTAGCCAAGTCATTATTATTAACTGCTGGTTTAGCTTTTGGTTTTAGCGCTAGTGCTGCCGATCAATTAAACAATACAAAATGGACCACTTATAACGATAAGGGTCAACCGGATGCCGTGTTGCAGTTTTCAGAAAGTAACGGGAAGCTTTCAGCGAAAATTGTTCAAGTTTTAGATCCACGTGCAGCAGGTAAAGCAGTGTGTGATACGTGTAAAGGTAAGTTTAAAAACAAACCTTTAACCGGAGCCACTGTACTTTGGAATCTAAAAGCAGACCCTAATAATCCAAATAAATATATTAGTGGTAAAGGAATAGAGCCTGAGACGGGTATGACTTTCTCTGGCAAAGCCGAGTTAAAAGGCAATACGCTTGAGCTACGTGGTTACAAAGGTGTTTCATTTTTAGGTAAGACTCGTATTCTAAAACGCCGTTAATTTAAACTAGCCGATAAAATTATGCAAATTTGGTGTTTGAAGTATTAAGAGTTTTGGGTTAACCCTTTTAGATAAATAGTGAATGAAGATATAGGTTACATTACTAATGAAAGGGTACCAATTTAAAATCTTTTTTTTATGAATTTTTAAAATTTTGAAAGCCAAGTAACGATATATGTTACTTGGCTTTTTGTATCTAAGTTAGAAATATAGAACTGTTTCAATTTTCTGCATATCCTAAAGTTTTTCCTATATAGTCGTAGTCAAATAAATGAGGTACAAGGCAATCGAGTGTAAGTACTACTGGTGTAGGCTAAGCGAGATTAACACCTTAACTTTTTTATGTGGCTATGACTATAGTATTGGACAAACTAAAAATTGATAGTATTAGCCCTAAGCTGAATAAAGTAGCACTTGCGCTTGATCGTCTTGACTCTCATTAAGTTGCCAACGGCCATCATATTTTAATGATGCTTTATTGATGTAAATACCCAGTTGTATTACCTGTTAGAATTAAAAATATGCTATGATTTTCCAATTTAATTTTTACCCTATTTTGGTCCCTTTTATATAACCATATATATCACAAAATCTCGGGAGAGTTTCTGGTGTCTGCGTCTTCTGCAATGAATAGTAATTACAAAGAGTTGGTTCCTAATGCCACAAAATTGACAACATCTCCTCAGGTATTAATGATGGCGGCTGGTACTGGTGGACATGTATTTCCAGCATTAGCCGTCGCTGAGGAGCTCACTAAAAGAGGAGCAGTGGTACATTGGTTAGGTACCCCTCAGGGCATGGAGAATGATCTTGTACGTCCAGTAGGTTATACCTTCCATACTATTGATATGCAAGGTCTCCGTGGTAAAGGTGTCGGTCGTTTATTCAAAATGCCGTTTACGTTGTCTAAAGCGGTACTGGCAAGTATTAAAGTCATAAAAAATAATAATATTGATATCGTTGTTGGTTTCGGTGGTTACGTAAGTGCGCCGGGTGGATTAGCAGCAAAAGCGACGGGGACGCCGCTGATTATTCATGAGCAAAATGCCATAGCCGGCATGAGTAATCGATATTTATCCAAGATTGCTCAAAAAGTATTGCAAGCCTTTCCTAACACGTTTGGTGATAGTGAAAGTATCGACAACCCGAAGCTTGAGACCGTGGGTAACCCTGTCAGAGAAAAGATTTGTCAGATTGACCCGCCAGAATCGCGATATGATAGTAATGACGATAGTCCCTTAAGAGTATTGATTATTGGTGGATCTTTGGGTGCAGCCGTCCTTAACCATACGGTTCCCTCAGCGTTAGCACAAGTAGATAAGCCTATTTCAGTCTATCATCAGTGTGGACGCAATAACTTGGATAGCACGCTAAAAAGTTATGAGATTGTCGATAGATCACGACACGAGGTGACGGTAGCACCTTTTATTGAGGACATGGCAGAGGCTTATGTGTGGGCAGATGTCATACTATGTCGTGCAGGTGCGTTGACGGTTACTGAAATTCAAAATGTCGGTCTGGCAGCCATCTTCGTACCACTACCGCATGCGGTTGATGATCATCAAACGGCTAATGCTCGCGCATTGGCTATTGAAGATGCGGCTTATTTAATACCTCAAAGTAAATTAACCCCTGAATATTTAGCACAAGTGTTAATGGATCTGGACCGAGAAAAGTGTCAAACCATGGCAATTAAAGGGAGAGCCTTGGCTAATCCGGGTTCTACCGTGATGACTGCAGACTATATTTGTGCTGAATTAACCGCTGAATCCCGATAAATTTCATAAAATAACCCCTTTATTAAGGGGAATGGATGTTTAATTCTAATATAAAAGAGATTAAACTAAAATTGTCTTCAATTAATAGTTAATCGATGTTTGAACGTCTGTATTATTTGAATGTCTGTATTGACTATTAAATAATAAGATAAGACCTTGTTCCTCGGTTAGTTATTTAAATTTTAACTGTTATTAAGAGAGCGTTATGTCAAAAGCTGCCTTGCCCAAAAGATTAATTGAAATTCCAGAAATGCGTCGTATCAAATGCATTCACTTTATTGGAATTGGCGGTGCAGGGATGTGCGGCATTGCCGAGGTTATGAAAAACCAAGGTTATGGTGTCAGTGGCTCAGACATTAAAGAAAGTATTGTGACTAAACGCTTACAAGAGCTGGGAGTAGACGTATTTATCGGTCATGACTCTAGAAATATTGCTAATGCTGACGTGGTAGTGGTCTCGTCAGCCATCGATCGTAAAAATCCTGAGATACAAGCGGCTCTAAAAGCGCAACTGCCGGTGGTACGACGAGCAGATATGCTGGGTGAGCTTATGCGCTATCGACATGCTATTGCAGTGGCTGGCGCGCATGGAAAAACCACCACCACCAGTTTACTAACAATGATGATGACAGAAGCAGGCTTTGATCCCACCTATGTGATTGGTGGTAAGCTTAATGCTTCAGGAAAAAATGCCTCTTTGGGCGGTAGTCGTTACTTAATCGCAGAAGCGGATGAGTCCGATGCATCGTTTTTAACGCTTCATCCTATGGCAGCGATTGTCACTAATATCGACCAAGACCATATGGAAACTTACGAAAACAGCTTCGATAAACTAAAAGCGGCTTATATACAGTTTTTACAAAATATGCCGTTTTACGGATTGGCTGTGGTGTGCGGTGATGACAAAGAGCTGTATAGCATGATTGATGATATTGGTCGCCCTGTACAGACTTATGGCCTCGAGCCGTATAACAATGTTCAAGCGATAGACGTCAAGGTTGAAGGCACTAAAACCCACTTTACAGTATTGCGTAAAGATCGTGAGCCATTACCCTTAACGTTAAATATTCCAGGTCAGCATAATGTACTGAATGCATTAGCCGCTATTACTATGGCAACCGATGAAGGGGTGGATGACGAAGCGATTAAGCGGGCGTTAGCCAAGTTTGAAGGGGTAGGTCGTCGCTTTGAGCAACAAGCCTGTGTGACAAAAGAGGACGGGGATGTCTTACTTATTGATGATTATGGACATCATCCTGTAGAAGTCGCTGCAACCATTAAAGCGGCAAGAGAAAGCTATCCTGATCGTCGTTTGGTTATGTTGTTTCAGCCGCATCGCTATAGTCGCACCCGTGACTGCTTTGATGACTTCGTTTCTGTATTATCACAAGTAGACAAGCTGATGTTATTGGATGTTTATAGCGCAGGTGAGTCGCCGATTATCGGAGCTGATACGAAGTCTTTAGCGCGTAGCATACGTCTACGCGGTCAAGTGGAGCCAATGCTAGTTGATAAAGATGACTTAGCTCCTGTTATGAAGCGGGTGCTGCAAGCGGGCGATATTTTGATCACTCAAGGTGCGGGTAATGTTGGTCAAGTTAGTCAAGAGCTTGCAGTCCATAATCTTTATTTATAACGCAATCTTTATTTATAACAATGGATAGAGGGTCTCATTAGATCTGATTTCATTCATTATAATAACGGATAAAGTAGGCTGAATTGACATCACCCTTGAATACATTCTATTTTTTAATTTACCTTATATGATATTAATAACTGTAGACGCCAAAGACTATGACAAATTCCACCATCACATCAAATAATAACGCAGAACCTAAATCACAGCCAGCTACTCATACTCAAACCGCTGACATCAAAGATCCGAGTATTTTTGGCAAGGTCGCTGTCGTATTTGGTGGCAAGAGTAATGAGCGTGACGTGTCTTTAGACAGTGGCGGCGCTGTATTAAAGGCCTTGCAAGCACAGGGTGTAGATGCGACTCATTTTGATCCTAAAGATCAGGACATTACTGAACTAAAAAATTATGATCGTGTGTTTAATGTCCTGCATGGGCGTGGCGGGGAAGACGGTCAATTACAAGGGTTGTTAGATTGGCTTGATATACCACAAACTGGGTCGGGCGTATTGGCATCCGCTATTGGGATGGATAAAGTACGCACTAAGCAGTTATGGCAAGGATGCGGATTAGCCACTGCGCCTTTTTCAGTACTTACGGCGGATACCGATTGGCAGCAAGTCGTTAATACCTTAGGACTGCCTTTGATGGTTAAACCTGTTCATGAAGGCTCTAGTATTGGCATGAGTAAAGTGAATCATCTTGATGAGTTACCTGCCGCTTATGAGCTTGCCTCAGGCTGTGGTGATGTGGTAATGGCTGAAAAATGGATTACTGGACGCGAGTTTACGATTGTCATCCTTGATGACGAGGCTTATCCTGTGATTCGTTTAGAGCCCGCAGATATCTCAAATTTCTATGATTACGAAGCAAAGTATAGTCGCAATGACACGGCATACCATATTCCTTGTGGTTTATCTGATGAAGAAGAGGCGCATCTACAGGCACTCAGCTTATCTGCCTTTAAAGCGGTGGATGCAAAGGGATGGGGTCGTATAGATGCTATGCAAGATTTGGACGGAAACTTTTGGCTATTAGAGATTAATACCGTCCCAGGTATGACTAGTCATAGCCTCGTACCTATGGCAGCTAAGGCTAGGGGGATGGATTTTGAACAGTTGTGTTGGCATATTTTGGCACAAACCCTATCATAAAATCAATTTTACTTAGTTTTAAGTGTTAATATACTCAATAAAATATTAAATTATTTTAAAAGATAAAGTTTGGTTAACGATAAGATTTATTAACTATCTGGTGTGTGTATTTTATTCAAAGCTGCGGTTTCATATATTAATTGTGAGTACTGTCATAAAAAGATACATGCTCAACAAACATAGGCGCTATCGCTATACTGGCAAATGCGTTACAATTATAAGCTATTAAACGAAATGGAAAAGATGGCAGCCTCTGTGAATAAAACGTCGCCGAATCTTAGCAAATTTTTATCTACAAAAGTGTGGATGGCTATCGCAGTAATGCTGTTTGTTGCTATATTTATATTAGTTTCATACAGAGTTTACCATTCTCAGCCCGCCAAAGTAGTGATTAGCCCCAAAAATCTTGATGCTGCTGAGTATCAAAGATTAAATGATGTCATGAAAAATGAAGAAGTAGGTAGTTTCTTTACCGCTAAGTTACCTTGGTTGAAAGACAAAATATTGAAACAAGACTGGATCAGTCAAGTTGATATTGAGCGCAAATGGGGTGAAGGCGTTGTTATTACCGCTTTACCTCGTGAGCCGGTAGCACGTTTCGGGAGTGAATATTTAATCGATGTTGAAGGTAAGGTTTTTAAGCCAGTTAATGAATCTGAGCTGTCAGACGATGACCTGATTATGTTGCAAGGGGATGCGGAACAATCCTCTTTGATTATGAATCAGATGCAGCAAATCAATAAGTGGTTCTCAAACCTCGGTATTAAAGTTGACGACATGGTCTTAACGCCGAGAATGACTTGGGCAATCCTTTTTGATAATGGTTTACGTATTATTGTCGATAATGAGCATACCTCACAAAAATTGATGAACCTGAGCCAAATACTGCAAAATCAACTGGCAGACAAACGCGACGATATAGAATCTGTAGATTTGAGATATAAAAATGGTTTTGTGATTGGTTGGAAAAGCGATTATCAAGAGTCAGAGGGGTTTCAAACGTCTGATAGTCATCAAGCACCTAATGATAGGCAGCCGTTAAATGAAAGCTTGGCCACTGAAGCGGACACTACATTAACTGAAAACAGCACTAATGAGTTTGACGTTAACAATAATGACGAGACATTAGTTGATGTAGATCAACACCGATAACTTTTAATAGCATTTTTTAGAAAATATTATTTGGCCTAAATGCTATTAACCACAAAATAATCAATACGATAGTTAATGGTATAGTGAACGAATCATGATGGGTATGCCGATTTGTCGTGGTAATAAGGTATGATATCTTTAAGATATTATGTATAGTATGTTAAATTACCATCCTTTTTAATTGGTTTGTGCTTAATTAGTTTTGACTCATATAGCAGTTTCGGCTCATATAGCAGTCGTTGTCATTGACTAAAATTATTATTGATGACTATATCTACTATAATCTTTATATAAACGCTATTAGTTAAGGATTTAATTCTAAAAGGCTGTACTGTGAATAGTAAATACTTTAAACCAGATTAGACAAAAGCTTTGTCTTCATCATTGATTATTTAAAACTATTAAAAGCAACACCTATACTAACCTAACTGTTTTATTAAGGATATTAAGTATATTTTTATACTATTAATCCGTTACAGTACATATATATGTTCGTACCCTTATGAGTAAATCCGAAAATCTTTTAGCTGTCATCCATCTTAGTGCTACTGCTGTCTATGTCGTTGTTGGCGATGTTGTCGCTGCAAATGATATTCGTATTAAAGGTGTGGGTGAGGTTAAAACGGAAGATTTTCAACAAGGTCAAATTAAACATTTTGATCGATTAAAAGGATCTATCCGTCAAGCCTTGATCCAAGCAGAGGAGATGGCCAATTGCCGTATCCATAGTGTTTGGTTAAGTTTATCGACACCTGAATTACAAAGTCACAATGGGTTTGGTGAAGTTAATTTAGATAGCGAAGTCGTTGAAACTCAGCACATCGTTAAGGCTTTGAGTATTGCAAAAGCCAGTGTTTTGCCGAATACCCATTATTTAATGCATTATTGTCAGCAAGGCATCTTTTTAGACGATCAACAACAAATGGTTGATGATGCTATTGGTCTTCATGCAAATAAAGCGACCGTCATGTATCATTTAATGATGATGCCAGTTGCCAGCAGACAAAACATTCAAAAACTTATTCAAGCGTGTGACGTTAGTATTGACCACGTATTGTTTGATGCCGTTTCAAGTGCAGAGTATTGCCTTATTCCGGAAGAGCGTCAGCAAGGGGTTTGCCTCATTGACATCGGTGCAAGTACCACAAGCGTTTGTGTTTATCGTGAGGATAAATTAATTTTTACGCATTGTATCGCTGAAGGTGGTAATCAAGTAACGATGGACATCTCAGCCGAACTCGGTATCACCATGATGGAGGCTGAAAAGCTCAAAATTCAGAGTGGCACCGTTGAAACAAAAGATATAGACCCAAGCCGATTTGAGATATTCTCAAGGGTGGGTATGGCAGATGAAGTCACTATAAATATATTACAATTAGCTCAAATTATTGAAGCTAGATATATCGAGCTTTACCGTATTATATTCCAAGAACTTTCTGATGTCGGCTTAATGGACTATTTACAAGGTGGGGTAGTATTAACTGGCGGAGGTAGTCAGATACGCGGTATGGTACGTTTCTCAAAACGCCTTTTACAAATGCCAGTCCATAGCACAACGCCGCACGAAGCGATAACGGCTTACAATCGTTTTGATAGCGATGATAAATTTAAAGAGCTTAGTACCCGGGTCAATCAACGCGCGTTGCAAACTGCATTCGGTGCTTTATTGTATAGCCAAAGCGAGCAGTTTAAGCACAGTGAAAAAAGCTCGCCAGAAGCTCTAGCTATCAATAAAAAGACTAAATTTAATATGTTCAGACATAACTTAATTGATTTTTTTAAAAACATCTTATAACTTAATTTTTTAAATTTGACAGTCATTAATTAGTGACCTCTCGAGGCTAAGACAACTGATTAGATGACACCAAGGAGTGATAATGTCTAAATATACAATGGCTACAAACAGCCACGATTTAAACAACGGCCAAGCCCACTTTACTGTATTTGGTATTGGGGGTGGGGGCGGTAACGCTGTTGAGCATATGGTAAAACAAGGGGTTAAAGGAGTAACCTTTGTCTGTGCCAATACTGATAAACAAGCTTTGGATCGACTGACTGCTGAGCACAAGCTCCAGTTAGGCGCGAATACTAATCGTGGTCTGGGCGCAGGCGCTAATCCAGAAGTGGGTCGTGAAGCTGCGGAGCAAGACGAAGAAGCCATTCGTAAGTTGCTTGAAGATTCTGATATGGTATTTATTACTGCTGGTATGGGGGGTGGTACAGGGACAGGAGCGGCGCCTGTTGTTGCTCGCATTGCTAAAGAAATGCAAATATTGACAGTCGGTGTCGTAACAACGCCTTTTAAGTTTGAAGGTGGAAAAAGAATCAAAGCTGCCAAGGCAGGTATTGATCAGTTATCTAACTTTGTTGACTCTATCATTACCATACCAAATGATAAGCTGCTCAAGGTCTATGGCACTATTTCAATGCAAGAAGCATTCAAAAAAGCAGATGATGTATTGATGCATGCCGTTCAAGGTATTGCACAGACTATTTCTAGCGAAGGTGTGATAAATATTGACTTTAATGATATCCGTACTGCGATGACCGCTAAAGGGCACGCAATGATGGGTATAGGTCGTGCAAGCGGTGATGATCGCGCTCGTCAGGCCACCGAAAAAGCAATCCGCTCTCCCTTATTGGATAATTTATTATTAGAAAATGCCAAAGGGCTGATCGTCAACGTTGTGTCGTCTGAGTCGGTCACGTTAGATGAGCTAAACCAGATTACTGAAGTGGTCAATGACATTACTGATATCGAAGAAGCCAACATCTTTATTGGCACTGTGATTGATGAAAAATTAGGTGAAGATTTGCATGTTACGGTTATCGCCACTGGATTAACTTTAGATGAACGTAATGATGATCAAAAGGTCGTTTTATCTGCCAGCAGTACTGAAACAGTGGATCCTGCAACACACACCAGTGCTTTAAATACCCATCAAAAAGCACAAACTCAAATCCAGCCTGTTAATCCTCATGCCTCGAATACGACGACCTCTAAGCCTGCTCCGGATAAGACTAACAGTATTAAAGATTACTTAAAGCGTCAGCAGAACCGATAAGTTAGTCCATTACTATCTAGAGTTGTTACCTTGAGTAATACCTCTCAATTTAGCCAAGCTTACGCTTGGCTTTTTTTGTTGTCGGTTTTGTATCAACCTGCTTTGATGCAATCAAATAAGATGGCATGATTAAGTTTACTCAATCAATGGATAAATTATAATTAGAATTTATTATGTTAAAATTCTGCTAATCCATAAACGGCATTGTTCCATAAACGGCATTGTGATTTTTTTACTAATGATTCATCAAATCAACGTTTTAAAACAATAGATTTAAAACACACCTTAAATGTCAGGTCAAAAAATCACGCCATTAATCAATCGAGAGTATGAGCTTATGAAACAACGGACTATTAAAGAGCCTATTACAGCTGTTGGCATCGGTCTGCATAGCGGGCAGGACGTCACCTTAACGTTAGAACCTCTTCCAGTAAACTCAGGTATTCATTTTTTACGCACGGATATAGAGGATGCGCCTTTAATAGCCGCAGATGCATTTTTAGTATCTGATACCGTTATGTCATCTAACTTGGAAGTAGAAGGGGTGAAAATAGGAACTGTTGAGCATTTATTAAGCGCCTTAGCAGGGTTAGGCATTGATAATCTACTGATTAAAGTCTCTGATTCAGAAATTCCTATTATGGATGGCAGTGCTTCGCAATATGTAGACCTTATATTAAAAACAGGAATTGAAGCGCAGCGTCAACCTAAGCAGTTTTTAAAGATAGTAAAACCTGTACGTGTTAGCGATGGGGACAAGTGGGCTCAGCTTGAGCCTTATGAAGGATTTTTAATAGAGTTTCAGATTGATTTTGATCATCCAGGTATTCCTAGGGATACTCAATACTACAGCTTTGAATTTTCAACCCAAAATTACATTCAGCAGGTCGGAAAGGCGAGAACCTTTGGGTTTATTAAGGATATTGAATATTTAAAGGCACATAACTTGGCTTTGGGTGGTAGTTTGGACAATGCAATTGTATTAGACGAACAAGGTATTTTAAATCAAGAAGGGCTTCGTTATAAGGATGAGTTTGTCCGTCATAAGATTTTGGATGCAATTGGAGATCTTTATTTGGCTAAATATAGTTTAATTGCAAAATTTAGTGCTTATAAATCTGGACATGCTTTAAATAATAAATTAATAAGAGCCCTCTATAATGATCCAAAAAACTTTGAAATTGTAACTAATTATGACATAAATTTTGAGCCTATAAACTATAAGTTGTCATAATTCAAGTTGAAAAAGCAAAAAATGAAAGTAAATATAAGCGTAAATCACTTGGCTAAAGAAACATTATGGCAATATTATTCAAAGCGAGACTTCGGTTTCGCTTTTTTTTATGTCTATCGTTTTTGAGGTTGGATAATCCCAACGAGTTTCTAACTTTCAGCGAAAAGTAAATTAAAATTTTGACGTCAATTAATTGGAAATACTGAATGGCTACCATTGAGTTTATTAAAAAAATTAACTTATTAAATTAATAAAACGACGTTTGATTACATAAAAAAACATTATAGTTAGGTTCTAGTTAGGTTTTAAAAGCTTTTTTAGGGAGTTTTTCAGCCGATCATCATTAATGACATGCTCTATTGTGTGTGCTATAGTTCTCTTCGTTGGTTCGGTGAGCCCATATTTATTATGGGTTTCATCAAAACTATTGGTTAATTTTGAATTTTTTGATTTCGGTTTTAAATAATCTTGACCGTCATTTAAATCTTCTATAGATGCAGGGTAACTGACTATTACATCTATATTTTTTAGTTGGCCGAATGTAAGAGATTGTTCTTTTAGTATATGAGTTAGGTTGTTTGATTGGTATTTAAGATGATTTGCTGCGGTTGGAGACTGCACAGATAGGACGAGATGACCATTGTCGTACTTAACCACCCAAAGAGACTGTAACACTTCTTGGGGTAGCCCATTATCTAATAAGTTTTTGATCTCTAGCGTTAACCTATTTAACTCTGTCCATTTCTCTTTTAGAGACTTAGGCAAAGCAGATGCGGCAGACTTTTGATGATCGATGAGTTTTGCTAAGTGATTAGGTTTTAAAGGTTGTTGCATTGCAGGCCTCAGGATAAAAGATTTTGGTAGATCACCTTTAAATATATATAAAGTCGTTTAAGTATAAACCGTTTTATAAGGTCATTTACCTTCAATATCTATTTTAATGTGGTATTAAATGAAAGTTAAGGTAACTATTGAACAGGTAAGTTGAATAGTTTATTACAAAGATTAATTTTGGGAGCGTTATGAAAAAGTCACTTATTATTTTGTCGTTAATGGGGCTAAGTGCCACACAAGTAAATGCATCGGTTCAACAGACCTTTGAGCCATCTGCAAGCGCTTCATTAGCTTCAGTTAGTAATACTTCTATTACGCCACTAACAGCTAATCCATCTTCTCAAAGATTAAACGTTGTTAACAACTATTCTAATGTCTCATCTAATACATCAGTACGTGTGCAAGATATTGAACTGCTAACCAGCCAAGCCCAGCGAAAAAGCGATGAGCTTAGCGCCCTTGCTGAGAAATTAGAAAGCCAATATACAGCCACTTCTTTCGCTACGACGGCCAATCGTTCAGCCTATTCAAGCGCTCGTTTAGATAGTACTGCACCTCCTGCATTAGCAGCAGCACGTGCTTCAAGAGCGGCTCATTCTAGAACCATTGGATTATGTGCACGTTACGTACGTCAAGCGCTTCAATCAGCAGGTTATAGCTTTACCCCTAACCCTTCTGCTTACCAGTATGCGACTCGTGGTACCTTATCTCAAGCAGGCTTTGTCAAAATTAGCAATAACACGTCCCCACAAGTTGGTGATATTGTCGTATATAACCGATCTGCTAAACATCCACACGGCCATATTCAGATTTTTGATGGTAGTAACTGGGTATCAGATTTTCGTCAAGCTAGAAAAAGTCCTTACAGCGATAGCTATTCGTACACCACTTGGCGTGATGCACGTTACCTAAATGATGCGTCAAACGAAGGCATCTACCTTGCTATGGAATAATTTTGTTCGCTATTAAGTTAATAGTGATTGTCATCTCAGGCGACAATGACAAAGATGACAACACGAGCTTAACGTTTAAAAAGAGACAGATATAAAAAGAGGCTGCTAAATTGTCATTTAGCAGCCTCTTTTATGTTGATGCAAACAATATTAAGCAATTATTTAGCAGTTTCAATGTCAGGGAGCGATTAAAAATAGAGCCAAGGTATGATCGAGAATAGTGACGGTTTAGTCGCTATAGCGGCTTAAATTTGATAGCTTAGGATTGGCATTCGGATTACGACGCAATAAAAGAGCCATACGTCCGATGCTATGCACGAGGTAGGCGCCTGTTTTATGAGCAAGCTCATCACTAAAAGCGTCACGCTCTTCTTTACTACCCGGTGGGGTCTTAATTTTAATAAGCTCATGATCATTTAATGCCCGATCTAACTCCTCAACAACGGACTCGCTTAATCCTTTATTGCCAATAGTCACCACAGGTTTTAAATCATGGCCAATACCCTTTAAGCGACGTAACTCTGTGCTATCAAGTTTTGGTTGGTTGTTATTTGTTGTATTCATAATGTCTCAGTATTAATTATTAGGCCTAACTATACCAGCCTTGGAAATGGGTTGTTCGAGTGTAAAAACAGTATAATTAGTAACTGTTTTAATAGACTCAGTTACTTTATTTACTCAATTACTGTCATCTGCCATTATAAAATAAATGCTATTTAGTATATTCTTTATTAAACCTGAATTAACCCTAATACTTTGTTAATAATTCTTAATTAATAATAATACTTAAAAACTCCGCTTTGACTTCTAAAAGTAAGTCTATGCCCTTTTATTTTCTAATGGACTTGAGAAGGTCATTATAGAGAAATTTTGCTGGTATTGCATGACTAGATTAATGATTAATACTTTTAATAGAAGACTTTTATAGTTATATAAGGGGTTGTTCATTAATTAGTGCTAGAATTGAGGTATGAAAAATAGTTTATAGTTTAACGGATATATAGTGAGGGTATTTTGGCAACACGTATTACCAATAAGACCTTGTCTAAAAGCAGTAAAGCTTGGATGAAAGAACACTTAGATGATCACTATGTACAGTTGGCTCAAAAAGAGGGCTACCGTGCCCGTGCTGCTTACAAGTTGCTTGAAATCAATGAGAAGATGAATTTGATTCACAAAGGTATGACGGTCGTTGATTTAGGTAGTGCTCCAGGTAGTTGGTCGCAAGTGGCAGGAAGACTTGTCGGTGCTAATGGCATTCTAATTGCATCGGATATCTTGCCCATGGATACGTTGGAAAATGTGACTTTCATTCAAGGTGACTTTAGAGAAGAGTCTGTTTTTGAGCAGTTAATGAATGAAGTAGGCGATCGTCAGGTAGACGTGGTGTTATCTGATATGGCACCTAATACGTCAGGTCATGCAGCAGTAGATCAGCCACGTATGATTTACTTATGTGAGTTAGCGGTGGACTTCGCCTTAAAGGTGTTACCTAAGGGTGGCACACTGGTTATGAAAGTATTCCAAGGTGAGGGCACCCAAGAGCTACGCAAACAAATACAATCTCAATTCTCAAAAGTTCGTACCATTAAGCCTGATGCTTCCAGAGCAAGATCTAAGGAAGTATTTTGGGTAGCAACAAAGTAGCGATTTATAGGTAAAGTGTGACGTGAATAGATAGGCGAATAGACAAGTAAAGGAATAGACAAGTAAAGGATAGGCGAAAAGTAGCTATAGATTAACCGTTATTTAAATTGTGTCGCATATCTGCTATCTAAACGCTTCTTCTTAACAGATACAACCTAAGTTGAACAGACTATATTTATCTAATTTACGCTTGATAAATTAGAAGGTTGACCTAATAAAGGTAAGTATAAGTAACGACTCGTCAAAAGTTTTTGATTACTCACCTTAATTGATGTTCTATCTCCTTATATTTCAATTATTAATTCTTTTTAAATATTTGATAGATATAAGTGACATAAAACAAATGTGGTGTAGAAACAGGGTGACGGGCCGTAATCGTTTTCTGCCTCGTGTTATAATATTAAATTAAGCAGAATTTTGAACACATCAACAAGTAAGGGATGGTATAGCTTGTGAGCGACATGGTAAAAAATACCTTATTATGGCTAGTTGTCATCGGTGTATTAGTACTGGTGTTTAGCAACTTTGATAGCGGTAATGAGCCTGATACGCTCAATTACTCTGAGTTTGTTACTCAAGTCACTGAAGATAAGATAAAAAGTATTAAAATTGACGGTGAGCAAATTACCGGCGAGAAGGTGAGCGGCTCTGAATTTGAGACCGTTCTACCAGCGGTGGCCGATGATGACCTAATGCCAACATTACGTGAGCATAATGTAGAAGTACAAGCAGCAACGCCTGAACGTCAAAGCGTAATGATGCAACTGTTGATTGCAAGTTTCCCTGTATTACTCATCATTGGTATCTTTTTGTTCTTTATGCGCAATATGCAAGGGGGTGCGGGAGGTAAAGCCGGTGGCCCTATGAGCTTTGGTAAATCAAAAGCCAAAATGCTTGGTGAAGATCAAATTAAAGTAAACTTTAATGATGTGGCGGGCGCAGAAGAAGCCAAAGAAGAAGTTGTTGAAGTGGTCGATTTTCTTAAAGATCCCGATAAATTTACAAAGCTTGGTGCGACTATTCCACGCGGTATTTTGATGGTAGGTCCTCCTGGTACTGGTAAAACGTTACTTGCTAAGGCTATTGCTGGTGAAGCAAAGGTACCTTTTTTCTCAATTTCAGGTTCTGACTTTGTTGAGATGTTTGTGGGTGTCGGTGCATCACGTGTGCGTGATATGTTTGAACAGGCTAAGAAAAACGCCCCTTGCATCATCTTTATTGATGAAATTGATGCGGTAGGTCGTAGCCGTGGTACCGGTATGGGCGGCGGAAACGATGAGCGCGAACAAACCCTAAACCAACTGTTAGTAGAAATGGATGGATTTGAGGGCAATGACGGTGTGATTGTTATTGCAGCGACTAACCGTGCTGATGTACTAGATAAGGCGCTACTGCGACCAGGTCGTTTTGACCGCCAAGTTCATGTTGGTCTACCAGACATTAAAGGTCGTGAAGAGATCCTTAAAGTACATTTACGTAAGCTTCCGACTACCATCGGAGTCGATGTCAATGCATTGGCTCGTGGCACACCAGGTTTTAGTGGTGCGCAACTTGCGAACCTTATTAATGAGGCAGCGCTGTTTGCGGCACGCCGTAATAAAGCCAGTGTTGATATGCACGACTTTGAAGATGCTAAAGATAAGCTGTACATGGGTCCTGAGCGTAAATCTATGGTATTACGTGAGGAAGAACGCCGGGCTACTGCGTACCATGAAGCAGGGCATGCACTAGTCGCAGAGATGCTTCCTGGTACTGACCCTGTACATAAAGTGACGATTATGCCACGTGGTTGGGCATTAGGCGTTACTTGGCAGCTGCCCGAGTTTGATAAGACAAGTATGGATAAGTCAAAAATGTTAAATGACATTGCGATTTTATTCGGAGGCCGTATCGCTGAAGAAGTCTTTGTGAATCAGAAGACAACGGGCGCTTCAAACGACTTCGAGCGTGCCACTAAAATGGCACGTGCTATGGTAACCAAATATGGTATGTCTGATGCGCTTGGCGTTATGGTTTATGAAGATGATGACAGCTCACAAGGTTACTTTGGTGGTATGACACGCACTATCTCGGAAGCTACGCAACAAAAAGTAGATGAAGAGATTCGCCGTATCCTTGAAGAGCAGTATGATATTGCCCGTGAAATCATTGAGGGTAATAAAGATAAAATGCATGCGATGGTTGAAGCTTTAATGAACTGGGAAACCATTGATAGAGACCAATTGCAAGATATCTTAGCGGGTAATGAACCTCGTGAGCCTCGAGTGTATCAGGAAAAAGATGTCACCCCTAAAAAAGAAGAGGTGGAGTCTTCTGGATCAACCCCGCCACCACTACCCGCTATGTAGCAATTAATAGTTTCATAGTCGTCAGTCCAACTGTTATATTAAGCCCTTTCGATTGCAAAGGGCTTTTTTTTATGACATATCTGTTAAAATAAATGCATAAATTAAATTTATAAAGTCTTAACGGCCCTTAATTCTGAAAAATTTACTTAAAAGATATTGGCTATGCAACTACATACTCTTCCAAGCGTTACTATCAATGTTAATACGTCAAATGGATTTGAAAAACAACTTGATCTATCAACACCGCAAGTTATGGGTATATTGAATGTTACCCCTGATTCCTTTTCAGATGGTGGTCAATTTAATACGATTGATACTGCCTTACAGCACTGCGAACAAATGCTAAAAGAAGGCGCTACTATTATCGATATTGGTGGAGAGTCCACTCGTCCGAATGCGAGTCCTGTGTCAGAACAAGAAGAGGTAGATCGCGTTGTACCTGTGGTCGAGGCGATCAGAGATCAGTTTGGTGATGAGACTTGGTTATCTATAGATACCAGCTCACCGATGGTCATTGAACAAGCTGTAAAAGCAGGGGCCGATATCTGGAATGATGTACGGGCACTGGTTCGTGACGGTGCGCCACAAATGGCAGCCAAGCTCGATATTCCTGTGGTACTGATGCACATGCGCGGTGAGCCTGCGACCATGGATGACAACGCTCAATATGAAGATGTGGTCAATGAGGTGCTGTCAGAATTAGCACAGCGTATTGAGTGTGCCATACAAGGGGGTGTAACACGTCAAAATATAATTATTGACCCTGGATTTGGGTTTGCGAAAGACTATCAGCACCATAAGACTTTATTAAATAACCTAAGTCGTTTTCATGAATTAGAGTTGCCTATATTGTTTGGCATATCTCGTAAGCGATTTCTTAGAGAGGTACTGATTCATACTAAGTTGTCTATATTTGAAAATAATAAAGCGACTGATAGAGATGGTGTTGGTATGGCAGCAGCTTTGTTAGCGGTACAGCAGGGTGCTAGTATTATCAGAACCCATAATGTAGGTCTTACTATACAAGGCTTGGCATTGTGGCAACAACTCAATAGTTAGAATTAAGCTTTAAAAGGCATTACTTTTATCACGTCTGCGCAGTATTAAATGTTTGATTAACCATTAACTTTAGGAGTAGCTGTGTGAGTACACAACCAGAACCTACCAATGAGCAAAGAAGGATTATTTATCAGGCGCGTAGAGGGTTAAAAGAGCTTGATTTTTATATCGATCCCTATGTTAAGCAGCATTATTTGTCAGCTAGTGCCGATGAGCAAGCGACATTTGCAGCGCTACTAACCTATGAAGACCCTGATTTGTTAAACTTCTTTATGAACCAAGATACGCCTGATAATGCTAAGGTAGCTGATCTGGTTTTAAAGCTAAAAAAATTACAGCATGGTGATTTATCTTAGTCTTTATAAGCTTAAATGCTATTGTCATTCACTTAGATGTGGTTAAAAAAGGCGTAAGACGTTGAGTCGTCAACTTGATTGCAACATCGCTCACTCTAGTGTCTTACAAAGATTGTATGCCGCAGTATTTTTATTATGTACTGGATTGGTTTTGTTAAATGTCAATCTAACTTGGAGTTGGCGTATTGCTATAATCATAATTAGTCTCATACTATATGGTATTTGTCATATAATCAGATATCAGCCCATACACATCACCGCTTGCGATATTGATGATTCTAAGGCCAGTTGGCAACTCCTATATCAAGATCGGCGGGGACAACGACCAGTACTTTGGGAGGCGCAATTGGTAAAAGTGCAAAGCCTATCAACCTGTATACAGTTCACTTTCCACACCACATACCCTATGACACGCAAAAAAACGGTTGTGATATGGCAAGATCAAGTACAGGCTTCAGTGTGGAGACGGCTTAAAGTGTTAGCTAACTGGTGGTAAAACAATGTCTTTTTAATTCAAGTTACACAATACACATAAACAGACATTTTACTGTCAAAATTTAGCTATAGACAATAGCGAGTCAAGTTGTCAAACTAAGGGATGATGGAGTCTTAAAAGACAATACAGTTTTTAAAATAATACCTTTTAAAATAATACTAAGGAGTTTTTATGAGTTTATTAGGAAATTTAGTGGCACAAGTGGCACGTCAAGCAATGGATCCTGAAGACGGTAAGCGTAACCCGATTAATCAGCGCATTCAGCCACGTGCAACGGGTGGCCTCGGTGATATTTTAGGCAGCGTACTGGGTGGAGGTCATCAAAACAATCCTCAAGCAAACAGTCGCCAAGGAAATGGCTTTGGCTTGGATGATATTATTGGCGGTGCTTTAGGCGGTCAGATGGGTAGCCGGATGGGCAGCAATGGAGCAGGTGGCCTTGGCAGTATATTAGGTAGTGTTTTAGGCGGCGGTGCTGGTGCACGTAGAGGCGGCGGTGGCAAAGCTATGCTTATTGCCGCACTTATGCCTATCGTACTTAACTGGATCCAACGTAATGGCGGCTTATCTGGTGCATTATCAAAAGTTCAGGAAATGGGTTTTGGTAACCAAGCTAAGTCGTGGATGAGCGCACAGCAGCAAAATGAAAACCTAGATCCAAATCAAATCAATAAACTGTTCGATGACCAAGAAATTCATCAGGTCTCACAGCAAGTGGGTGCAGATGAAACGGAAGTACGTCAAGGTCTAGCAGAGCTATTGCCAGAAGTTGTTAATCAACTGACCCCAAATGGTGGCCTAGACAAAGAAGAAGAAGCCAATAGCGAAATTAATGACATTTTAAGTCAGATTTCGTCTACTTTGCCTAAATAATATTTATTTATCTTAAATAATTTAGCAATGCGTTTTTATTAAAGTGGCTATTTTATGAGATAAACCTAGGCCAGATGACTTATTTATAAGTGATCTGGTTTTTCGTTATTAGGGCCTGCTTATACAGCTCTTAATGACCCTAGATTTTACATCCATTTTTTTACCCAGTTTATGATGAGGTAGTTATGTTTTTGGCAGTTGATACCGTTTTTGACCAGTGTTCTGTGGCCATCGTCCGTGAGGATTTTCAGGTATTAAGTTGCCATACTCAAACTGGGAAGCGCGAGCAAACTCAGCAAATACTTCCCATGATTGACATGGCTTTGCAACAAGCTGGCGTTAAACTAAATGACTTAACGGCGCTTATTTTTAACCGTGGTCCAGGGCCTTTTAGTGGTATTAGGATCAATACAGCTGTTATTCAAGCACTGTCAGTGGCTCACAACTTGCCCTGTGTTGGCGTCTCAAGTTTAGCGGCTATTGCACAATCTGCTTATGACAAGCACGGTATTGAGCACGTTTATACTGCGTTAGATGCTAGGATGAAACAGGTCTATTTCGGTGAGTATCAACTCAGTCAGGAAGCATCCCAGGATATGGCTAAAGTAATGACTCAAGTAAAAGGCACGGAAGAGTATCTATTGGATTATGAACAGTCGACACCGAAGCAATTGTCAATCGCTGGCAATGGTGCAGCGCTTTTAACGACTCAGCCTGAACAAACGTTATTCACTGATATTCATCCAGATGCAGTGAGTATTGCTAAATTAGGTATTGTCCAGTATATACAAGCGGGGGGTGTCCCTGCTAGTGAAGCGCTACCGGTGTACTTACGTAATGATGCTTGGAAAACCCTTAAACAGCAAGGTGACGCTCAAGCCAATAAGGTATCGTAAAGGTGGTTGGCAGTTTTAAACGCCGACAAAATTGTTTTTAAGTTCAATGACCTATTATTTACAGTGAGCACTTATTTTGGATCTATTATTAATTCTGAAAGCCATCATCATGGGTATTGTCGAGGGTATTACTGAGTTTTTACCCATATCCAGTACTGGCTATTTGATACTATCAGCTGACATTATGAGCTTTTGGACGAAAGATAAAGCGGATTTATTTATCGTCGTTATTCAATTAGGCGCCATATTAGCGGTGATTTATGAGTATTGGGGGCGATTATGGCAAGCCTTAATGGGTCTGATAACGGGCAAGTCTGAGGGACCAAATGCATTAAAGAACCCTCGTCAATTGGGTCTCAGTCTTATTGTTGCGACTATCCCAGTCATGATCGTCGGCTTTACGATGGCGGATCAAATTAAGCAGTATTTATTTAACCCTTACACCGTTGCGACAATGCTAATTATCGGGGGTTTGCTTATATTTTATGTGGAGCGTAAACCAATCCCTGTCAAAGCGGAAGAGGCAGAAGATGTTAGTTTAAAGACAGCCTTACTTATTGGGCTGTTTCAATGTTTGGCACTTATTCCGGGGACATCACGCTCAGGGTCAACTATTATTGGCGCCCTGTGGCTTGGGGTATCGCGCAAAGCAGCCGCTGAGTTTTCATTCTTCTTAGGTATTCCTGTTATTATCGGTGCAGGCTTGCTTGATATGCTCAAGCATAAAGACGTTTTGTCCAGTAATGAAGACTGGGTCGTCTTGGGTGTGGGCGTTGCGGTATCCTTTATTATGGCATTATTGTGTATTCGTTGGTTGGTAGATTGGGTCAGCCGCCGCGATTTTACACTCTTTGCATGGCTACGCATTATCACAGGTATTTTGGTATTAGTCGTCTCATGGATGTTTAATTACACGATTCAGGGTTAAATATAGGTTTTTAAATACAATGGTTATAAAGAGGGATAAAACAGTCTTAAAAGTGCCGCTGATTTATCATACAACTGTTGCAGGTGATACCCTCAATGAGATTGATAGCCTGATTAAAGCATTTGATTTACCCATTGAATTAGATTTCACTGAAATTGAGCAGAAGCTTACTCAAAAAATACGCAAGCAATTAAGTGCAACTTTTGATCAGCCCCTACTTATTATTGATGATAAGCAGCAACTGTCTTTGCTCATTAATCAAATAAGTGTGTCGCCCGAGTGGAAACATTTGCAACGCCGAGTGGTGAGTGCAGGACGAAAGTCTGAATTGCTATTACAAGCGTGCAAAATAACAGACGATAGCCGAGTGCTTGATGCGACAGCCGGCTTTGGACATGATAGTCTAATTTTAGCCAGTACAGGGGCGCAGTGTCTCTTATTAGAGCGAAATCCATGTATGGCGCTGTTGTTAAGCTATGAGCAGCAACAAATGGCTAAGCAAAAAAACTGGCAAAAACTAATGGCCAGATTGCAAATACGCTGTGAAGAAGCACTAGGATACATGACAGAGCTATCAAAGCAGATACAATCAAAATCCACGACAACGAGTCTTGAAGTCAATAAACAAGATGATATCTTGTTTGATGTGATTTATCTTGATCCAATGTTTCCTGAAAATAGTTATGAGCATAGCAGCACGCATAAAGGCGCTAAAGTAGGCAAACATATGCAAGCGTTGCATCATATCGCTCTACCGCCAAAGCTGATAGAAGAACGACAGTTATTAGAACTTGCATTAAGTTGTATAAAACCGGGCGGCAGGGTGATTGTTAAAAGACCAGTCACTGCTCCCGTATTTGCCAATAAAGAGGCAGATGCTAGTTGGCAAAACGATGTGGTTCGTTTTGATGGGTATTTAGGTTAGCTGTTATCTATAGTTTGTATCTAATAGTCAATAATCAGCTCTCGTTATTCACCCTTTTTATTTGGGTCTGTTGAACATTCAAATGTGGAACTGGCGGAGGCTGTTTTTTAGGCAATATACAGGGAAATTTTTGACGCTTAGTCATTCTAAGTTAGAAAATTTCGCAATATATTGACAAAAAATAGCCCCGCCCCGCAGGGCTGATGCTAAAATTGTCCCAAACGTTGTTATAAACCTAGCTAAGGTCTAGACATTATCGTCGGTTTACGCCTAGTTTGTAACAATTTTAGCTATCAGCAGTCCTAATATTTGAATGTTCAACAGACCCTAATATAATCTAAGTTACTGCATTATAGTTGAATGTTAAGGCATTACTTAATTTCGTCAAGAACCTACTTGATTTATTTAAAAACTTTCTAAATTTAAAGACTTACTAAATTTAGGTTTAAATGCTAAGCTAACTTAAAATAAATGATGTACAACATTAATTATGACTCAATCCTCACCCCAGTCAAACCATGCACACCCAACAGCCGTGCAAAGCATCTTTAATTTGCCAAATAATTTAACCATCGCTCGTATTATGATGATACCGTTATTTGTGGCTATTGCATATTGGCCGCCAGCGTTAGGTATTGGCGTGCCGATGATATCTGATAATGCAATTGCAAATATCGGTATGAACATGGAAGCCTTTAGTGACAGTATGCTGCGCCACTTATTATTGACATTATTGTTTGTATTGGCGGCACTAACTGACTGGTTAGACGGTTATTTGGCGCGTAAAATGAATATAGTCTCTGCCTTTGGTCGATTTTTGGATCCAGTGGCAGATAAGCTGATGGTAGCTGCGGCCTTAATCGTACTGGTTCAGTGGCATCCAAATATCATTATGTCTATTGCAGCGATCGTTATTATTTCAAGGGAAATTGCGGTGTCGGCTCTACGTGAATGGATGGCAGAATTAGGCGCACGTACCAGTGTGGCGGTGTCTTATGTAGGTAAGCTAAAGACGACGTTTCAGATGGTTGCTATTACGGTACTGTTATTAAATATTGAGTCTCTTGAGATAATAGGTTATATATTAATGATGGCAGCGGTCATATTAACGCTATGGTCTATGATGATATATATGAAAGCAGCCTGGCCTTATTTAAAACAGGGATAGGATTTTAAATAGAGCTAAACTTGAATTATTTTAAGAGGTTATAGCTTCTGTATAAAATTACCTAACCATTATAGGCAATGTTTAGGCATAGGTTTAGAATCGGTCAAGCTCACTAAACCTATTGTTTGTCTTGTTTGTCGCGAAAGATATGTTTTCAAAAACGTTCTAATTAAAAAACGCCTCAATTTATCATTGAGGCGTTTTAGATTTAAAGAGTATTTGAATAATAGTGCTAAAAATAGAGCCTAAGACTCAACTGATTAAGGCTTCAATTGATTAAAACTCAATAGAGAAGTTTTCACCCATGTCTTCTGCTGTTTTTCCATCTTGAACGGCTGCTGCAGCCATTTTAAATATATTGATGATGCCATTTCCACTAAACCAATATTCTGCACCATTTGGTACGACTTTAATCAGCTGGATATCGTCATCTTCTTTGCCATGCTCATAAAATGAGGCCATAACGGGTGACCACAATTCATCGAGCTTGTCTTTATCCTCTACCAATTCAGCTTTACCATTGATTGAGACATACTTTTTTTCGTCAGGACTTGAGTAAGCTAAGTTGATCTGAGGATTACTTTTAATATCTTCAACAAGATCTGAACCTTTACTACCAACGAACCAAATTTCACGTGCCCCTAGGCCAAATTCAGCCGTGGTCATTGGGCAAGAGTGTAAATGACCTTCATTGGTAACACTGGTTACCATCGCATAAGTCACTTGATTAATAGCGTCAGCGATTTTGTCGATTTGGGCTTGATTACTCATTACAATTTCCTAAGGTTAGTTTAAAAATTCGAAAAATTTTAATTGAACAAATGGAATCTTAAATAACCTCCATTATAGAAAGTAGATAAAGTAAGTAATGCCTTGTGAGTCTTTGTAATTTTGACTAGCTTTAAGTAAATAATCTTTGAATGAATTCAGTTAAGTAGGCAACGTTTGAGCAGACTTCTTGCTATAATAACGCCTAATTAAGACGACGCTAGACTATTTCAAAGACTAGCCTGATTAACGTTTAATACTCTTTTTTAATATATTGTTTCTACTAATTGTTTCTACTTCAAACTTTGATACTTCGGAAATTGCCTTATGATGACCCTCGCTGGACACCGTTTTTTAACCGAGTTTAAAACCAATCAACTGATTGAGCAGTTAAATAGCCAAACGTCGCTAAGTAAGACAGGCGCAGTGAGACAAATAGAGACTCAGCAAGTATACGTCCTATCACGAGAGCTTAATGAGGCTGAGCGTAAAAAGGCGTTGGACCTATTAAATCAAGGGGAAGAAGTGGCACCTATTGAGGTGCAATCTGACCAAATACAAGTGATTGTCAGCCCACGGTTTGGCACTATCTCACCTTGGTCTAGTAAAGCCACTGACATTTTTAATAACTGTGAACTCGATGTTGAACGTGTTGAGCGAGTCGTGGTCTTTACCTTAATGGGTGACAATCTGCCTTCTAAACTACCGCAGGATGCTGAGCAGATCTTGCATGATCGTATGACCCAAAGCTTAGTGTATGACATGAGCAAACTTGAGGCGTTATTCGATGATCATAGCCCAGCGCCTCTAAACCATGTAGATATCATGAATGAAGGTCGTAGCGCCTTAGAGCATGCCAATCAAAAATTCGGGTTTGCGCTGTCGACAGAAGACATTAATTATTTAATGAACGCATATGGCGAGGCGCTTAAGCGCAATCCAACCGATGTTGAACTGATGATGTTTGCTCAGGCCAACTCAGAGCATTGCCGTCATAAAATATTCAACTCTGAGTGGACAGTGGACAATGAGGTGAAGCCAAAATCATTGTTCAAAATGATTCGTAACACCCACGAGAATAATCCGCAAGGTATCTTATCCGCCTACAAAGACAATGCTGCGGTTATGGAAGGCTTTAAAGCAGAGCGCTTTTATCCACTACCGACGGTTCAGCTTGGTGGCGCACTGGATGAAGACATTTTATCAAGCGAGATGCACCGATATGACTTTCATGATGAATCTATTGATATCTTGATGAAAGTTGAAACCCATAACCACCCAACCGCTATTGCCCCTTACGCCGGTGCCTCAACGGGTGCTGGTGGGGAAATCCGTGATGAAGGGGCGACCGGGCGTGGTGGCAAACCTAAAGCTGGTTTAACCGGTTTTAATGTCTCGCATTTACACTTACCTGATTTGCCAGAGAAATGGGAGCAGTCAGGTAGAGTGAGTAGTAAAGACTACGGCAAGCCTGATCGCATGGCGTCAAGCTTAGAGATTATGACTGAAGCCCCGTTAGGTTCAGCGAACTTCTCGAATGAGTTTGGGCGTCCGAATCTATGTGGTTATTTCCGCTCGTTCCAGTTAGATACCAGTAAAGAGCAAGATGGTAGTCAAATGCGTGGCTACCATAAGCCAATCATGATCGCTGGTGGTTACGGTAATATTAAGCGTAACTTGGTAGAAAAAAATAGCATTATCGAGGGCGATTTACTGATCGTACTGGGTGGTCCAGCGATGCAAATCGGTCTCGGGGGTGGTGCGGCGTCATCCGTAGACAGTGGTGAGCTTGATGAAGGATTAGACTTTGCCTCAGTACAGCGTGATAATGCGGAGATGGAACGTCGTTGCCAAGAAGTGATTGACCGCTGTTGGGCTCTCGCGGGTGATGACGCAGATGCCAGTCAGGCCAGTAAAGATGGCAATCCGATTGTCTCAATTCACGACGTTGGGGCAGGCGGGTTATCTAACGCCATGCCTGAGTTGGTCAATGACCATGAAATGGGCGCGATATTAAATCTGCGTCATATTCCGTCTTTAGAGGCGGGCATGTCACCGATGGCAATATGGTCAAATGAGGCGCAAGAGCGTTATGTATTGGCGATACGTCCAGAGAGTAAAGCCTTATTTGATGCAATCTGTCAACGTGAGCGTTGTCCGTATGCCATCTTGGGTACGGCGACTAAAGTACGTCACTTACAGGTAGACGATGAGTTGCTAGAGGAGCAGCCAGTCGATATGCCAATGCAAGTGTTGCTTGGCGGTACACCGCAAATGAAGCGTTCATTTGAGCGTGAAAGCAGAGAGCTTGCACCATTAGATTTAGCAGATCTGCCTTTAAGCAATCAAGTAAGCAATCAAGATGAAGGAGCAGAGCAGCATCAAGGCTTTGATCTAAAGCAAGCGGTGCATGATGTATTGCGTCATCCGACCGTGGCGAGTAAATCTTTCTTAATCAGTATCGGTGACCGATCTATTACCGGTATGGTCACTCAAGATCAGTATGTGGGTCGTTATCAAGTACCCGTGGCTGACTGTGCCGTGACCAGCTCAGGCTTGTTGTCAAACACCGGTGAGGCGATGAGTGTCGGGGAGCGTCCACCTGTTGCGTTAATTAATCCAGCTGCGTCAGCACGGCTAGCGGTGAGCGAAGCCATTACCAATATCGCAGGCGCGCGTATTAACAAGATTTCTGACATTACCTTATCCGCAAACTGGATGGCCGCCTGTGGCGAAGATACTGAGGATGCTGCCTTATACGATGCTGTCTATGCGATCGGCGAAGAGCTGTGCCCTGCATTAGGTATTGCCATTCCAGTGGGTAAAGATTCACTGTCTATGCGTGCTAACTGGACGGAGGATGAACAGGATAAATCGGTCGTTAGCCCCATGAGTCTGGTAATTACTGCCTTTGCCCCTGTGCAAGATGTGAATAAAACCCTGACACCTGAGCTTAAAAATACAGATGCCGCGCTTTACCGCTTAGACTTATCAAAGGGCAAACTGCGCTTAGGCGGCTCTATCTTGGCACAAACCCAAAGTCAACTGGGTAATGAGTGTCCCGATCTCGCTGATCCACAAGATCTCATTAACTTCTTTAACTTCATCCAAGCTGGTAATGAAAATGGCGTTATCAGTGCATATCATGATATCGGGGATGGTGGTTTATTAGCGACTGTGGCTGAAATGCAGTTTACCAATCGCTTAGCGATCAATCTAAACCTTACCAATGACAATCTGCTAGGTCAGTTATTTAGCGAGGAGCTAGGCGCTGTGATTCAAGTGTTACCTGAGCATCTTGAAGCGGTGATGGCGCTGGCTGATGAGCATGGCGTTAGTGATATGATGAGTCTCATCGGCCAAACGTTTGAAACCCCATTAGGCGGAAGCAATCAAGACCAGCTCACCATTATTACCCCGCTTCATCAAGGTGAGGATGCTTTAGTCTTCAATCGCAGTGATTTACAGCAAACCTGGTCACAAGTGAGCTATCACATTGCCAAACGTCGTGACAATCCTGACTGTGTTCAGCAAGAGTTTGACTTAATTGCCGACACCAAGCATCACGGTTTGATTGCTCAAGCAAATTACGACTTAAATCAAAAAGTTGAAGCGCCTTATCTAAACAGTCGTCCAAATAAACCAAAAGTGGCTATCTTGCGTGAGCAAGGTGTCAATGGTCAGTTAGAGATGGCAGCAGGATTTGTGCGCGCAGGTTTCGATGCTGTCGATGTCCACATGAGTGACTTGCTGGCAGGTCGCATTGACCTACGCGACTTTAATGGATTGGTCGCCTGTGGTGGCTTTAGTTATGGTGACGTCTTGGGGGCGGGCTCTGGCTGGGCAAACTCTATCTTATTCCATGACGAGTTACGCATGCAGTTTGTGCGCTTTTTTACCCGTCCGGATACCTTTAGCTTAGGGGTGTGTAACGGATGTCAAATGATAGCGCAGCTAAAAGACTTAATCCCAGGCGCAGAGAACTTCCCCCGCTTTACTTACAATAAATCAGCCCGATTTGAAGCCCGTACCGTCAATGTCAAAATTGAGCGGAATAAATCATTGTTCTTCAAAGGTATGCAGGACAGCATCTTACCGATTGCGGTCGCCCACGGTGAAGGTTTTGCCACCCTTACCCAAACTGATATTGATGGGATGGCTCACCATGGACAAATCGCCATGCGGTATGTGGACAGTCGTGGCAACCCAACTGAGACGTATCCATTGAACCCGAACGGTTCGATTGGCGGCGTAACTGGTATCTGTAGCACTGATGGTCGTGTGACTTTGATGATGCCGCATCCTGAGCGTAATCTACGCGCGATTAACCATAGTTGGAAGCCTGATGAATGGTCTGAAGATGGTGCTTGGATGCGTATGTTCCGTAACGCACGAGCATGGCTGCGCTAAGAGTGTTTAAAGTTGGTTTGGCTTTTTATGTAAGGTGGGGTTAGCTAAGCTTAACCTATCAGATATCTATCAATAGCGCTAGATTTGAAGTTAATAAAGAAGTCAATAAAGAAGTTAATAAAAAGGTGAGTCAGTTAACTGGCTCACCTTTTAGTTTGCATAATGAATGGTCTTTTATAGCGTATATTAGATAATGTCGGAGCTATTACCCGCTTTCGCTGCTATCTTGGCTCGCACTGTGGCGTGCGCTAATGCTAAGTGTCGTTCCTGCTGCCACGATAACGCCACTTACCAAGCGCACGCATCACAGTGCTTCACCAAGGATATCCGCTACAATCGGGGCTAAAAAACCTTGTTTGGGAATCTCTCAAAGCCTTAAACATTCATCTTTGCTTCTTTTGAAAACAGGGAGTCGTGTTATGAAGTAGCGTGGGTAGAGAAAAAAACGTAACCCAGCTTTTACTTGCCGTAAAAATAATAATTATGATCTATATATGGTGGGTTACGCTTCGCTAACGCCACCCTACAAAACATCTTACGAGTTTTGTCCACGATAACTATCTGTAAGAACTCGATGTTACCGCTAGCCCTGACATGAGCGGTATCCTGACGACGTCAATGGCGATGCAGACTGTGGCTTGAGGCAGTGTCGAGGTAACAGCAATGACTCAAGACATGATAGTCTGCACGCCATTGGCTAGGCAGATACAAGCGGTTGGCAGGAAGTGCTACTTTATTATGTTCCGTTTTATATATTTAAATCTGAGTTATAAGAGACCTCTAAAAATCATTGGGTTACACTTCGCTTCACCACACGCTACTACTATTGCTGAGTAAAATTCAGTGTTGACTATAGCTATTTTGTTAATCTAGAGACTTAGCTGTCTACGTTCTCTTTGATTAAATTCATATCCGGTAAAGGCGGTAAATCCTCTAACTTTTCAAGACCAAACGCATCCAAAAACTCAGGCGTGGTATGTAAGAGAGCAGGGCGACCTAGCGTGTCGCGGTGGCCTTTTTCCATTATCCAGCCTTTATCAAATAGCTGTCTTAATATATTGCTCGAGACCGTTACGCCGCGCACTTGCTCAATATCGCTGCGGGTAACAGGCTGTTTGTAAGCTATGACACTGAGGGTCTCAAGTAAGGCTTGGCTCAGGTTCTCTAATCGCTGCGGGAAGACTTCCTGAATCAAGGCGCTGTATTCATTGCGAATCTGGAGCCGATAGCCACTGGCAGATTCAGTGACACTCAACACCCCTGTGGTCAGGCGTTGTTGTAGCACCACCAGTGCTGTATCAAGCTCTTGCTTCGAGAGAGATAAATATTTTTTTAGTTGAGCGGCGGTCAATGGGGTTTCTGAGGCGTGTAACAATACCTCGATTCGACGACTTAATTGGTCATAACGATTGAAAGTGGTTAAATCTGTCGGAGCCTGAGGGCTTGTCTGATCTGGTAAATTTGACATAGATGTATCGTTAGACATAGTAGAAGTAAATATCAATAAAGGGAGAGTTGAGTTGTGGCATTTGTTTTAAGGCAATGAAGGTTGATGTCTTTAATTGCCTAATGCTTGAGATACAAATATAGGAAACGCCAATATTTGAAACGTTCATAAATATCAAATGCGACGGTCTTAAGCCACCCATTTTAGAGTTAAACTTGATAAGGTATAAGCCGGTTCAGTGCTGTCAATCATATCAGAAAGTGAGTGTAAGGTAGTACTGTCTTTCTCCGCATCATTATTATTAGAAGGGATGCCTTGTTGCTGGTCTGAAGATTGCTGATTTGAAGGTTTCTGGTCTGATAAATGCTCCATCTGTTGTAGCCCATTAGATGATGGACTATCAACAACATCAATAATATGTCGTTTCATTAATTCTAATACCGCCACAAAACTAACCACCACACCCAGTCGACCTTGGCTAGAGTCAAGCAACTCAATAAATTTGCCTTCACCACGCTCACTTAATTGCCTGCTAATACTGGCGATACGATCTGATAATGGGATAGGGTCAATTTTTATATTGTGCATCTGGTAATCAGGTTTTAGTTGCATTTTAAGGAGGCTTTCAACCAGCATCGTTGCCGGATAGCTGGGTAGCTCCGCCGCCATAATCTCAGGGTCAGGCAAGCTTGCCATCGCCAAAAAGACATCTCGTTCCAAACGTATCAAGTTATCTAAACGTCGCGCAGCTTCCTTAATTTGTGCATAGTCCTCAAGACGAGAGATCAGCTCGGCTTTCGGGTCACGCTCATCCTCTATCTTTTCAGGTAGGGGCAACAAGAGTTCTGTTTTAATTGCGATCAAAGTGGACGCCATCAATAAATAATCGCCTGCCAACTCAAAGTGATCAGCATCAAGCTCTTCAATATATGCCAGATATTGCTCAGTAATGGGCAAGATTGCAGTATCGGTGATGTCAAAGTTATTTTTTTTGACCAAATACAGCAGAAAATCAAGGGGCCCTTCAAACTGGTCTAGCCAAATAGCAAATGCCTGAGGCGGAATGTATAAGTCCTCAGGCAATGATTGCACCGGCGTCGTATAAATCCGAATGCTAAGCTCGTTTGCAGGAGTAGATTCAGAGTCACTATCAATCTGTTCTGCCTGCTGCTTCAAGTTGCCTGAGAGCGTATTCAAGTCCGTATTTACCTTAATCTAAGTGAGTGAAGTCGCTAATGATCATCCTACATTTACTTTAGCTTAGCCAGTGGTTTAATGCCAATAGCACGGCGCGTTTTATCAAGCTGTTTACGGCTATGGCGACGAGCCTTATCTGCGCCCATCTGCAAGATTTCTTCAAGCTCTTTAGGATTAGCCATTAGCTCAAAATAGCGCTCACGGAAGGGCGCAATTTCGCCATTGATTTTTTCAAATAGGATTTGCTTAGCATCGCCCCATGCAATCCCTGCTTCAAACTGAGTGCGTAAGTCTGCAACTTCTCCAGAAGTCGCAAAGGCTTTATAAATCTCAAAGATTACCGAGTCATCTGGGTCTTTGGGTTCCTCTGGGGCTTGTGAGTTAGTGACAATCTGCATCACTGCTTTACGAAGCTGCTTTTCAGGATCTGTTTGTGGATTGTATTCCCCAAATAGAGGAATAGTATTACCATAACTTTTGCTCATTTTACGACCATCAAGACCTGTCAGCAATGGCATATCATCATCAACAACTGCAGAGGGCAGGGCAAATAAGTCTTTGTACTTATGATTGAAGGTGCCGGCAATATCACGCGCCATTTCGATATGTTGGATTTGATCGCGTCCAACCGGCACATGGGTCGCATTAAACATTAATATATCTGCTGCCATTAATACCGGATACCCAAACAGACCCATGGTAATATTATGGTCAGCGTCGACATTGGTCTTCTCTAAGTTAGCATCAACCGCCGCTTTATAAGCATGCGCACGGTTCATCAGCCCTTTTGAGCAAGAACAATTTAAAATCCATGCAAGCTCTGGTATTTCAGGGACATCTGATTGACGATAAAATACTACTTTTTCTGGGTCTAGACCACAAGCTAGCCACGTTGCGGCAATGGCTTTGGTTGACTCATGAATTTGCTTAGGGTCATAGCATTTAATTATGCCATGATAATCTGCTAAGAAGAAGAAAGACTGGTCTTGGTCATTCAGGCTATTGTGTGAGGACTGTATGGCAGGGCGGATAGCACCGACATAATTTCCTAAATGCGGAATACCTGTTGTGGTAACTCCGGTTAAGATACGTTTAGGTTGACTGTCTATTGAGGTTGTTTGTGTTTGATTGGCATCAGTGTGGCTCATAATGTTCCCGATTTATAAAATAGCTTATTTGAGTTGTTATGGATAAGGGGGTAAGGGAGTCAGGTTAATAGTCGAATTTCAACGAATAAATAAGTGCCTAAAAATGTAATGGAACAGTATATCAAATCTTTGTTGTTTTTCTGAATGAGAGTTCAATAATTATCAAGCATAAGAGGTTTTTATCATCTTTCAACCCATTCCAAATAACTTATCTTTCGATATTAATCTGATCTTAATGAAATTTTTAAGTTGATTATTTGAAATTTTTACATAATAATTGAGTGATATGGCGTACTTAAGGATAAAACGCTATTGCATACAAGCTATTACCTCTTCCTTCATCAACTCAATTATCATACTCCCTCAACTACGTAAGGATACACGTTATGGGCATGTTCGACTATAAAAACTACTCCGTTCAAGAATCTACAAAACTAGTAGAAGACACCAGTAAACTGGCTGCATATACCAATTCGCTTAACTTTTTTAACTTTATACCAGGTGCTGATGCTCTTAATATACTCGGTACACTTACGGGTGACTTATTTGCCAATGAAACCAATGTTGGCATACCCGATGGATGGAAAGAGCTAACGCCAACTGATTTTGGCGTCAGTGCGGACAGTGTCGATCATGCCGGTTATTTTACGATTCCAAGTCTGTATAGTGGCACGGCATTACCAGGACCTCAAGCCAAAATCTTTGGTCAGTATGATGAGGC
This sequence comes from Psychrobacter sp. CX18, assembly GCF_057396215.1. Classification (NCBI taxonomy): domain Bacteria; kingdom Pseudomonadati; phylum Pseudomonadota; class Gammaproteobacteria; order Moraxellales; family Moraxellaceae; genus Psychrobacter; species Psychrobacter sp. CX18. The sequence continues at coordinate 12,686 of NZ_JBXYJH010000003.1, read as the reverse complement.
TGGTGATCTGGTCCGTATTAACTTTAATGTAGCGGGCACGAATGCTCTCGCAGACATACTTGATTATTTTAATCTGAATACGCGTGAGGGTGTTGAGCTGTATGAGCCTATTTTAGAAATGGTGCGTGATTTTGCCCTTGATAATGGGTTAGATGCTACTGATGTGGTATTTAGTGGCTATAGCTTGGGGGCATCTGTTACCAATGTGTTGGCAGCAGAGCGAGAAAATATCGTAGATGGCTTTTTTACCGATTCTGATTTCATTGCGCATGCCGTGCCGACGATTTATGACAATGGTGATGTGGTCCTAAACGTCGGTTATGAAAATGATGTGACGCATCGTGTGACAGGTAATGAACCTGATTTTTTATCTGCCATTCAAGCTGCAGACCCTGGCCTTGTTAATCCTGATAAGGAGTTTAGTAGCTCTACTGACAACTTTGTGCTCTATAATGACGTATACGCGTCTCCGATATGGGATGTCAGCCCATTTTCTTTTATAAACATAGCAACGGGTTGGTATGCACATATTAATGGTATCACCACAGATGCTATTTCTCGTGTGATTGATTCTTCATTTTATGAAGATACCAAACAAGACAGCACGGTTATTGTATCCGATTTAAGTTCTATTAATCGTGGAATGATTTGGGTTGAAGATGACGCTGCCCCTACCAGTTCAAGCCACTTTGGCACCTCAGCTTTTTTAATAGGCACTCAGTATGGCGATAAAATAGCAGGCGGCACTAACTATGATTATATCGATGGTGGTCAAGGTGATGATATTATCAGAGCTGGCATCGGTGTTGATCATATCGATGGCAATACTGGCGTTGATGAAGTACGAATAGAAGGGCGTAGTGGTGATTGGGACATGTACAAAATGTCCGATGACACCTTATTCTTTGTCGATAAAGATGGCATAAATTTAGTAGAAGCAGATAATGTTGAATCTGTCAGCTTCCAAAATGAGATATTCAGTCATTATTCCAATTACGACATCACTAACAGTGGCTTACAAGACAGTCGTTTCTTTATGAAGTGGTTTAAACGTGGTCAAAAAAGCTTTTTAGATCATGAAGAAGGCACTATCGGAGATGATGATCTAGCTGGTCAAACTGTTTTCGCTCGTGAAGGTAACGATACTGTCACCGGTACTAGCAAGGCCGATATCTTACATGCAGGACGTGGCGATGATGTCATCATGGCGATGGGTGGTCATGATCGTGTCTATGGCGCTGAAGGCGATGATATTATTAATGGCGGTGCGGGAAACGATACGTTAATCGGTGGCGTAGGCAACGATATATTTGTTTTTGATGCCCTATCAGGAAATGATGTTATCAAAGACTTCAACAATGATGCAGGTTATAAAGACATGCTACAGTTCTCATCAGACCTATTTAGTGATGTCAGTGTGCTAAGCACTAAAACCAGTCAAAACGGTGACAATGTTTCAGTGGCGCTTGGCAATGACTATGTATTAACAGTTGAAAATTGCTTAGTTGATGAAGTGCTAAGTTGTGCTGTTGTTATTTAAGACAGTCTTATTTAATTCAGAGGTTTAATCAGGTGTTATCTAACACGACACTATATGGTTAAACGTCCTTAATCTCATTAATTAAATAGTTTTATGATAATTATATAGGGTCGCTGCTGATTAATTAGCAGCGACTTTAAAATTTATAGGTTATACATAAAGACAGGTTAAACTAAACAAGAAAAGTTACACTAAAAAAGACAGATCAGTTGATGGGTGCTTGTATAGCAAACCGGACTGATGCTGTCTTTTTTATATTAGCATCTTATTTATAATAGTCAGTTCGTCCAGATTCACCATGTTTATAGCGTTTGTGAAACCACATCCACTGAGTGGGATCTGTTCGAATTAAGCTTTCTAAGACCTCATTCACTCGAGTAGCGTCAGCCCGTTCATCATCAGTAGGGTAGTTGTCTAGTGGCGGTGTAATGGTGAGATGATAATGAGGCCGTCTGCCACGGCGAAGCTTATCTGGTGTTTGTCTATAAGTGTGTAGAGCCATCACAACGGGAGGGTTGGACTTGTTTCCGAGACGAGCCAGACGTCGAGGGGCGGTAACTGTAGCAGCCGGTACGCCAAAAAATGGTGCCATGATGCCGTGCTTTAGGCCATAATCTTGATCGGGAGAATACCAAACTATTTTTCCGTCTCTAATTCTAGAAACAAGTTTTTTCATATTATGGTGATCAATTTGCTCATCAAAGATTTGACGACGTCCGTTATAGATTAGCCAGTCTAGTAGCTTATTATTTTGAGGGCGGTACACACAGTCAATGGGTAGAAACTGGGTAAATAGTCGACCACCAAGATCAAGCATCGTATAGTGACCGCCTAATAATAAGACTGCTTTATCTGCATTTTTTGCGTCAATTAAGTGGTGTAAGCCTGATATAGATACGGTACGCGTAAAGACATCAGGACGATACCACGCACATAGCGTCTCAAAAAGCCCGATCCCTTGATTGACGAAGACCTGCTTTGCCATACGCTCACGCTCTTCAGACATTTTTTCTGGAAAGGCAAGCTCTAGATTGACAAGTGTCACCTTGCGACGACTCTTAGCAACTGTATAAACCAAGATACCCAGTTGCCTTCCTATCCAAAATTGGAAACGTAATGGCAAGTATATTAAGGGCATTAACATAGCAAGAAATAACCATATGCCCCAGTACTGTGGCAGTAGGAAGGTAAACTTAAAAGGCTGCTTGTTAGCCTTATGGGTTTGTTTATGATTTTCGCTAATAGTTGGCATACCCTCTGGGATAGCTACGGGCTTAGGAGCTGAGCTTAATGAGTTGTCAGAGAGGTTAACTGCTGACCTAGTTGATCTGCCGGACTGTGATAGGGAGGCAGACTCGGGATTAAACTTCTGTACTGCAGAGTGAACAGGAATCTTTTTAGATTCCTGCTTAGGTGACAATTTAGGGTTATTGATAGAGTCTGTCATAGTCAGTCATCACAATTAAGCGTCAGCTGCTTGCTACGAAATCTTAATTTTCCAATTCATCCCAGCGTTCAAGCTTGAGCATTAATGCGTCATCAATATCAGCAAGTCTCTCGCTGGCGGCCGTGGCTGCATCAAAGTCTGTCGTAAACCAACTACCATCCGCTAATTTGAGTTGTAATTCAGCTTGTTCTTGTTCAAGTTGAGCGATTTGCTCAGGCAGAGCATCAAGCTCGCGTTTTTCATTATAACTAAGTTTGCGTTTAGGTGTTGTGTCGGTGATGTTGTCATTACTCTTGTTGACAGACGTGTTTGACTTATCTCTGGCTTTAGATGTATTACTTTTCTCAGAGTTATTTGGTTTTATATCACTTTCACGCTGCTTTTGGATCAAATAATCTAGATAGCCACCCACGTATTCTTTGACGATACCCTTACCGGCGTCATTTTTATCAAATACCCAGGTTGACGTTACCACATTATCCATAAAGGCGCGGTCATGGCTAATGAGTAATATAGTACCATTAAAGCTGGCAACTGATTCCTCTAATAGCTCAAGTGTGGCCATATCTAAGTCATTGGTTGGCTCATCGAGTACCAGTATGTTGGCAGGCTTCAATAACTGTTTTGCTAAAAGAACACGATTACGTTCACCCCCAGACAATGCTTTAACAGGTGTACGGGCTCGTTCAGGTGCAAATAAGAAATCTTGCAGATAGCTCATGATGTGGGTCTTTTTACCGCCAACATCAACGAAGTCAGAACCTTCAGAGACGTTTTGAGCGACACTGGCTTCTAAGTCTAACTGATCACGAAGTTGGTCAAAAAACGCAATCTTCAGATTGGTGCCCATAGTGACACTGCCAGTTTTAATGATTTCATTATCAGACTCATCCAAAATGGCTTTGATTAAAGTGGTCTTACCGGCCCCATTAGGACCAATTATACCGATTTTATCACCACGAATAATGGTCGTACTAAAGTTATCTACCAACACATCACCATCATACTCAAGGTGTAAATTTTTGACTTTACACACCAGTTTGCCACTTTTATCACCGCTAGTCATCGTAATATTGACATTCCCTACTTGCTCGCGGCGTCTTTTGCGCTCTTCACGGAGCTGTTGTAGTTCACGTACGCGACCCTCGTTACGAGTACGACGTGCTTTAATACCTTGGCGAATCCAAACCTCTTCTTGTGCTAGTTTTTTATCAAAATTGGCATTGTTTTTTTCTTCCGCTAATAGCTGCTGCTCTTTAAGCTCTTGATAACGTGCATATCCGCCAGCCCCTTGAGTAACGTCATAACTGGTTAATTTGCCGCGGTCTAACTCAATGATACGAGTAGCTAACTTATCAACAAAAGCCCTATCATGGGTTACAAAGAGCAGGGTAAGACCTTGCCAATCTTTTAAGAACTGTTCTAACCATTCAATACTCGCCACGTCTAAGTGGTTGGTCGGCTCATCAAGCAGTAGGATATCAGGCTTGGTAACCAAGGATCGCGCCAGCAAAACGCGTCGTTTTCGGCCACCAGATAGGGAGGATAAGTCATCTTCTGGATCAAGCCCCATAGTCGTAAGAATTTGTCGCGCTTCTCGTTCTAAGTCCCAGCCATGAGCAGCGTCAATATCATGTTGGAGGTCAGACATTGCCTCACAAGCGTTCATATTACCTGAGGCACAGGCATCCGCTTGTTCATTATAGGCAATCAATAGTTCAGCCGTTTTTTTGTCGCCGCCCATGACGATGTCAAGAATACGACCTGTACTTTCAGGGACATCCTGTTCAAGCATAGCCACTTTGACGCTACTATTAACAATGACTTCGCCACTGTCGGGGGTAATTCTGCCATCAATTAATTTGAATAAAGTGGATTTGCCTTCTCCGTTACGACCGATTAGACAGACGCGTTCACCTGCCTCGATGCTTAAGTCAATACCGTCTAAAATAGGGGCAACGCCAAAGGCCAAATGTATATTTTTTAAATGAATAAGTGCCATAAACTTCTGATTACCATTATTATATAGAGTGCTAGTACCCCATTATTACTGTAGTTAATACATAATGACATTGATACTAGCAACTCGATAGAATTACTTTGAGAGAGTTATTTTAAGAGTAAGTTATGTGTTAAAATTGAGCACAGTATATCATGCACTTAGCCGTTCATGAGTTGACATTATTTCGTATCCATTAAAATTATTTGCCTGATAAACTGTTTCAAGGTATGAACGTATTATTTTAGAGCTTAATACTTTAGAGACTAATACCGTTATTAGTCTGCACGAAGGTCACTATAACTGTCTTATATAAGAAGTAAAAAATGTCAAAACCCTTAATGCCAAAACCATTAAACACTGTAATTAACCCGCTATCGCTTCAAGAACAACTCACGGAGTTACAAGCTAATGTGGCGTATTTAGAGCTCACGGTGGATAGTTTAGACGTGGTTATCGCCAAACAAGATAAGCAAATACGAGATATACAGCGTCAACTACAACTGATGTATCTACAGTTAAATAAGCAAAGTGACTCTGGCATCGCGCCTTTCGACGCTGAGTCTGAAGTGCCACCTCATTATTAAATAATTATTTAATAATATTTTAAACCTATGAATGAACCCTATATCGACACTCTTCATCTAAAACGTATCAATACGGTTTTAGGCGAACGTCTGTTCAGCCTCTCTTAGGGCGAGTTCTATTATCACTGGACCTAACCTTTTATGATGCTGATATATTAGATATATTAAACGTTCAATTAGATCCTAATATTCATTATATCCGTTATGTTTATCATTGACGTCTTATAAATGGTCTTTAAGACTTAAGACTAGAATATTTTGTATTTTTCTAAACTTAATTTAAATATAAACTAACGTTGTTTAAATTAAAAAACATTTATAGCATTATCAAAGTGTTGCATTTTATTTAGTGATTGAGTAGTATTGTCACGAACTGAACATATGGTGTAATAAAGTAACAGCTATATTAATAATTGTTTTACTTGTGGTTACTTTACGTTTTAAGTCTAGTAACGTGAATGATAGCTTTATCTCGCTATTGCTTCAGTCATACCCCCTGACCTTTCTTTCCTAATCTTAACGTCATCCTATAAATGGATTTTTGGAGTACTCAATGCGTCCATTGTTTAATATTAAACCCCTTGTAAGCACAATCACTGTTTTGTCAATAGCTAGCACGGCTTCTGCGGCGGGTCTTGATCGCTCTGGTCAAACTATATCTGCCTTCTTACAAGATGGTACTTATGCTGAGACCGTATATACTTATATCGATGCAGATGTAACGGGTAAAGATAAATACGGTAATAAAATTGATGATATTGCTGAAGACTATGATTTTTTCCGCTATGGCGTTAAAACTGATATTAATGACACGTTTAGTGTTGGTGTATTGTATGACGAGCCATGGGGCGCTTCTGCGGACTACGAAGGTGACAATATCTTTGTGGCTAAAGGTGATGCAGATGCTACCGTCAAACATATTTCAGGCGGTAAAATTCCGAGCGTTGCGGCTGGTCAAGCTGCTTATAACAATGTTAGAAACCAAATTGGACAGATCCTCCAAAATGGAGGAACGCCACCAAAAGAATTAATGGATCAAGCCACTCAAATTGGTGCGGTTTTAGGCGCTGCCCAAGTAGAAGCGTCTACCATTGGTCAAGAAACTAAGGTGGAAGTCCGTAGTGAAAGCTTGACCGGTTTACTAGGTGTAAAACTGGGACAAAATAAAAACTTTCAAGTTTACGGTGGCCCTGTTGCACAACGTCTTAAAGCAGATGTTAAATTACGGGGTATGGGTTATGAAACGGCAAACGGTTATAACCTTAATGTAAACCGTGATACCGATTACGGCTGGATTGCAGGTATACAATATAGCAAACCTGAAATTGCTCTAAAAGCCGCTTTAACGTACCGTTCTGAGATTGATCATGACGTCACAGCCGCTGAAACTATGCCGTTATTAGCCAGAATTAATCAAGAGCCTAATCAAACCACTGATATGAAGATTACAACCCCAGAATCAGTAAACTTTGATTTCCAAACCGGCATTAACCCAACGACGCTAGCAACAGCAAAAGTACGCTGGGTACCTTGGAGCGATTTTGCTATTACACCACCACTATATAATGAATCAACCAAGCGCGTTTATCCTAAAGGTTTAAATTTAGTTGATTATAAAGATGATCAATGGCAAGTTGAGTTAGGACTTGGCAAGCGTTTAGCTGATAATTTAGCGGTTTCGGGTACCGTTGGATGGGACAGTGGAGCGGGTGATCCTGCAACTTCTTTAGGACCTATTGAAGGTTATTATAGTGTTGGTCTTGGTGCTAAGTATAATTTCGATAAGAACTGGGCGATCTCAGCTGGTGGAAAATACTTAATGTTTGGTGATGCGAAAGGTAAAATTCCTAATGATAATATCGTCAGTGATTTTAAAGATAATGATGGTTATGCACTAGGTTTACAAATTTCTTATCAGGATAATTAGTCTTTTAGAAAGTATTACCCTTTTTTTAAAAAAACAGCCATTTGGCTGTTTTTTTATTTATTTAAGAAAAACTTAAAACAGTAGTTGCTATAACTAGCGACTTTATTTATGCTTATTACAAGAATTAACATATCATACATATTTGTAATTTAATTTATAAATATTTTAACGTATTTACTCATTTGGTAATGGACTGCCAGATACTCTCGTCATTAAATCTGCTTTAGGACGGATTTTCGGGAGAAATTATATTCATGGAGGATTCCACATGTCGCAAAATTTCCCTATTTCTAGGCTCACCTTAGCACTACTAACTCTTCCCATTGCTTCATTATCGTACGCTTCAGGCATTGATCGCTCGGGTCAAGATATTAAAGGCTTCTTTAATCCAGGGACTTACGCAGAAATTGACTATGCTTATATAGATACCGATGTTTCAGGCCATGACAACGGCGCTAACCCTTATGGTATTACCTCGGACAAAGCTGGCTATAAAAAAGGTGACCCTACGGGGAATGTCACGGACGACCCATATACTTTTATGCGTTATGGGTTAAAAACAGACGTTAATGACAATATAAGTGTCGGTGTCTTCTATGACGAGCCGTATGGTGCAGAGGCTGAATACAAGGGTCAGAGTAAATTTGTATCTCAGCCAGGCACTGCAAGTCTAATCAGTGCTACTGGTGGTCCTAATGGTGGTCCTCTGGTTGTACCGACTGATATTCTTAACTCAGCCACTGCCGACGACCCTGATTATAGTACACATACAAAGGTTCGTTTACATACTGAGTCATGGACAGGCTTAATTGGGTTTAAAACAGATAGTGGTCTCCAGGTATTTGGTGGTCCAGTCCTACAAAAAGCAGAAGCACAAGTGAATCTGCGTGGTCAGGCTTATGGTCCCTTAACCGGATATGAAGCTAATGCTAATAATGATGATGCGTGGGGCTGGGTTGCAGGTTTAGGATATAGTAAGCCTGAGATTGCTTTAAAAGCGAACTTAACTTATCGCTCAGAAATTGATCATGAGACGTCACTATCAGAATTAATGCCTGCACTTGATAATTCCCTTATTAAAAATGTTTATGTTGGTCAGTATAATAACTTACATCCTGATAACCCCATTTCACCTACTCTTGCCGCTAATATTGGGCCTGAAGCTATTACTGAAGCGACGGTTACAACACCAGAGTCCGTTAACTTTAATTTTCAAACTGGCCTAAGTGCGAAGCATCAGTTATTAGGTACTTTGGATGTTCGTTGGATACCTTGGAGCGATTTCAGAATTGATTTACCTCTCTACAATGCTTATTCGAAAGGGGCAGTTGCAGAGGGTTTACCTTTAATAGAATATAAAGATGATCAATGGAGAGTTGATATAGGGTTAGCAAAACGTTTTAATGACAAGCTAGCCGGATCTGTGGTTGTCGGATGGGATTCTGGTACTGGAGATCCAGCAAGCTCTTTAGGTACTGTTGATGGATATTATAGTATTGGCGGCGGTTTAAAATACAATGTCACGCCTGAATGGGCTGTTTCAGCTGGCGGTAAGTATCTTAAGTTTGGTGATGCTACAGGGCAGTTGCCAAATGGTAGTGTTGTGAGTAAGTTTGAAGATAATGATGGTTTTATTGCTGGTGTTAAGCTCTCATATCAAAGCCTGTAATCTCTAATTGATTTGATTTTAAACTTTCAAAAGTTAAGGGCATTAATTAATGTTCTTAATAGCTAAATCTGAAAATATAAAGTTTAGATTGATATGATTTAAGCTTTGTATAGGCAGTTATCATTTAAAAATACTAACGTAAATAATGGATTATTCACATCTTTCATGGAGGAAGTCTAATGTTGTCTAATGACAATTCAGTCAATACCAACTCATCTATTCAAAAATTAAATACCCCCTTAAAAGCCAGCGTTGTACTTTTAACATCGGTTATCCTTGCATCTTGTGCCTCTAGCGGCTCTACTTCATATGATATGTCTGATGTGTTTGGCAACTCTGAAACGGTTGGGGATTCAAATCCGACACCAAGTCCTGAACCGAGCCCTGAACCGAGCCCTGAACCGAATCCTGAGCCAGAACCTGAGCCAGAACCTGAGCCAGAACCTAATAAAACTGGCGTACAGACCTTAAACGTTAACGCAGGGCCACTTGGTACCTTCAACACAACAACACGTGACTTTGCAGCGGATGACACCAGTGTTCAAGCAAGATCAGATGTGGCATCAGACAATCTACTACCCGCAGTAGAGATTACCACCTCATCAGACAATGATGCCGAAGTAAGTAACGGCTTCAAGCAATACGATGGTGAAGCCCTTATATCAATCACCGCTCCAATCAAAGCAGACTTACCACTAACTTATAGTTCAGTATACAAAGACTATGAAGATGACATGCGTATTGGTCACATTGATGGTTCAGCAGCTTTAGGAGACAGTGCACTACCCGTAAACGGAGCAGCGGTAATCGGTAACGCCACCGTCGCTGAGAATGTACCAACAGAAGGTACAGCAGGATACACAGGTGATGCGACGTATCGCAAGATGGGGATTGGCAATGCCATTGAATTTGGTAGCTCAGTATTCACCGCAGACTTCGTACAAAAGCAAGTTGATGGTAAATTATCATTTGATACAGTTGGAGACATTAATCTAAAAGCGAATATCAATGATAATGAGTTTTCAGGCGCAGCTGCAGATAATGCAGGGTACAATACTGAAGGTTCATTCTATGGTGCAGACGCTAACTTCATAGGCGGCGTTTATGCTGGTAATGGTGCTCAAGGTACTTATGGCGCAGAAAAAGATAATGATGGGCCAACTGATCCAGTACAACCAGTTGATCCAGCAGAGCCGACTGATCCAGCAGAGCCGACTGATCCAAATGAACCTGTTAATCCTGATGTAGCACCAGATTCTGAATTAACGGGTTTCCAATCTACCTCATTAAGTAGTGTGGCAAAGAATATTGCAATTGCCAATGTAGTTCTAGATGATGCTATAGGATATGTTGCCATCCGTGATGATAAATCAGACTATACAGAAACCAAGACAGAAAATGGTTCTGAAGTACCAGTTGACAATCGTCAAGGAGATAACTTCCAAAGTTTCGATAATGGTGTCGTTCGAGGAGATATGGTACAACCGACCAGTGTACAAAAACCACTTGAAGTTTCATTGAAGGATGAAGGGAGTGTCACTGTTGAAGCAGGTAAAGAAGCTCTGAACCCGAACTTTAACTATAAGACGGTTTATGAAAGCTTTGATACTCAAGTGCAATTAGGTCATGTTTATGGCGTGATTAATTCAGGTTTCGTCGGTGACTTATCTCGTGTTGCCAACGTGTATGTACAAGGTCACTTAACCAATCAAGCAGATATTGACTACTTAAAGCAAGTAAATGAAGGTAAGGCGCAATACATAGGTAAAGCGACTTATATTGAGAACATTCATTTAGGTGACGGTGTAGGATTTGAACCCGTTAATGGTACTTCAAGTTTTGACGTTGACTTCGTGAATAACTCAGTAGCTGGTGAGCTTGCCTTTGATGGTGACTTCAAATATATGCCTGACGGTAATAAGATTGGTATTGAAGCGACTATTGATGGTAATACATTTGCTGGAAATGTGAACGGTATCGATGCTGCTGGTGGTTTCTACGGTGAGGATGCTCAGTTCTTAGGCGGCATATACCAAGATGCTTCTGTAGAAGGTGGTAAAGGTACAGTTCCTGGTACAGGTACAACCTTCCAAGGTACCTTTGGCGCTGAGAAGCAGTAATATTATCCAAAGTTCGTTAAGTTTTAAATAAAAAGCGCTTTAGAGCGCTTTTTACTATTTGAACCATAACTATTATGTTAGTAAATATTTTTGACTTGTTGACTTTTATAATAATATTTGTAATTATCTAAACCTATTATTAAGATAAGCTTTTTTTATAAATGTTGTCATAATGGATTATCTCATACGCTTCATGGAGGAAGACAAATGTCGTCTCATCATAAAATTATTTCATCAAATTCTATATCTAAATCAAATCAATTAAAAACCCCGTTAAAAGCCAGTGTTGTGCTCTTAACGTCTGTCATTTTGGCCGCTTGTGGAACGAATGGCTCTACAACTAAATCCTATAATGCACCGACTACTGACATACCTAATAGTGGTGACACAGGCGGTGGTGACACAGGCGGTGGTGACACAGGCGGTGGTGATACAGGCGGCGTTGATACAGGCGGTGGTGATACAGGCGGTGGTGACACAGGCGGTGGTGACACAGGCGGTGGTGACACAGGCGGTGGTGATACAGGCGGTGGTGATACAGGAGGTGGCGATACAGGAGGTGGCGATACAGGAGGTGGTGACAACAGTGCTGAACTTGAGCAAGCCAAAGCTGAAGCCGCTGCTGCAAAAGCTGAAGCCGCTGCTGAAAAAGCAAAAGCTGAGAGTGCCCAAGCCGAAGCAGAGAAGGCTAAGTCTGACTTAGCAGACGCACAAGCGGCATTAGCAGAAGCTGAGCAAGCATTAGCAGACGCCTTAGCCGCTGGTGGTGGCAATACAGAAGCATTACAAGCAGAAGTAGATCGCAGAGCCGCCGCCCTTGAAGCCGCACAAAGCTCAGCAACCCAAGCCCAACAAGCCGCAGAAGCAGCAGAAGCCGCAGCCCAAGCTGAAGAAGAGGCCACCCAAGCTGCATTACAAGCAGCAACAGACACAGCAGAAGCGGCAGCGATCAAGAACGCTCCAGCAGCAGACAAATCTGGCGTACAGACCTTAAACGTTAACGCAGGGCCACTTGGTACCTTCAACACAACAACACGTGACTTTGCAGCGGATGACACCAGTGTTCAAGCAAGATCAGATGTGGCATCAGACAATCTACTACCCGCAGTAGAGATTACCACCTCATCAGACAATGATGCCGAAGTAAGTAACGGCTTCAAGCAATACGATGGTGAAGCCCTTATATCAATCACCGCTCCAATCAAAGCAGACTTACCACTAACTTATAGTTCAGTATACAAAGACTATGAAGATGACATGCGTATTGGTCACATTGATGGTTCAGCAGCTTTAGGAGACAGTGCACTACCCGTAAACGGAGCAGCGGTAATCGGTAACGCCACCGTCGCTGAGAATGTACCAACAGAAGGTACAGCAGGATACACAGGTGATGCGAC